>NZ_JBJODA010000006.1:0-225141 GCF_045899875.1 Clostridioides sp. GD02377
TAGTGGAATAGAAGTATCATTTTGTTTAATTAGAAGACCTATTTCTGTACATCCTAATATAATACCATCTACACCTTGCTCACCAAGCGTATCTATAATAGATAAGAAAGCTTTCTTTGAAGATTCAGATACAATTCCTACACAAAGTTCGTTAAATATTGTATTGTTTATTATTACACGTTCTTCTTCATTTGGAACTAAAACCTCAATTCCATTATTAATAATTATATCTTTATAAAAATCTTGCTCCATTGTATATTTAGTACCCAATAAAGCTACTTTTTTTATTTCTTTTTCTTTCAATACTTCAGCAGTTACATTTGCTATATTTAGTAGTGGGATGTGTATCTTTTCTTGTATTTTATCTGCCACTTTATGCATAGTATTAGTGCATATAACAATAAAATCTGCCCCTGCATTTTGTAATTTAATTGCAGCATCAGATAGAATTTTAGCACTTTTTTCCCAATTTCCACTAGACTGGCATTCTTCAATTTCTTGAAAATCTACACTGTAAAGTATACATTTAGAAGAATGTAGCCCACCTAATCTTTCTTTTATTACTGTATTAATAACTTGGTAATATGTAATGGTACTTTCCCAACTCATTCCTCCAATTAAGCCTATAGTCTTCATATTGATACCTCTCTTGTTCTCTGTATTTGGAAATAGCTATTTACAAATACAAGTATAGCATCTAGAATAAAAGCATACAATAATAAAATTGTATGGAGGACAATTATATTAAAAGGAGTAATTATATGCCAATAAATTCATTTGAAAACTATCCTATGACATGGAAGCCAAAATTAAATAGTCGAAAGCCACCAATATATAAAACTTTGGCGATGTTATTAGAAGAAGATATTAAAAGAGGAAATTTAAATCCTGGAGATAAATTACCTCCACAACGAGAATTAGCAGATTTTCTCGATTTAAATTTGAGTACAATAACACGAGCATTTAAACTTTGTGAAGAGAAGGGGTTGATATGTGCAAAAGTGGGAAAAGGAACTTTTATTTCATCTGATGTAAATGTGAGCAATACATTGTTATATCAAACAGAATCAAAAGATATAATTGAACTAGGAACAGTGCATCCTCCCTATGAGCAAAATACATATATTGTTGATTTTATTAAAAATGTGTTAAAACAACCAGAAATGGATAGGTTTTTGCAATACATGTCTCCGTCTGGTACATATATGCAAAAAAAATCAATTGCAAAATGGTTAGAAAGAAATAATTTATATACTAATGAAGAAAATATACTACTATCTACAGGTGCTCAGAATGCTATATGTGCAACTTTACTAGGGTTGTTTAAAACTGGTGATAGGATTGCTACAGATTCTTTGAGTTTTTCTGGAATTAAATCAATAGCTAAAATGATAGGTATTCAATTGATTCCAATTCCTCAAGAAAATAATGAAATGTCAGCAGAATCTCTTGAAAGTTACTGTAAAAATGAAAATATAAAAGGCATATATCTTATACCAGACTATCATAATCCAACAACACATTCTATGTCTAACTTGTCTCGTCAAAAAATAGCAGATATAGCAAAAAAGTATAATATAATAATCATTGAAGATGCAATAAATAGTATTCTTAGACCTAATATACAAACGCCTATATTTTCTTTGGCTAGTAACAATACTGTATATATTTTTAGCACGTCTAAATTTTTATGTGCTGGTCTTAGAATAGCATTTGTAGTTGCTCCAAAAGGCTATATGGAAAATCTAGAAAAAGCACTATATAACATGAATTTAATGGTATCTCCATTTATGGCAGAAATAGTACACCGTTTACTATATTCTCCTATTATAGATAAGATTATAGAAGAGAAAAAAGATGAGATTGTAAAAAGAAATGAAGTTGCTGATAAAATTTTATCAGATTACAGTTTAATTGGTGATAAAAATTGTAGTTTTCGTTGGTTGCTTCTTCCTGACGAATTGGATGGAAAGTCATTTGAAATATGTGCAAAAAATCTAGGAGTTCAAGTGTATTGTGCTGAACGTTTTTCTGTTGGCAATTCTACAGTACCAAAAGCAATTCGTATTTGTGTAACAGCTCCAAAGGATGTAGAAGAATTGGAAAAAGGTCTGAATATAATAAAGTCACTTCTTAAGAATCAGAGCTATTTTACTATGATTTAATTAAATAAATAAAAAAGCGGAGAAATTTATTATAATAAGCCTCCGCTTTTATTATTTAATGAAATACTTTATTTTCTATTAAAATTTTAACTTTAATAATCTTGAAAATATAATCGTTTTATGGTAAAATAATTCTTAAAAATAGAAAAAATTAATCATTTGTTAAAAAAAATGCATAATATATTGTAATTTATTGACGAAAGTGGAAAAATATTCACAAATGTGTAAAATAACAGAAAAAATGCAAAAATAAGTTCAATTTCATTTGTTATAAAATCTATATGGCAAAGTTAAATCTGCCTATCAGAATGATATAAACACATCAGAAAGGAGGATGCTATCAAATAATATGAGTAGTTAATTTTGATAGCGAAGAATTATGAATGAACAAACTAGAATATCCTTAGAGAGAGCTGCTGAACTAAAATCAAAAATTGATGATTATATTCAGGCTAGAAAAACGATTAACAGAGGGCTTGAAAAAGAAGAAGAGATAAATAAACGAAAACAGAAAATATTAAATTTATTAAATGGAACAGAAGAAGATTGGAATAACTACAAATGGCAATTATCAAATAGAATAACAGATGTAGATACTTTATCAAAAATTATAACTCTAACTAAAAAAGAAAAAGAATATATAAAAGAGGTTGGTACTCAGTTTAGATGGGCGATATCCCCGTATTATTTGAGTCTGATAGACCCAGAAGATATATGTGACCCAATAAAATTACTGTCCATACCAACACATATAGAATTGGAAGATGAACAAGAAGATTTAGACCCAATGGGAGAAGAGTACACAAATCCAGCAGGATGTATAACAAGAAGATATCCAGATAGACTGATAATAAATGTAACAAATGAGTGTGCTATGTATTGTAGACACTGTCAAAGAAGAAGAAATATTGGTCAACAAGATTCTCACAAGTCAAAAGCTATTATACAAGAGTCTATAGACTATATTAGAGAAAATGAAGAAATAAGAGATGTGTTGGTGACTGGAGGAGATGCTCTTACATTAAAAGATGATTATTTAGAATGGATTCTTAGTCAACTTAAAGAAATACCACATGTTGATTATGTCAGATTAGGAACTAGAACTCTTGTTACAATGCCACAAAGAATTACAGATGAATTTTGTAATATGCTAAAAAAATATCATCCTATATATATAAATACACATTTCAATCATCCAATGGAAATAACTAAAGAATCTAAAGAAGCTTGTGAAAAGCTAGCAAATGCAGGAGTTCCATTAGGAAATCAAGCAGTGTTATTGAATGGTATAAATAATGATAAATTTGTAATGAGATGTTTAAATCAAGAATTATTAAAAATAAGAGTAAAACCGTATTATATATTCCAAAGCAAGCATGTAAAGGGAACAAAACATTTTAACACATCAGTGGATGATGGTCTTGAAATAATGGAGTATCTAAGAGGATATACATCAGGAATGGCTATACCAACATATATAGTTAACGCTCCAAAAGGAGGAGGAAAAACTCCATTACTTCCACAATACCTTGTATCAAAAGGAACAGATTATGTTATGCTTAGAACATGGGAAGGTAAAGTTGTAAAAATGGAAGATGAACCTGCTGTAGATATAAAGAAACTTATAAAAGAGCAAGCTCAAGATTAATAAATATTTAAATTGCAAAAAAAAGAAACAACTTTAAAATAAAAATAAAATGGATGCTAAATTTATATCAATTTGCATCCATTTTTTATTAGTTATTTATTATTTTGTTGTTGATTAACTAATTCAAGATATCCACTTGGGTGGAAGTAATATATCTCAGAAGTATTTTCATTTACAAAGTAACCGATGTCACCATCTGCATCTGGTAAAAATACATAACCGTTAAGATTTTTAGCTTTTAGTGCTTCGAAATCGCTAGCATTTCCTTGATATATGTAATCAACTTCATTGTTGTATTTTATTAAAAGTTCTTTAGCTTGTTCTTGAGTCAATTTAGTATTTTGGCTTACAGGAACATTCTTTTGTGAATCAGCATAAGAAGATTCATTTACTGGTGCAGTTAATAACAAACAAGATAAAACTAATAAAGATATAAGTGCTTTTTTCATACTAAAACCCTCTTTCGTGTTTAATTATATAAGATTCATTACTTAATAATATTGTATGTTTCCTATAATTAAATATTACCATTAAAGAGAATAATATTACAGTTACACAGCTGTAACCTTTGATTACAAAATCGTAATTAAATTGTATTTTTATTCCATCTGTATTTTATCATGTCTACGATTTACAAATTCACAGAAATATATCTTTATAACACCCATCACAGGGGCTGATAGAATCATGCCTGGTATACCAAAAAATCCTCCTCCAACAGTAACTGCTAGTATTGTAAAAAATGGACTAAGACCTAGTTGTCCACCTACGATTTTTGGTTCTATAAATGTAACTTCAACTTGCTGAATTATTATTAAATAAATTAAAGAAGTTAGTGCAGTTGTTGGATTAGAGAATAAATTAATTATTACAACTGGTGCCATACCTATTACTGGACCAAAATATGGAACCATATTCATAACACCCATAAGCGTACCAAATAACAGTGCATATTCAGATTTTAAAAAGTAAAGACCAATTCCAGAAAGTACTCCAACTATAAAAGAGTCTAGAATCTTTCCTGTAAAGTATTTACCAATATTCATGTTTAAGCTCTGACATAATTCTATTATAAAATCTCCATACTTTTTACCCAAAGAAATATAAACTATCTTCTTCGTAAATAATAAGAATTTTTCTTTTTCTAATAATATATAGAAACAAATTATAAAACCTAAAAGAAATTGTACTATAAATTTTCCAACAGAGAATGTAGTACTAAATATTCCTCCAAGTGAGCCAATAAGCAAGTTACTAAACTTAGGCATTACACTCATAATTTTGTCACCGTATTCTTTTAGTGTGTTAGGGTCTACTGATTGTAAACTTTTACCTAAATCAAATAAAAACTGCTCTGTTTTATCTATATATGTAGGAACTTGAGATACCAAATCAGCTAAACTATTTACTATGGATGGAACTGTAAATAGTATAAAGGCAATTAGTATAACTATGAGTACACCATAAGTAAGAAGTAATGAGTATATTCTCTTAAAATTTAGTTTGCTTTCCAAAAACTTTACTAATGGATTGAATATATATGCTAATATAAATGCTATTATAAATGGTGTCAATAGTGACATTAATAGACTTACCATTCCAAAAAAGTATTTATAATTATCAATAACTTTAATTAAGATATATGAAACAACCACCGTAAGTACAATATTTAAATAAATTTTTTTATCTTGCAAAACAACACAACCTTTCTTATATTTGTTAAATTTTAAAATATCTAAATTTAAGTTCAAGTTAATATTTATAGCTTATTATACAATAAAAAGCAGTATTAATATAGTATGATTAATATGAAATTATAAATACATTAAAATTTTATATTTATGATTAAAAATGATGAAAATTAATTAAGTTATGTTTATATATAACTTAATTCTAAAAAAAGTGATATTCTCGGTTAAAGTAAGTTTATTATAATTTAAATTTTGTATAAGATACTCTCTTTTCATGCTTTTTTAAATATATATTTCATTTAATTATGACAAATAAAGATAAAATTTAAATATTTTAGAGGTAATTTTACTTGGATATAGAATTTTAGAATAATACTATACAAATGTATTGTCTTATTATTTTTTATATTAAAAATAGTAATAAAGTATCTATATACATTTAGAAAATTATTGTTTAAAAGGAGTAGAACTTATGATAAAAAAAGAAATAGGTAATTTTAAAGGTACTAGTGATTATGTGGTATCACCAGAATTAATGGCATCAGTTAATGTTGCTATTGCTCTTGAAAAACCACTTTTGATTAAAGGTGAACCTGGAACAGGTAAGACCATGCTTGCACAAGCGATTTCAAATGAACTAAAAAAAGATTTAGTAATTTGGAATATAAAGTCAACTACAAAAGCTCAAGAGGGTCTTTATGTATATGATACTGTTCAAAGACTCTATGACAGTCAATTTGGAGGAGAAGGAGTAGACGATATTAGTAAGTACATAAAATATGGTAAATTAGGAGAAGCATTTAGTTCAAAGCAACAAGTAATTCTTTTAATAGATGAAATAGATAAAGCAGACCTAGAATTTCCAAATGACCTGCTTTGGGAATTAGATAAAATGGAGTTTTACATAAATGAAACAAAAGAAACTGTAAAGGCTAAACAAAGACCTATAGTTATTATAACTTCAAATGCAGAAAAAGAACTTCCAGATGCATTTTTGAGAAGATGTATATTCCATTATATAGAATTTCCTGATAAAGAGATGATGGAAGAAATAGTCAAAGTACATTTTGATAAGGTAGAAGAACATCTATTAGAACAAGTAATGACTACTTTTTATTGGATTAGAGGGCTAAAAGAAATACAAAAGAAACCTAGTACATCAGAATTAATAGACTGGATACAAGCATTAACTTTGAGTGGAATTCCTATCGAAAAAATAGAGAAAGAAGTTCCTTTTGCAGGAATACTACTTAAAAATAACGAGGATATTGAATCTATGCAAAGACGTTTATAGTTAATAGGAGCTGGATAATTATGTTTATTAAATTTTTTTATTTATTGAGGGCAAGAGGATTAGATATATCTTTAAATGAGTGGATGACTTTAATCGAAGCATTGGACAAAGGTCTTTGTTATTCAAATTTTTCAAATTTCTACTACCTTTGTAGGATGATTTTAATAAAAAGTGAAAGTAATTTTGATAAGTTTGATGCAGTATTTTTAGAGTATTTTAAAGGAATAGAACATCAAGAAGAAATTCCAGAAGAAATTATGAATTGGCTTAATAAAACAGATATAAATTTAGAAGAATTTGAAAGACTAGAACAAAATCCCAATATAAATCTTGATGAATTAAGAGCTAAGTTAGAAGAACGTATAAAAGAACAAGATTCTCCACATAATGGAGGTAATTATTGGATAGGAACAGGAGGTACTTCTGAATTAGGGCATTCAGGAAAGGGACAAACTGGTATACGTATAGGTGGAAATTCAACCTATGGGAGAGCTGTTTTGGAAGTTGCAGGAGAAAGAAAATATAGAGATTTTAGAGATGATGAAGTTCTAAATATGCGTCAGTTTCAAGTAGCACTAAAAAGGCTTCGTCAATTTTCTACTAGAATAGATACTCCAAAAACAGAGCTTGACTTGGATAAGACTATTGAAGAGACTTGTAATAATGCAGGGTATTTAAAGTTGTTTTTTGAGAAGCCAAGAAAAAATACAGTGAAGCTTTTATTACTTATGGACTCAGGTGGCTCAATGAGAGGATATAGCACTCTATGTAATACATTATTCCAGTCTGTAAGTAAATCAAACCATTTTAAAGATGTAAAAGTATATTATTTTCATAACTGTATTTATGATAGATTATTTACAACACCTGAATGTTGGCTAAGTAAATCTATTGATACTGAATGGATATTACAAAATATAGATAAAAACTATAAAGTTATAATTGTGGGAGATGCTTCCATGTCACCTACTGAGTTACTTAATATTGGTGGTAATTACCGTGGACCATACAATTATACTCCTGGAATAGAATGGCTAAAAATATTTAAAAGAAAGTATAGTAAAATAGTATGGTTGAATCCAGAATTGAGAGATGGATGGGATTCAATTAGTTATTGGTATCAGACTCAAAGATTAATACAAGGTGAATTTAATATGTTTCCATTAACTGTAAAAGGTTTGGAGAAAGCACTAAAAAATTTAATGGTGTCAAGGTAAAATAAATAATAATGAGGCTGTCTCAAAATAGAGATAAGCCTCTTTTTAATTGTTGAAATAATAAAAATATATCTGATTTCATACAAAAAAGGGTGTAATGAACTAAAAAACTAAAGTATTTCTAAATAGTATATACTATTTAGAAGATATGTTTGCATAAATGAAATTTAAAAATTATATACTCTGATACATTTTAGAACTACAGAAAACATATACATTAATAATAATTTTAGAAATCGAGGTGATTATAATAAATTATGAATTAATTGTAAAATACAATGGAGATATATTGAAATTAGAACAAGAATTAGGAGTTTCAGTAGAGATACTTAATTCATCATATGCGATAATAACATCAAATAATGAAGAAGATGTAAATACACTTTTGACTTATCCAGAAATTGAATTTATAGAAAAACCTTTCATATTACAGACTCAGGATGTTCAAAGTTTTTCAAGTACAGGAATAACAGGGTTTAAGAATAGAACTGGATTAACTGGAAAAGGAACTATAATTGGTATAATCGATTCGGGAATAGATTATACTCTACCTGTATTTAGAGATAGTGATGGAAGGTCTAAAATATTATATTATTGGGACCAATCTATTCAGGGAAATCCACCAGAGGGTTTTAGAGAGGGGACATTATATACTAATGAAGATATAAATAATGCAATAGATGGAAATATGTATATACCTATTTCAACAACCAGTTTACATGGGACACATGTTGGAGGTATCTGTGCAACCATTGCAAGTGATGCTAGGATAATAGTGGTGAGAGTAGGAAATATACAGACAGATGTTTTTTCAAGAAGTACAGAGTTCATGAGGGCAATTAAATTTATTTTAGATAGGGCATTAGAATTAAGAATGCCTGTTACGCTAAACATAAGTTATGGAAGTAATGAAGGCTCACATAGGGGAACATCCTTATTTGAACAATATATAGATGATATGTGTTTGTTTTGGAAAAATAATATAGTTGTAGCAGCTGGAAATAATGCAGATAAAGGTGGTCATAAAAGGATTAGACTGCGAAATAATATTACAGAAGAAGTTGAGTTTGTAGTTGGAGAAGGAGAACGTATATTAAATATAAATATATGGCCAGATTTTGTTGATGACTTTAGTGTACATTTGGTAAGTCCATCAAATACTCAAACACAATCAATTTCTCTGACTTCAGGCGAAATAAGAAATACTTTGGGAGAAACTAGAGTAACTGGTTATTTTTATCCTATAGCACCATATTCTCTCACAAGGAGAGTGACCTTGCAATTAAGTTCAAATACACAAATAAATCCAGGTTTATGGAGAATTATATTTGAACCAATAGACATTGTAACTGGTAATGTAAACATATATTTGCCAACTTCTGAAGGATTAAATAGAAATACTAGATTTCTGATTCCTACTCAAGAACTTACTGTAACAGTTCCTGGGACAGCAAGTAGAGTTATAACAGTAGGTAGTTTTAATTCAAGAACAGATATAGTATCCATTTTTTCTGGGGAAGGAGATACACAATTAGGTGTATTTAAGCCAGATTTATTGGCTCCGGGAGAAGATATAATATCTTTTTTACCAGGAGGTACAAGTGGAGCATTAAGTGGAACTAGTATGGCTACTCCTCATGTTACAGGTGTCTGTTCATTATTTATGGAGTGGGGAATTGTAAATGGAAATGATTTATTTTTATACTCTCAGAAATTAAGAGCATTACTTTTAAAAGGGGCAAGAAGATTAACTAATCAATCTTACCCAAACAATTCATCAGGCTTTGGGTTTTTAAGTTTAGCAGATATAGATTTATACACCTTATCTAATATAAATCAAGACTTGGAGACTGATGGTATTGTATATAGAAGTGTTAACAAATCATTTAAAGATGAAGAAAATAATTATAAACTTATAGATGGTTATAATAATATAAAAAATGATATTAGCTTAGATAGTTTTTGTAATGAGGATATGAATAGACAAACTGGGGTTCTGGCAGGAATAAATATAATTCATACTCCTGAATTTGAAAGTGAATTAAATGCTTTAGGTATGGGCTCTAATTTTATTAAATTAAGTGATTCATTAGGCATATTACCTATAGATGCTTCTGATTATAATAGTATACAAAGGATATTGGAACTTCCATCAATTATAAGGTCAGAATCAACTATAAAAATGTCATTACTTGGAACTATTAATCAAGGGACTTTTGGTGGTATAGTTGCAACAGAAGAGATAGGTGTAAATTTCTTTAAAAACAATCCAAATATTACAATAACAGGAAGGGGTACTCTAATAGCGATTGCAGATACAGGAATAGACTATCTACATAAAGATTTTATTTATCCAGATGGAACTTCAAAGATAGTATATTTATGGGACCAAACCAAAGAAGGAAGTCCACCTGAAGGTTTTTATATTGGAACAGAATATACACGAGAAGATATAAATCGAGCTATTGCAAATAATGACCCTAGTCTATCTCAAGATGAGGTTGGTCAAGGAACAATGCTTAGTGGTATATGTGCAGGATTGGGAAATGTAAATAGTGAATATGCAGGGATAGCAGAAGATGCAGAATTAATAATAATAAAACTTGGTAAGATAGATGGTTTTTATAATAGTGCGATGCTATTTACTGCGTCTCAGTATGCATATAAAAAAGCTTTTGAACTTGGAAGACCAGTAGTTATAAATGTATCTTTAGGTAGCAGTAGTCTAGCTGGCTTAACTAATAGGAGTAATAGTGAAAAAGCTTTCTTTACAAGAGGTCTATGTATAACAGCAGGGGCAGGAAATGAGGGTAATACACAAACACATACATCTGGAAGAATACTACATGCAGGTGGCTCTGTTGATATTGAGCTAGAGTTAAGTGAAGATGAAGAAGAATTATCATTAGAACTTTGGTTAAACAAGCCAGATAAGGCAGATGTAATAATAGTATCGCCTTCAGGTGAAGAAAGTAAAAGTGTAGGCGTATCAAGTTACAATAGAGTCACTGGTCTATTTGATTTAGAAGGAACTTATTATTCTATAACATATGTATATCCAACTACTTTTTCAGGTCAGCAGTTTACTAATATTACTTTGAGAAATGCTAAAAGAGGGGTATGGAAAATCAGATTAGTTGGGGTTTATATTATAAATGGTATATATAACTTGTATCTACCAAATAGAGTGCTTATAAAAAGTGGAACTAGATTTAGACAAGTTGACCCTTTTTTTACTATAAATTATCCAGCTATTCAAGATGATTTAATAACTGTAGGAGCATATAACACTATTAATAATAGTTTATGGCAAAGTTCATCAAGAGGACCAACTATTGAAAATAGATTAAAGCCAGATTTAGTGGCACCAGGAGTAAATATAATAGCAGCTTATCCTGGAAATAAATATGCAACTATAACTGGCACAGCAGCAGCAAGTGCACATGTTGCAGGAGCTGCTGCAATGTATTTTCAATATACTTTTGCTGATGGTAGATATCCAAATCAAGCATATGTTCAAAAAGTAAAAACATTTATGCAAGCTGGGGCTAAGAAAAATTTAAATACAGTATATCCAAATACAAGTGCCGGATATGGTTCTTTAGATGTTAGAGGTATGTTTGATGTGTTAAGGTAGGAGGGAGTTATGGAAAAATCTTATTGTATAATTTATCAAGGCGATATAGAAACTGCACTCCAAGAAAATGGTATAAATAGGTATATGGTTTTGAATAGCCAGCTTGCAGTAATATATGTACCTATGGATTTTGATGAAACTATTTTAAATAACATATTGCAAGTAGCATGGTGGGAAGAGTCAGCTCCTATGAGTAGTCTGATTGATATAACTAACAATGTAAATAACGGAGAAACTATTACTACAGCTGCCGAAACTGAATATATCTATGAAAATCCATACAATGATATAACAGGAAGAGGAATCTTACTGGCAGTTATAGATTCAGGCATAGATTACTTACATCCTGACTTTATAAATGCGGATGGAAGTAGTAAAGTTTTAAAACTATGGGACCAAGAAGCAAATACAAATCCACCTCCAGAAGGTTTTATTTTTGGAAGTGAATTTACAAGAAGTGAGTTAAATATAGCTATAAGTAGAAATGATGGGAGTTTAAGTCAAGATAATATAGGTACTGGAACTTTGGCTTCTGGTATATTGGTTGGGAATGGAAGGGTAAATTCACAGTATAGAGGTATTACTACAGAATCAGACTTAATAGTGGTTAAATTAAAATCATATGTGGATACTTATTATGCTGGAAGGATAAATTACAGTGTTTCAGATTTTCTAGCTGCTATAACATATGTTACTAATATAGCAAGAACAGAAAATAAACCTATAATAATAAATTTAACTATTGGAGTTAAATCAGGTGCTGTAGCAACTACTTCGATATTAGATACTTTTAATCTGTTGAGTAGTGCTGGTGTGGTAGTAGTAAGTGGTGCAGGTAATCAAGGCAATACAGATATTCATTATTCTGGCAGATTTAGTAGTGTAGGTGAAGTACAAGATGTAATAATACAAGATGGGGATGACTATGCACTTGATATAACACTAAATACAAATGGTCCAGATAAAATAGGAGCACAGATAATATCTCCTTCAGGTGAAGTTAGTCATGATATAAGATATTCTCCAGACTTTTATGTATATAGAGGAAAATTCAACTTAGAAAATACTACTTATGCAATGCGATTTATTTATCCATATATCACTTCTGGAAAAGAAAACTTGGAGATAAAGTTAAGAGATATAAAACCTGGAGTATGGACTTTAAGATTGACTTCAGAACTTATAATAGGAGGAGAATATGATATATATTTACCGAATAAAAACCTGATAGCTCCAGATACAAGATTTCTGGACCCTGATTCAATTGCGACAATAACGATGTATGCGGCTAGTGATGATGTAATCACAGTGGGTACATTTAACAATAAAACAGATAGTATGTGGATTGGTTCTTCAAAAGGTCCAATTAGAGGAAGAGGAATTAAACCAGATATAGTAGCACCAGGTGTAGACATAATATCTACATACAAAAATGGAACATATAATACAGGAACAGGAACAGGTATTAGTAGTTCTATAGTTACTGGTGTCTTAGCTTTATTAATGGAATATCTAGAAAAACAAGATAATATACCAAGGTTATCATTATTTACACAAGTTTTAAAAACATATTTAATATTGGGAGCAACAAAACTTGATATATATACATATCCTAATGTATCACAAGGATATGGGATTTTAGATTTGAAAAATACAATTCAACAGATAGCAAATACTTTGTAAATAAAAAAGTATCTTTAATTAGTAGTTTAATTTTATTGTATAGTTTGTCATAAAAAAAACTTATATTAAATTTGATTATCTTTTCATAAGTTGGTAAATGCCGATATATCCTGTATCTACAAGGAGTATCGGCATTTTTCTATTCTTTATTATGGAATTGTGACAGTATTCTTCAATCTTAAAACCACATTTTTCCAATACTTTACTTGACCCTCTATTGTAGGAATATACATTAGCATGAATTTTGTTAAGGTTGTATTTTTCAAAGGCAATTTTGCATATTTCTTTTACTGCATTTGTTGCTATCCCTTTGCCCCAATAGTTCCTAGCAAGCTAGTAACCTAATTCAGCATTTTTATTAATAGAGGTATCTTCTTCAAATGTTAGGCAGATACTTCCAATAGCCCTTTCTTGATAAAAAATAGCATAGCTAAGTTGTTTAACATCTGGAGTTGCCAAACAAAAACTAATAAAATCTCTAGCGTTTTGCTCCCTATAAGGGTGGGGGAAGTTGTCACGAAGATTCTCTGCAATTTCTTTATCATTCGCAAACTCAACTAAATCGGTAATATAAGCATAATTCCACTCTATAAGTTCCATTTTTCTTCTCCTTTTATGAAACAGCTACAAGAAATCTTTCTAAGCCAATACCACTTATCAAACAGCGTTCTTTTTTATTTCCAAGCATTTGATAAGTCCAGTCAACAAATCCACCGTCAACTATTTCAACGGTTTCATTTCCTTGTTTGACCAATAATTTGAAATTGATACCTTTATAATAATTATTATCAACATCATCATTATGAATTGATAACTCTATATTAGGAAAAATAAGTTTGATAGTTTCAACCATTCTGTCGAAAAATCCGTCATTATCTTTGTATCCGTTTCTTTTGCGTAGAATAATAGAGAAACGAACATTTTCTATTTCACTTAATATATCTTTATAATAGTTTAAGTGCTTTTCTAACAACATTTTTTCACAAGTGTAAGACCCTGTATCTATACCAGATGAAACCATACAATATAAGCCAAAATGTGAATATAAACCTTTACCTACAAAATTTTGTGCTCTTATTGCCCTAGCAGTAGTAGCCATGTGGATAGGTATGGTATTATTTTCTTCTTTTCTTTTTAATTTATCAGCAATAATTATTGCCAACATATTTGAGGGGTCTGCAAGTGTTTCTGTCCCTCGTAGAGCACTTACTACGTTATATTGATCTACGGAGCCAAAAACGCTACAACTACCTAATGGAGCAGAGGGAGAAAGCATAATCGTCTTGATATCCATATTGAATGCTTTTCTCAATAATTTTGATTCCAAAGCATGAATTTCTTCTGGATCTATACCGCTAGGGATAGTAAATCTATTTAGTTGGTATGACTTTAGAATATCAGTTGCAGTTAAAGTATTTGCTTGTCTATCAAACACTTCTAATAGAAGTGAGTTCAAATCTGATTTTGATAGAGCTGCTAACTTATCAACTATATTCTTATCCCCAATTTTATTTGTAATTCTACTTAAAATATCACTCATAGTTATCCTCCATACTGTTACTTTCAAATTTACTATTCAATGTTTTTTTACTTTGGGTTTATTTGATTAAATCTTGAAAATACTGTAATGCAACCCTTTCAGCTTCAACCTTTCGGACAATAGGACTTTGTGATAATTCCTCTCTTAACTCAAGATACAGGTTGATAGTAGCCTGCAATGCATTAACACAGCTTTCATATTCATGGGTAGCAACCGTCTTTTCTAATGCTTCAATATATTGGGGTGCGTCCAATTCAATTTTTCTAACTCCACGAGGTAATTTACCTAAGAGAAGCTGTATTAATGGGGCAAGTACTGATTGTCTTAAAAAAGATAAAAAATCAATTGTTTCAAATAATTCTCTACGTCCAATCTTAGTACAAGCGTAATGAACCCAAATCCAAAATCTATCTTCAATCCACTGTAAGTCTGGAGTTGGGAAGTATGCTTCTTTTTTAGAATAAATTTCTGTTATGCAGTTGTTTTCTTCATAGAGAATAGCTGAATCTTCAACCCTATCTAGTAAACCATCTAAGGTTGTAAACTTAAAATCAACATGAAGAACAGGGGAATCATAGAGGGAAATTATCAATCGAGGTTCTCCAACGTGTTCGCCAGTAAAAGCAGAAACTAATGTTCCAAACTGTTCCACAATAAGTAATCTCTCTTCGATAACTTCTTCATAGGATTTATCATCTGCTACAATCAGAAAATCCAAATCAGAATATTCATCTAACGATTTTGTGATATAAGAACCGCTAATTGCAAGTCCTATTATCCTACTATCTCTTTTTGAAAATTCTAATACGTTTTGTATCATTTCCTGTTGTGTTTTAGTCATAATATAACACCTCTCATTTTCTTTTATTAGCTATCAATCCAACATAATTATGCATAGGAGTATTATATAATGAAGAAATAAAAAAAAATAGGTCACTTGACCCGAAATAAAAAAGTATTGAATAATTATTATCCAATACTTTTTTGAAATTATACTTATGTTGTAGGAATATTCTTTAATACCTCTCGCTGATTAATTACACTAAATCTTTTGTTTTCATAAGCAATTAGATGTTCTTGTACACATTCATTTATAGCACGATTAATGCTTCTAATTGGAGCGTTTACTTCGCTAGCAAGCTGTTTTTTGGTAAGCAGATTTAATTCACTTCTATAATAGTGTAAGGATATACACCTCAGAAGTCGTTCTTTAACACTTAAAGATGATAATTCTTCAATTAATTCAGCATTTACAACTAATTTACTAGATATTTCTCGAATCAGAAATTTTGTAGCTTCAAAATCTCCCCTTAACCAGTTTAAAAAATCATCTCTATGAAGTTTATATACATTACAATCTGTGAAAGCGACAATTTCAACGGGTTTTTTCCCATCATTAAATTGTTCCATTTCTCCAAAAAAACTACCACTTTTATAAAGATGAATAGTTGAGATGTTTCCTTTCACATTTAAGATGAATGCTTCTGCAATACCGTCAATCATAAGAATTACATATTCATTTTCTTGCTCAGCAAAAAGAATAGTCTCTTTCTTTTTATACGTTTTTTTAACAAGCTTCTTTTTAATATCTTCATTCATAAAATCAATTAAATGCATATTCATCCCTCCTTACCAAATCTTTGATTAAATTATATCATCTTTCAATTAGTTAGGTAAGATAGTAAAAATATATTTACATAGAAACTATTCCATTATTATTTTCCAGTTGTCATTTTTCTGCAAAGTAAGCTCAAACTGGGAAAGCTGTGTAACTTTGGTTTCCTTATCAAGGTATTTCACTGTTACAATAGCAGTCACTTGATTGTTAACTTGTGTATAAACAGGATTCACAAGTTCCACAAATACATAATCTTTATTAATTACATCAAATGCTTGATTACTTACATAGTAAGATAGCTCTTTTTCTGTTGCAGTAGGATAGAGCTTGAAGAATGTGTCTAGGAAACTATTAATTTCCTCTGTTGTATTTGCGTCCACCGTTCCGTCACTATCAGAAAGTACAGGCTCATAGCTTGCCTTTTGTGGCTTGCTGTCAATGGTAGGGTTCTTAATAATTACCATATTGCCTACTTCATCTACATAGACAGTAACAGTATAGGTGGAAGCGATATTCTTTTTGTTCTCGCCCTCTGAAATCTGTTGTCCTACTGAAAAGAGTACATCATAGGCATTTTCATTGTTCTGTGTCACACTCCATACTTGAAAGCTGTTGACAATAGAACTAGTAGGAATATCCGAGCGAACCATTTCAGTATTCAACTGTTGTAGGTTTTCAGTCAGATAATTCTTCAAACATTCAATTCGTTTGTCCTGTGAATCTTGCGACTGTTGCCATGAAAAATATTCCTTGCTAAAGGATTCTACAAAACTCTCTATGCTATTCGTATCAACAACCTGTTTCTCAATGATTTCTTTTGGATTTAAGATACTAGCTAATGTTGTTTGCCAGTCATAGTTTCCAAATTTCACAAGGTCAAAGCCACCAGTTATAACGACTTCTTTTACAGTAGTAGATTGAACCGCAGTATCTACGGTTTGACCTGCATATTTTAACTCAAATGGAATCTTGTTTTGATTCAATACATAACCTGCTGGAGCTGTTTCTTCAAGAGCATAGTATTTCCTTTCATAGTAATTTTGCATGAAAAAAGACGCTCAATTAAGAACAACTGCAAATAGAAAAGGAACACCTTTTTTCGTGCTCCATGTTCTATAAAATATTTAGTTTTTTTTTGATACAATACTGATGTGTTAATACCATATCTTTGCATTTCTAGGACTTATCAACGTATCAAGGCTCATTCGGTAGTAGTAAATTAGTAGTAAAATGGCTTTGTTAGTCCTGTATATATGCGGATAGGTACTGTGTTCTAGGGGATAATCAGATTTTTAGTATGTTTTTTATATTAAAAAATAGTACCAAAAATTAATATTAAAATAAAAAGATAGTCGTATATTTTGTAATATGAAATAAAAATTTTGGATAAAAATAGGAATGAATTAGGTATTAAAAATGTATATTATTTATTTAAAAATCATTATAATCTCAACTTATGAATTTAATTTGAAAAATTGCTAAAACTATTACAAAATAAATAATAGAGGTGATAGTTTTGGAAAATAAGAAAGCAAGAGCATTAAAAGGCAAAGATAATAAAAGACTTAGAAGTCCACTTTTAGTTGGAAATGAGTCAACAGCAGCATGGGCTGATGTTGAAAAATTAAAACCTCATAGTAAAGTTTCAATACCTTCACTTAATAGTGTTGAGGAAGCAAAAGATTGGGTTGACAATGGAAGTAAGTTATAAAAATTGTAAGATTCAATGATAAAAATAAGTATTTATTGTAATTTTGTAGAGTAGTATTGGCTTGTAGACTTATATCTAGTTTGATGAACAATGTGCTACTCTACTTTTTTTATAAATAGCAATCAGTATCAATTTCATAAATTTATTGACTAAAAATTTATAAATTGGTATAATTTTGTTAATTAGCGGAAATAATAAAAGATAAATACTGTGAAGAGAAGAGTAGATATAAAATGTAGTTTTAGCGAGTTGAGGACGGTGAGAGCTCAATACGAGGTTTATATTGAAGAACATCTTGGAGTTTCTAATCGAAAGCTTGTTTAGCAAGTAGACTTAGACGGAAGGCACCGTTATAGGCTTTAAGCATTGCTTAACTAAGAGGTCATTTATGACAATTAGGGTGGTACCGCGAGAGTAATAGTCTTTCGTCCCTTTATATAGGGATGAAGGGCTTTTTTTTATTGAAATTATATTTATAAGAAATTAATAATAATTATACTAGGAGGATTTAAAATGCAAAAGGAATTTATAACAGTAAAAGAATTGTACAGAGACAAAGAGCAGTACATAGGAAAAACTGTAAAAGTAGCTGGATGGATAAGAACATCTAGAGTATCTAAGAACTTTGGATTTATAGAGTTAAATGATGGAAGCTTTTTTAAGAATATGCAAATAGTATTTGATGAGAAAGTAGAAAATTTTAAAGAAATAGGAAAATTAGCAATAAGCTCATCTATATTTGTGGAAGGTGAATTGGTATCTACAGAAGGAGCTAAACAACCTGTAGAGATACATGCAAAAAGTATAGTTGTAGAAGGGGAATCAGATAGTTCATATCCGCTACAAAAGAAAAGACATACACTTGAATACTTAAGAACAATAGCACATTTAAGACCAAGAAGTAATACTTTCTCAGCTGTATTTAGAGTAAGATCAATAGCTGCATATGCTATACACAAGTTTTTCCAAGAAAGAAACTTTGTATATGCACATTCTCCAATCATAACAGGTAGTGACTGTGAAGGTGCAGGAGAAATGTTTAGAATAACAACTATGGATTTAAATGATATTCCAAAAACTGAAGATGGAAAAATAGACTATACTCAAGATTTCTTTGGAAAAGAAGCAAATTTAACAGTTAGTGGACAATTAAATGCTGAAATAATGGCACTTTCTTTTAGAAATGTTTATACTTTTGGACCTACATTTAGAGCTGAAAACTCTTACACAGGAAGACATGCTTCAGAGTTCTGGATGATAGAACCAGAAATAGTTTTTGCAGACCTTGAAGATAACATGGAACTTGCAGAAGATATGATAAAATATGTTATAAGTTATGTTTTAGAAAATGCTCCTGAAGAAATGGAATTCTTTAATAGTTTTATAGATAAAGGATTATTAGAAAGATTAAATAAGATAGTAAACTCTGAATTTGTTAGAATAACATACACTAAAGCAGTAGAGTTATTAATTGAATCAGGTCATGAATTTGAGTATCCAGTTGAATGGGGATGTGACCTTCAAACTGAGCATGAAAGATATATAACAGAGCAAATATACAACTGTCCAGTATTTGTAACTGATTATCCAAAAGATATAAAAGCATTCTATATGAGAATGAATGAAGATGGTAAAACTGTTAGAGCAATGGATTTATTAGTTCCTGGTGTTGGAGAAATAGTTGGGGGTTCTCAAAGAGAAGAAAGAGAAGACGTTTTATTAGATAGAATTCATGAAATGGGATTAAGAGAAGAAGATTACTGGTGGTATTTAGAGCTTAGAAAATTTGGTACTGCTACTCACTCTGGATTTGGTCTTGGATTTGAAAGAATAATTATGTATATGACAGGTATGTCTAATATAAGAGACGTTATACCTTTCCCAAGAACTCCTAAGAATGCTGAATTCTAATAATTATAAATTATAGTAAAATTATATAATTTTAAGCATAAAAATAGTAAATAACTTGTATATTATCTAGTTTGGATATATGCAAGTTATTTTTATTGTACTTGTAAACATATGATTTAATTAATTTTATTTTGCAATACAATATAAGTATAAAGTATTCAAGTTAGGAGGGGAATATGATGTGTGAATTTTGTTTTATTGAATTTAATGTTGATAATATTGAAGTATTTAAGAGGATTGAGAATTTATTTTCATATATAGCAAGTATAAAAAATGATTGTGTACAAGTTAATGATTTGGAATATTATATTTTAGAAAGAGTGGAAGATTTTTATTATAGAGAAGAATTAGATTATTTTTGGTGGCCAACAGAAGAAGAAAATAAAATGTTTTGGGAGAAATATAAACAGTTAGATGAAGAAAAAAGACAAGAGTATTTGAAATCTGTTCCGTGGGATTTTGAAACTGTATTTTCTGAAATTGGTATAGGTGATTATACAATAGAAGGTTGTAAAATGATTGAAGAAAAAACTTCAAAACTTTATTTTAATCCCATAGGATATCCTTATGGAGGAAATGAAGTACTTCAAGAAGCATTAAAGGCTTTTGGAGTAGTTATAGTTAATGTGATAGGATAACGTTTGTTGTGATATACTATAAACTATAAAGTGATTTTAGATAATTATGGAAAAAATATAAATGAATTTGTAGGCTAGCTTTATATTACAAATATATAAGGCTATAGTATGAAAATGTGTAAAATGTTAAATATAAAAAATATTTATTACATTATCTATTATATGAGGGGGAGTAAGAATGTCTAAGAAATGGTTATTTATGGTTTTAAGTTTGGTACTTATATGCACAGGTTGTACAAAAAATAATTCTAAAAATAGTCAGGATAAAAGAGATAATTCTCTTATACTATTAAAAAGAGATGAGGATAATTCTGATGGTATGACAGATGTATATATAAAGACACAAGGTAAGGATGAAGAAAAAATAGCATCAGATATACCTATAGATACAAAGAGAGATTATATAAATGGGGAGCAATCTATATTAATTCAGGATAAAGAGAATAATTTGTATAAATACAATTTAAAAAAAGAAAAGGAAAAATTAGCATCAGACTTAATTTCTAGTGAACTTAACTCATATGAATTTATTCCTTCTTCAAAGACTATGGCATATATATCATCAGAAAATTCTTTGTATGTAAAGTATGATGGGAAAGACAAAGAAAAAATAGCCAATGATGTTGTATTATATAAGATATCTCAAGATGGAAAGTATATATATTATGTTAATACAGATGAAGAGTTATATCTATATAAAGAAAATGAAGATAAAGAAAAAATATCAACAGATATAAAAAATTTTGATATTATAAACAATAAAGGCGATGTGATATTTATAAATAATGATGATAATTTATACTTAAAAAGCTTAGATAAAAATGATAAAGTTAAGATTAGTTCGGATGTATCAAATTTATGGGGAGTAAAATCTGATGAAGAAGATATTATGTATATAAGTGAGTATAATTATAAAGACTTAAAAGGAGAATTGTATTTATATAAAAATGGAAAAAGTGAAAAAATAGCATCAGATGTTAGGTCTTATAGATATAGAAATAATAAATTTTACTTTATAAATAGTGATGATGAATTATATGAAAAAGAAGTAGGAAAAGACGAATCTAAGAAAATAAAATCTGATATTGATTATATAAGTTTAATTAATGATGGTATTGTATTTATAAATTCTGATGGTGACATATATATCAAGAAAGATAATAAAGAAGAAGAAAAAATAGGAAATGACATGAAAGAAAATTCTAATTTATCTATTATTAATAATGATAAATTACTTTATATTAAATCAAGTGGTGAATTATTTTTAGATAAAGAGAAGATAGCAAGTGATGTGATTGGTTATTCCTTTAATTCAGAGAACATAGTATATTCTAGCAAGAATAAGGAAGTACATTTTTATAATATGAAGACTAAGAAAGATAAAGTTGAAATGAGTAATATACAAAAGTACTCAGAGATTTATTTAGAAAATGAATTGATTTATTCTAAAAATCTAGAGCCAAAAGATTTAAGTGGTTTTTGGAAGGCTGATGAGTATAATATATTTGAGTTTGAAGAACCTGATAAAATAAAACTTTATACTAAAAACCAAGAAGAAGGTAATTATACGATTAAATATGAAGTAGAAAGTTCAGATAGCAATAGTATGGTATTAAAAAGTAAGGATAGTTCATCAAATAAAAAACTGTCTGTAACTAGATATAATAGTAATGAAATTTCATTAGAAGCTGACAAAGTAAGTGGTACACTTAACAAAATTTCCAAAGAAGAAGCTGATAAATTTATCAAAAGCATAAATAATAAAACAAGTGATGAGAGTGATAAAGAAAAAAATAATACCAAGAACAGTAAAAGTGATTCAAATTCAGATTCTAACTCAAAAAGTAAAGAAGTAAGTTATGATGATGATTATATTATATATGATAGTGATTCAAGAGTTTTGACTAGAGAAGAACTCGAGGGTTATAGCAAAGGAGAGTTAGCCTATATAAGAAATGAAATATTTGCAAGATATGGGTATGTGTTTAAAGAAGAGCCATATAAGAGTTATTTTAGTAATAAATCATGGTATCAGCCAGATTATGATATAGGAGCTGATACAGATGTGTTAAATTCTATAGAAAAGCAAAATGTTTCGTTGATTAAAGAAATGGAAAATTAGATAATAATATATTTGAAAATATAACTTAGATTTAATGGTATAGCTTATAAATATTAAAATTCAAAATAATTAATATTCAGAAAATAATAAACCTATAAGTGAGACTTAAGTTTAAAAGTCTAATTTATAGGTTTATTTAATAGTGTTTACTTACTTTAAATATAAAAAAATTTTTCCTGAAAAATTTAAGCATGAAGGATTAATACTTTTATTTATATATTTTTTAATAAAATTCCACACAATTACGTCCTTCTTCTTTTGCAGTATATAGAGCTTTATCACAGTAACTTATAAATTCTTCTAATGTTATTTTTTCTTCAATTTTCTTTGTATAAACTCCAATACTAACAGTTACACATTTTGAAGGAACATCGTCACGTTCAAAATGGCAATTTTCTATAATTTTTCGTAAACATTCTGATTTAAGTTTAGCATCTTCTTCATCACAGTTGAAAATACATATAAAAAATTCCTCGCCACCATATCGTATAGCATGTGCATTTTCAGAATTTGTAAAATCTAAAATTACTTTAGCGATACTTTGCAAGCAATAATCTCCTTTTTGATGTCCATAGGTATCATTAAATTGCTTGAAGTAATCGATATCTAGCATCATTCCAGTTATAGGTACTTGATTTGCATAGCTGATTAATTTTTTTTGTAGAATATCTTCAAGGTATCTACGATTATTCATTTTAGTTAGTTCATCTATCATGACTTTATGATTAAGTAAATTATTTATATGATATATTTCCTCATATTGTTGGCGAATTAGAAGTTTGTCATAATAAGTAAATACACGACTTCTATATAGCATTGTAGAGACAAAAATAGCAAGTGATGTTATAAAAAAAGTATTAACGATATTACTAAATTCATTACCTGGTATAGTTTGAATTCCAGGTAAGAAAAAGTTAAGAAATAAAAAGCATCCACCAAAAACTATTATTGATTCTCCGAATTTTAATACTGAAAAAGCCGCAGCTGCTAACATAATGTAACTAAATACACTTAAGTCATTTCCACCTAATTGGTCAAGTAGAGTAATTACACATCCCCATAGGCAGAAAAAAGATACATAAATTACCCATAAGTTTATATAAAAAGTGCAATATTCCTTTTTTTTATTCCAAAGATAAGAAAATACAAACATAAAGATTGAAGATACAGAAAACAGTGTTATGTACATATAAAAATACCATTGACGTCTTGGAGTGGCAAAAGGGCCACCTTCTCTAGCTGATATTGATATAATCATAATTATTTGAGATATTATTATTATTATACAAATGATTTTCCCTGTATGATAAAGATAATTGCAAAGCTCTTTTTCAACGTTTTCTTTATGTTCTTTGTCTAGAGGAAATCCAAAAAATTTTTTTAATTTTTCTAAGTTCATATAAACCTCCATTAAAAATAAAACATAAAAATAAGTATTCCTTTTCTTTTCTTAGATACTTGGAATACTTTATTAATAACTTAATTATATCAAAATATATTATGTGTAACAATCTAAAATTATGTTAGATTGTATTTATTAATTAATATTAAATGAATTTTTCAATTAGTATTTTATTATAATTAAGTTTTATATTTATATAAAAGAGCAGATTAACTGCTCTTTATATATTTTTTTTTATGTACAGTATTATATGAATCTTTTTTATTCAGTTTATACTATGATATTATATTGATATTCTTACAATTACCTAGTTTTTATATACATTTTATTATAATTATATTTAAATATGTATTTGTTAAACAATGAACTATAAAAGTAGAATAAAAGAATTTAAAAAATATCCTCATATATGTAGAAATTTGGTAAACTAGTTAATACTAGGAATCTATTATTTCCTAAGTCTAACATGTTTTTCTTTCTTGATAGAAATTCTAATCTTTTTAATAAGAATTTTACACTAACTTGTAATTCCTCAGCTATTTCATAGACATTTGTGGCATATGAATTAATAACATGTATTATCTCTTCTTCTGCTATAAGAAATTCACCTGCCCATCTTAGAGCTTTTTCTTCAGTTTTATCTATCAATATTTTATTTTTGTAGCTGTTTTCTGAAGATACATAATCTCCTACACTGGTAAAATGATGTCCTAATTCTTCTGCTAAAATTTCTATTAGTTTAGTCTTATTTTGTTTTAATGAATTAAGTAGTGATATAATTTTTAGCCCTTGTTTGTTTATATACAATCCTTTTATGTCATCTGTTATTTTGTCAGTGTAGTAAATTTCTATTTCTTCATTTTTTGCTAAATCTAAAAGTGCGTCTAGTTTATTCATGGAAATCCCCCTATAAAAAGAATGTATTTTTGAGTTTTGTTATATATAAAGAGCAGGTGTGAACTGCTCTAAATATTTATTTTTTATATTTGCTTATTAAAAATTCTATATAATCATTAAGTTGCTCTTGAGCTTCTTCTGGTAAAACTTTGTTAGGATTAGATTTATGCGTTGCTACAGTATCTATGTGATTTCTAACAAGAGTTCTCCCTAAAAGATAATCAATAGATACATTAAAAAAATCTGCCCAATTTTCTAAAACGTTTATTTCTGGTTTTCTTTTGTTATTTTCATACTGTGATATTGTTGATTTATTAAAACTCGTAAGATAAACTTTATTAAATTTTTCAACAAGTTCCTCTTGAGTTAGATTCATTTCTGTTCTTAAAAGTTTAAACCTCTCACCAAAAGTTGACATAAATAAAACCCCCTTTATAAAAAGTATAGCATAAGTTTATGATAATGTTAACTTATTTCGGAAAAGTTAACAGAAAAGTGCATTTAAATATTGATAAGCTTTGTTTGTATTAAAACATAAACTATTTACTAAATTTATATAGTTATAAGTAACATAATAATAACTATTTATAACTTAATTTTGGAATCAAAAATAAATGGTGGCAAAACCTAACTTGCCATCATCTTGCCACTGAAAATAAAGAATAGAATAAATTTAAATTAAGCATAATAAAACATAAACAACAAAACTGACATTAATAAATTATTGAAATACCAACACTTGTTAAAAAATAACAACAATAAACAAATAAAATAGATAAATATATCCAATTAAGGTATAATTAAGTTTTATATGATATAGTTATATTTGATAATTTACAACAGTAAAACTTGGAGGGAAAAAATGGATGAAAAAAAAATAAATAATATGAATTATTCACATAATAACTATTCCAAAACAACAGGCGAACTAACTAGAAAAATAAAAAATAACAACTTCACACTTAAAAAGAAAGAAGAAAAAATTTGTCCTAGTTGTAGCAAAGAAAATAATTCTAAAGATAATTACTGTAAATTTTGTGGAAATGAGCTTTATGAAGTAGCATCTTTAAAACCATTTGAAACAAAATTAGACTTAAAATCTAAAATAAAAGAGCTTTCACATCATGCAAATACAAGAGGAATATTTTTAACAACCTTTACAAATGTATTTATATTATTTATTATTGCATTGATATTTAAAGCTGTAATAACTATTCAATTTAATGATATTAGTTATTTAATAAATCCAGCACATATAATTCTAGCTCTTAACTTGGGTCAGATTAGTGTATCTATGTCTACTATGATGGGTTCTGGATTTATAAATGCTAATATAGGATTGTTAATATTACTTATAATCCCTATTCTAGGATTAATAATATCAAATTTAATTTTTATGAGAAAAAGATGTAAAGACTCAAAAACTACATTAGCAAATTCATTAGGAGTTGGGATTCTTTATGGATTAATTTTAGCTGTTCTATCTGTTTTTACTAATGTAAAGACTGGTTCACATAGTATGTTAGAGTATGGCTATGCACTAGAATATAGTTATCAGTTTTTTAGTGTTCTTTTAAATGGATTTGTATTAGGATTTATATGTACATATATAACTAATTACAAAGAGAGTTATGAAAAAGAAAATATGTATATGTCTCTTTTTTCAAATTCTATAAAGATATTTATATTAGGATATGTTTTAGTATTGGCGATCCTATTTGTACTAACTGTATCTGATAGTAGCTACTTAAACGAATTAGATATGAGTAGTTACTCAAATGGAGCAAACTTATTTGCTATACTTCCACAAATAGCTAGTTATATGTGGGCTTTTGCAAATGGAATTTCAGTTACTATAATAAATTCAACAGTATCAATATTTAGTTTGGGCTCATCATCTCTATTTGGAGATACTAAATTAATGTTTTATGCAATGGGAGCTTTATCTGCATTAATACTATTGTTAAATGGATATAAATTGAGATTTAAGTATAACACAGATAATATCAAGCCTGTAATAGTGTTTAGTGTGTATTATGCATTTTTAATGGGTATGCTGGCTTTATTTAGCACATTTATACTTGATAGTAATATTAATTTCTTTAATACAACTAGTTATGGTGCAACTTTAATAATGCAATTTAAAGTATTCCAAACTATTATAATTTCATTTATATATAGTTTTGTGATATCTTTAATAGGGTATAAGCTAAACTCAGCTGATTAAATATGATTGGAGGAAATTTCTATGGAAGAAAATACTAAGAATACAGTAGACGATAAGTTTTCTAAAGTTAAGAAAAAGTTTGGTAACGGAAAATTTAAAGTTGAATTATATAAAGAGAAATCAAAGATAAATAGAGAGATTGAGGATATTCAAGAAAAGAAAGCAAAGATATTCTTAGAAATGGGAATACTAACATATCAAAAAATTAGAGAAGATTCTCTTGATGATGAAAGTTTTGATACGTTTTGTGATGAATTACTAGAACTCGATAAGATAATCTATGAAAAAAATGTGGAAATTAACGAAATGGAAATCGCAGAAAGTAATGTAACTTGTGAATGTGGTTATGTTGGAAGTGTAAATGATAAATATTGTGCGGAATGTGGTAAAAAATTTGAGTTAGAAAATGAATCTGGTGATTTTATAGTTTGTGGCTACTGTGAAAGTGAAATCGATTCAGAGTCTGAATTTTGTCCATGCTGTGGTAGAAAAATTATAATGGATTTAGAGTAATATTGGGAAACCTATGTATAGTATACATAGGTTTTTTTATTGAAATAATTTAAAAGGAGTATTTATGAGAGTACTTATATAAAATGAAAATAAACACCAAAAAAATGAAATAAAATTTCTTTTAAATATGAAAAACAAGCTAATACATGGAATAAACTGGTAAAAATATAGAAACAAGAAAAAAATATGAAAAAATATTGCAAAGAAAAAGTTTTCATGTTATTATTAATACATAAATCAAGAAAATAAATTTCAGAAATGAGGTAATTGAAAAAATGCTAGATAAGGTAAAGGGTAAATTAATAGTATCATGCCAAGCTTTAGAAAATGAACCTCTTCATAGCCCTTTTATAATGGGTAGAATGGCTAAGGCTGCTATGGAAGGTGGAGCTGTTGGAATTAGGGCTCAAGGGGTTGATGATATTATTGAAATAAAAAAAGTTACTGGACTTCCTGTTATAGGTATTATAAAGAGAAATTATGAAGATTCAGATATATATATAACACCAACTAAAAAGGAGGTTGATGAGCTTCTGACAACAGGGTGTGAGATGATAGCTTTAGATGCCACTAATAGAGTTAGACCAAATAATGAAGATTTAAAGGAAATTATAAAGTATATAAAAGAAAATGGGGTTTTAGTAATGGCAGATGTTTCAAACTATGATGAGGCTGTTAAAGCTCAAGAGTATGGTGTGGACTGTGTTTCAACTACACTATCTGGGTATACTCCATATACAGAAGTTTTAGAAGGTCCAGACTTTGCACTAATGGAAAGATTAGTTAAAGATTTAGAAATACCTGTAATAGCTGAAGGAAAGGTAAATACTCCTCAAGATTTAAAAAAGGTATTTGAGTTAGGTGTTCATTCATCAGTAGTAGGCTCAGCAATAACAAGACCACAACTAATAACAGAAAAGTTTGTTAAAGCAATTGAAATTAATTAAAAATTAATTTATAAATTAAAAAATTATTATATTTAACTATATTTAAAAACTAAAATTGGAGGTAAGGATATGAGAACAACAGATATGAAGGGAATTTATTCAGCATTATTAGTTTCATTTGATAAGGAAGGAAATATAAATGAAAAAGGGTTAAGACAAATAATTAGACATAACATAGATGTTTGTAAAATAGATGGTCTTTATGTAGGGGGAAGTACAGGAGAAAATTTCATGCTTTCAACTGATGAGAAGAAAAGAATATTTGAAATAGCTAAAGATGAAGTAAAAGAAGAAATAAAATTAATAGCTCAGGTTGGTTCAGTTAATTTAAAAGAAGCTGTGGAACTTGCTAAATTTACAACTGATTTAGGATATGATGCTATAAGTGCTGTTACACCTTTTTATTATAAATTTGATTTTGAAGAAATAAAACACTATTACAATACAATAATAAATTCTGTAGATAATAGATTAATAATATATTCTATACCATTTTTAACTGGTGTTGATATGAGTTTAGAGCAATTTGGAGAATTATTTGAAAATGAAAAAATAATAGGTGTTAAATTTACAGCAGCAGATTTCTATTTATTAGAAAGAATGAGAAAAACTTTCCCAAATAAATTAATATTTGCAGGATTTGATGAAATGATGTTGCCAGCTACAGTTTTAGGAGTAGATGGAGCAATTGGTTCTACATTTAATGTAAACGGTATCAGAGCCAGACAAATATTTGAATTAACTAAAAATGAAAAAATATCAGAAGCACTTGAAGTACAACATGTGACTAATGATTTAATAACAGATATATTAGGAAATGGTCTATATCAAACAATTAAATTACTACTTGAAGAGCAAGGTGTTGAAGCTGGATATTGTAGACAACCTATGAAAGAAGCAACTGATGAAATGAAATCAAGAGCAAAAGAAATATACAGAAAGTATTTTTAATAAAATACTTTTAGTATGGGAGGATTAGTAAAATGGTAGGATTTACTTGGATAGATTTTGCAATACTGGTAGTTTACTTATTGGCAGTTTTATTTGCAGGGTTGTTATTTTCAAAAAAGGAAATGAAAGGAAAAGAGTTCTTCAAAGGTGATGGGACTATTCCTTGGTGGGTTACATCAGTATCAATATTTGCCACATTATTAAGTCCAATATCGTTTTTATCATTAGCAGGAAATTCTTATGGTGGAACTTGGATTTTATGGTTTGCACAATTAGGTATGTTTATAGCAATACCTTTGACAATAAAATTTTTCTTGCCTTTGTACAGTAGGCTAGAAATAGATACAGCATATGAATACTTAGAAATGAGATACGAAAGTAAAGGTCTTAGAGTAATTGGAGCTTTAATGTTTATAATATATCAAATAGGACGTATGTCTATCATAATGTATCTTCCATCAGTGGTTCTAGCTGGTCTTACAGGAATACCTGTAAATGTATTGATAGTAGTTATGGGCGTAATAGCAATAATTTATTCATATACAGGTGGATTAAAGGCTGTTTTATGGACCGATTTCATACAAGGGATGGTACTAATAGTAGGTGTTACAGGGACATTGTTCTATTTAATAGCAAGTATAAATGGTGGTTTTGGAACAGTGATGGATACACTTACAAGTGGACATAAATTCTTAGCAACTAATGAAGTTATGTTTGATAAAAATATACTATCTACAAGTGCATTTATAATATTTGTTGGAGCTGGTCTTAATACTTTTTCATCATATGTATCAAGTCAAGATATAGTTCAAAGATTTACTACAACAACTGATATAAAGCAACTTAACAAAATGACATATGGAAATGGTGTTTTATCAATGGGACTTGCAACTGTGTTTTATCTAATTGGAACTTGTTTATTTATATACTATACTCAAAATCCAGATTTAGCTCAAACAGTTCAGCAAGACCAAGTATTTGCATCGTATATAGCTTATGAATTACCAGTAGGTATAACAGGAATACTACTTGCAGCAATATATGCAGCATCTCAATCAACTTTATCAACAGGACTTAACTCAGTTGCTACAAGTTGGACTTTAGATATACAAACTATAATAACAAAAGATATAAGTATGGAAAGACAAACTAAGATAGCACAATATATATCATTAGGTGTAGGTATACTTTCTATAGTTGTTGCAATAATCTTAGCAAATGGAGAAATAAAGTCAGCATATGAATGGTTCAATAGTTTCATGGGACTAGTTTTAGGAGTTCTGGCAGGAGTATTTGTGCTTGGAGCATTTTGTAAAAAGGCAACTAAAATGGGAGCTTATGTCGGATTTATAATATCAGCAATTTTGGTTGTTTATCTAAAATATCGTATGCCAGAAGTAACTTCTTGGGCATATTCTTTAATAACAATAACTACTTCTGTTGTAGTAGGTACAATAGTTAGTGCAATAGAAGCTAAGGTTAAAGCAAAAGTATCTTTACCAAGAGCTGAAACTACTGTTTATTATGAAAAATAATATGATGTTTAAATGATAAATTGTCTTATAGAGTGATTAGATAAATAATTTAGTTACTCTATAGGACTGTAGAATACAAATTATATGTAAAAGTATAAAAAAATGTATTTAAAATTATATAGGGAGACAATGCTTATGATATTTGGAAATATAAATCATAGTAAGACATATTCAACATTACATGAAGATTTACTTAGATGTTTCGAATATGCTAAAGAGAATTCATTAATAGATTATGAAAAAGGTACTTATACAATAGATGGTGATGATATTTTTGTGAATATTGTAGAGTATAAAACTTGCGAAAAAGAAGAAAGATTCTGGGAAGCTCATAAGAAGTATATAGATGTACACTTAATGCTTGATGGATGTGAAAGAATAGACTTAAATTTTATAGAAAATTTAGAGCAAAAACCATATGAAGAAGAGGGAGATTTTTTGCCCCTTGATGGTAAAAACAATGGATATGTAGAACTTAGAAAAAATGATTTCTTAGTGTGTTATCCAGAAGATGCTCATATGACAGCAATAAAAGTTTTAGAAAAAGAAAATATCAAAAAAGCTATTTTTAAGGTTTTGGTTAGATAATGAGGATTTATACAACCACTAAGGCTGAAAATAGTGATTTAACTTTCAGCGATTAGTGATATTTCGTAAATTTTAGTTAGATTACTATTTTCAGCCTTAGTTTTTTATAATGAAAATTGGATGTAATCAAAAAGTTAAAATTTTATAGAGGAGTTAAATCATGGAAAATATAGATGTATTTTTATTAATAGGACAAAGTAATGCCAGAGGATTAGGAAATCAAAAAGAGAGTGTTATTCCTAATGAAAATTGTTTTGAATATTTGAGTACTGATGAAATTATAAATATGAGGTGTGAGCTAGAGACTTCAGAAGGTGATGGTACTATAGCACCTGCATTTTCAAATGAATGGAATAAGTTCACTGGAAATAAAGTTTGTTTTATTCATAATGCAAAAGATGGGTCAAGAATAAAAAATTGGAATCATGATAATAACTGGTTTCTAAATGATACTATAGAAAAATTTAATGCAGGATGTAGTACTTTAAGTAAACATTATAATATACAAAGTAAGTATGTTATTTGGATTCAAGGTGAAAGTGATGCAAAATATGGTAGCGATGCCTTATACTATAAAGAAAGTTTAAAAAAGATTGCGTATAGACTTAAAAAAGAATGTATGATTGATAAAATGTTTGTAAGCTTAACTGGTTATTGGCTTGGAGAAGATGAATATTTTATTAGAACTAGACGAATTGCAGCAGCTCAAGAATCTGCTTGTAATGAATGTGATATACTGTGTGTGGGAAGTAAAATTGCTATGCAATTTCATGATAAAGGCTTAACTATTGACGATGTTCATTATAATCAAGAAGGTCTTAATATGCTAGGAGAGGACTTATGTAAAAATATTTATAAGTATCATATAACTAAGGAAAAAAGTGTATTAAGTGATACAATAGATTTATCAGAAGCAAGGAAATATATTTGTGAATTGGAAAAGATAAGTAAAAAATTTGTGTAATATAAGATTTTAAATAGAGTTGTTAATTTATAAAAATAATTTGTATGGAGATATGCTATGAAAAATTACGTTTGTATAGATATTGGAGGTACTTCAATAAAATATGGATTTATTAGGGAAGATGGATTTATAATTGATAAATCAAGTATGGATACTGAAGCAAAGGAAAAAGGTGGAGAAGGAATATTATCTAAAATAAAACAGATAGTGAAAAAATATATAGAAGAAAATGACATAAGTGGTATATGTATATCTACTGCAGGTATGGTTGACCCAATTGAGGGGAAGATATTATTTGCATTAGAAGAGCTAATTCCAAACTATAAAGGTATGGAATTAAAAAAAGAGATAGAAAAAGAATTTAATGTAAAATGTGAAGTTGAAAATGATGTTAATTGTGCTGGACTTGGTGAGATGTGGATTGGAGCAGGGAAGGGTGCAACATCTTCTGTATGCCTGACAATAGGTACTGGAATTGGTGGTTGTGTTATAATAAACAATAAACTAATAAATGGATTTAGTAATAGTGCTGGTGAAGTAGGATATATGAATATAAATGGAAGTTCTTTTCAAGAGTTAGCATCTACTAGTAGTCTAGTTAAAAAAGTAGCAAAAATAAAGAGTTTAAATGAAAATGACTTAAATGGAAAAATAATTTTTGATTTAGCAAAGAATAATGACGAAGATTGTTTAAAAGAGCTCAATAATATGATAAAATCATTAGCAGTTGGAATCGCAAATATATGTTATGTAATAAATCCAGAAGTAGTAATTTTAGGTGGTGGAATTATGGCACAGGAGGAATTTCTAAAACCTAAAATAGACAAAGCATTAAAGGAGGTTCTTATAGATAGAGTTTACAAAAATACTAATGTAGAATTTGCAAATAGACAAAATGATGCAGGAATGCTTGGGGCATTATATAATTTTTTAAATAAAATATAAAGAATAGAAGGGTTTTTAATGAGTATTTTAGAACAATTGGAATCACCAACGTTTAAAGTCACAAAGTCAGATAAATTATTGATAACTTATATAAAAGAGAATATAGAGGATGTATTTTATAAGCCAATATCACAAATAGCGAAAGAAAGTAACATTGGTGAAGCAACTATAACTAGATTTGTAAAAAAGATGAACTTTAGTGGGTTACAAGATTTCAAGGTAACTTTAGCACAAGAGATATCAACCATGAACAAAAAAAATATTATAAATAAAAATATACAAAATGATGAACCAGCTTTGGATACAGCAAAGAAACTTTTAAATTCAAATGTAACTACTTTAGAGAATACTGTAGAGATAATTAATAGTACTGATGTTCACAATTGTGCAAGACTTATAATAAATGCAAAGAAAATTTATTTTATAGGTATTGGATATTCTGGTATAATAGCACAGGATTCAAACTATAAATTTATGAGAATAGGACTTAATTGTGTGAGCTTTGATAGTAGCCATACAATGATAATGATGTCTTCCATAATGGAAGAAGGCGATTTAATTGTAGCGATTTCACATTCTGGTGAAACTGAGGAAATCATAAAAACTGTAAAACTTGCAAGAGATAATAATGCTAAAATTATATCAATAACTGAAAATAAAAACTCTGAATTAAAGGATATTTCAGATGTACACTTATCTTATGTATCAGGAGAAACTGTATTGGAAACTGGTTCAATATCTTCCAAATTAGCACAATTTTTCATTATTGATTTAGTATATACACAGGTAGTAAAAGAACTTTCTAATGAAGCTATTGAAAGAAAAATTAAAACAACAAATGCTATAAAATTGTTTAAAGAATGAATAAAATAAGAAATTTGTAATGTTTTATAGAGCTTTCTTATAAATTTAGGAATGGAGAGATATTACATGTCTAAATTAAAAGATTATAATATTGATAAAGTAATGATTTTTAATAATTTATGTGATAAAACAAAGAATCAACTTAAGGAAAAAGCTAAACTAAAAAGATTACAAAAAAAAGAAATTCTATTTTATGAAAAAGATAGCTTAGACAGTGTTTATGTACTTTTAGATGGAAAAATGTCTATTTTTAAGATAAGTGAAAATGGTGAGAGAAAAGTAATTTTCATATTAAATAGTGGTGAAATTATAAATGATATTACCTTTGATTCTAGTAAAAATTCTACTGTAGGATGTGAGGCATTTGAAAACTCAATTGTAGCTTATTACAGTATAGAAGAATTTTTAGAAATTATGCAAAATGATTTTCAACTTACAAAAGATATTATCTCTTATATGGAAAGAAGAATAAGACGTCTATACAGACAGTTAAAAAATTCTATATCTATAAAAGTAGATAAAAAGCTTGCAGCAAAACTATATAGATTAAGTAAAGAATTTGGAATTTGTTGTGGTGAATGGACTTTACTAAATGTAAACATTACAGTTACATATTTAGCTGACATGCTTGGATGTAAAAGAGAAACTGTTTCTAGAATGGTAAAAGTATTGCAAAAGGAAGAACTTATAAAGATTGATAGTAAAGGCTTTTATGTTAAAGAAATTGAACTATCAAAATACTTTAAAAGCAATTAATTGTAACTAAATAAAGACATTATTAAGAGAATCTATTTATAGATTCTTTTTTATTGTGTAATTCGCCAATATTTGTATTAAGTTTGTTGAAACAGCTGAACTCTGATAGTATAATTAGTTTAACAATAAAAAGTGGATATACATATGTTAACACAGCTTCTAAGAAAAGGATGTATTAAAATGAAAAATAAAAAGTTCATAGGCTATGCTCTAGGTTTTATTTTTATATGTATGTTTGTGATGATTTCGCTTTGGGATTTTACTTGTAATGTTAATTCATTAGTAGAAAAAAATAAAAAAATGCATTTAGAAGAACTAGCATTACAAAGTTCAAACGCTATAAATATCAAACTTAATTCGTTAATCCGATTTATAAATAGTATCTCTAAAACTATTTCAGATTCAGATAGCATGAGGAGAGAAGAATTAATAAAAATATTAAATGATGTATCAAAAGAATCTAATTTTGAAAAAATTTATATTGCATATCCAGATGGTGCTGTTTATAAAGATAATAAAAAAGTAGATAATATATCACAACAGAGTTATTTTAAGAAAGCAATGAAAGGTGAGAGTAATATTTCTGAAATTATAAGTTCACCTGCAAGTAATGAAAGTAGTTTTATGGTAGCATCTCCAATATATAAAAATGATGAAGTAATAGGGGTATTGTATGGGTCTTATTATACAAGCAGATTAAGTGAATTTATAGATGGAAATAGTTTTAATGGAGAAGGACATACTTATGTTTTTGAAAAGTCAGGAAAACTTATCTTAAAGTCTACTCAAAGAAAAACTAATGATGACATAGATAATATTAGTGATTTTTTCAATTCAATTTCTTTTGGAGAAGATTATAATTATAAGAAATTTAGCAGAGATATATCAAACAAGAAAAGTGGATTCATAGAATATAAGTTTAATGGAAAAGATAGATATGCTATATATGCTCAAGTTGGCATAAATGATTGGTATACTTTATCTTTTATTCCAAAATCTTTAGTACTGAAAGATATTTCAGAAATAAACAAACTTGCAATTATATTAACACTTAAAAACTTCATATCACTTTTAGTTTTAATTTTAATTGTATTTTATAAGGAAAAAAAGTCAAAAGATAGAATTGTGAAGGCTAATTTAGAAATATCTTCACTTACTAATAATATACCTGGAGGAGTCTTTAAGTGTACAATAGGAGAAAAATATGAATTTGTATTTTTAAGTGATGGTTTTATAGACCTTTTTGAGTACACTAAAGAAGAGATAAAATCCATATTTGACAATAATTTTTATGATGTAATTTACAAAGGTGATATAGATAGAGTAAAGAAAGAGTTTGAATTTCAACTGTTGAAGTCAAAAGTAGTTGAAGTAGAATATAGGATGATTACTAAAAATGGAAATTTTGTATGGGTTGTAAATAAGTGTGAACTTATAAAAGATTCTGATGGAAAAGAGTATTTTTATTGTGTATTAGTTGATATAACAGATTTAAAAAGAACAGAAGAAGATTTGAAAATTAATGAAGAAAGGCTTAGGATTGCTTTATTTAAGACTTCTAATATAGTATTCGACTATGATGTTAAAACGAAGTCTATACACAATTTTAGTGATGTTTCTTCAATATATGGATTAACGAAAAATGTCAAAAACTCAATAGAATATTTTGTTAATTCAAAAATAATACATAATGACTTTATTGATATTTTTGAGGAATCTTTTAATAAAATCGAAAAAGGTGAAGAAAGTGTAGTGTCTGTGATAAAAATAAAACAAGTTAGTGGCGAATACATATGGAATAGGATGACTTTAACTAATATATTTAGTGAAACAGATATGTCAATTAAAGCAATAGGATTGTTGGAAGATATAAATGAGCAGAAAAAAATTGAAATGCAATATAATCAAGAAGAACAGTATCGAAAAGCTATGTTATCTGAAGCAATTGCAATATATGAAGTTAATTTTTCTCAAGATAAACTTATATCAAATAATATAGATTCTAATAATAATTTAAATTTAAGGATTGATGGCAATTACTCTGATGTAATGAAGAATATTGCTGATGATATAATATTTATTTCAGATAAGGAAAATTTTAAAAATATGTTTCATATTGAAAATGTTTTGGATTCATATAGCAGAGGAGTAAATGAGTTAAAACTGGAATATCGTAGATATGACAATAATGGAGAGCTTTTGTGGGAGCTATGCACAATGCATTTATTTAAAGAACTTCAATCTAATCAGATTAAAGGGTTTGCATATATTAAAGATATAGACAAGCAGAAAAAAGACGAGATGGAGCTTAAATTTAAAGCTGAACGTGACATCTTAACAGGAATTTATAATAAAGGAACAACAGAAATTTTAATAAAGAGATTTATTAGCTTAGAAAGTACAAAAGACAGTGTACATGCATTTTTTATTATTGATTTAGATGATTTTAAATCTATCAATGACAGTCTAGGTCATATTTTTGGTGATAAAGTTTTGGTTGAAGTTTCAACAAAATTAAATTCTATTTTTAGAGAAGATGATATAATTGGACGTATTGGTGGAGATGAGTTTGTAGTTTTTATGAAAAATATAAAAGATACAAAACACATTGAAAATAAAGCAATTGAGTTATGTAATGCATTTAGAAATTATTATACTGGAGAAAATAAGTCGTATAAAGTTTCTTGTAGTATAGGCATATCTGTTATGCCAAATCATGGAATAACCTTTATTGAGTTGTATAAAAAAGCAGATAAGGCACTTTATTATTCAAAACATCGAGGAAAGGACAGATTTATTATATTTAATGATTCTATTTAAGTTTTCAAATATAAACGATTGTTTATGCACTTTAATTAGATATTACATAAAATTAAATAAAAATAAATTAACTGTCTTCATATGATTTAGTCATAAAAGGAGTGGGACTATGAAGAAAAAATATAGATTTATTATTACTTTGGTTGTTTTTTTACTTTTGTTAAATCCATGCTTGATTTTAGCAGATTCTAATAAAGAAAAAGTGAGAGTGGGATATTGGCCTAGTTATGGAATCTCTGTTACAAAGGATGGTAATTTGTATGGATATACCTATGATTATCTTAATGCAATAGCTAAGATAAATAACTGGGAATTAGAATATATATCTTGTGGATGGAGACAAGGATTAGAAATGCTCAGAGAAGGAAAAATTGATATATTTGGAGCATTGCAAAAAAGTGAAGAGCGTGAAAAATATTATGATTATACAGATTTAAACTTTGGATATGAATATGGAGCATTATATGTAAATGAGAGGAACAATAGCATATCATATAATAATCTAAAGGAAATTGATGGAAAAGTGGTAGGGACTGTATCAGATAATCATTTTAAGAGTGTATTTGATGAATACTGTAAAAAAAATAAAATATCTGTAAAATATAAATATATTGAAAGTTCAAAAGAACTTCAAAAAGAACTTGAAAAAGGAACTATTGATATGTTACTTACAGGTAGTATTAGAGATATGCCAAATACAAAGGTAGCTCTACGCTTTTCATCAGAACCTATATATTATGCAACGACTAAAGGTAATAAGAAGATACTAGATGGTTTAAATTATGCATTAAAAGAGATAAAGCGAGAAGATATATATTATGATGGTAATTTGTTTAATAAACATTATAAAGATACTTCAATAGCTTCAGAAGGATTTTCTTTAGAAGAGAAAGAGTATATAAAGAAACATCCTACAGTAAAAGTCGTATCTGGTACAGATACATCACCATTATCTTTTTATGATAAAAATACAAATTCTTATAAAGGAATATCAATAGATATATTAAAATCAATTTCTAAAAACTCAGGTTTAAAATTTGAATATATAAAAGTAGAAAACTTTTCAGAAGGTTTAAAAATGGTTGAAAATGGTGAGGCGGACATATGTGCAAACATGTTTATGTCGCGGAGCACTGAGTTAGAACACAATATTATGTTTACTGATGGATATCTTGAAACTACTATGTTAGGCATAGCAAAAAGAACTATTAGAATGGATGAAAAAACTAAGGTTGCAATGATAAAATGGACAGGAATAGAGTCATTCGTAAAAGAATATTATCCGAACCAAAATGTTATTTTTTATCCAAATGCTAACAAATGTATAGAAGCCATAAAAAAAGGGGAATGTGATATATTTATTGGAAGTAATTATATATTAAATAATATAATTAATACTGACGAATTTGATGGTCTTATGTTTATGCCCATTGAAAATCAAGTTGTAGATATTGGTATAGGTGTTTCTGGAAAAACAAATTCAATATTATTGTCAATACTTAATAAATCTATTAGTAGAGTTACAGAAGAAGAAGTGGCAATTGCAGTTACAGGAAGTACAAAATATTTAGAACATGAAGTTACAATGTTAGATTTTATACAACATAATATGGTGGTATTTATTTTAATGGTAGCATTTATTGTATTCATAATTTCTGCAATATTTATTTTTAATTATAAAAGACAGGTAGAAAAATTAGAAAATGTAGCTTATGTCGACGAAGTAACAGGCATAAGAAGTTTATTGAAGTTTAAAATCGATGCTAATAAGCTTTTTGAGAAATATGGAGTAGATAAATTTGTTATATATTATATTAATATAGATAAGTTTAAGTATATAAATGATATGTTTGGTTTTGAGTTTGGGGATAATATTCTAAAGTACATAGCAAAGCAAATAGGAAAGAGCCTTTTTAAGGACGAGATATATGCAAGACTATCAGATGATAGATTTATTGTAATGACAAAGAAAAATACCATAGAAAATTTAAGAAAAAGAGCAATAGATTTTTTTGAAACAGTTAGTAAAAATAAAGAAAGAACATTCAAAATAGATATAATACTTAAATGTGGTGTATACTTAATTGATAAAGATGATGTCAATATTGATGTAATGATTGACAGGGCTAAGATAGCCTGCCAAACAATAGAAACTAATTATAAAAGTAAGGTAGCTTTTTATGATGATAAAATAAGGCTTTCTATATTGCGTGAGAAAGAGATTGAAAATAATATGGACAATGCACTCTTGAATGAAGAATTTGTAATTTACTTACAACCTAAATTTAATCTAAAAACAGGTGAGATTATAGGCTCAGAAGCTCTTGTTCGTTGGATGCATCCAACTAAAGGGATTATTCCTCCTAGTGATTTTATTCCTTTATTTGAAAAAAATGGTTTTATAGAAAAACTTGACCTATATGTTTGGGATAAGGTATTTAATGTAATGGCAAGATGGTTAGAAAATGGATTAGAAGTGTTACCAATTTCTATGAACGTTTCAAGAATCCATCTAAGTAATAGAAATATAGTAGCCAGTCTGACGTCTTTAATAAAAAAGTATAATGTACCTACATATCTCATTGAACTTGAGTTGACTGAAAGCTTATTTTTATCTAATATAAGTGTTCTCTTAGATATATTAAATGATTTACATGATATTGGATTTATTGTATCTATGGATGATTTTGGAAGTGGATATTCTTCTCTTAGTCTTTTAAAAAAATTATCAATAGATGTATTGAAGATTGATAGAGAATTTTTAAATGAGACGATTACATCTATACGTGGAGAAAAAATTATAAAGAATATAATTAAATTAGGTAAGGATTTAGATATGATAATTGTCGCTGAAGGAATAGAAACTGAAAGTCAACTGAATTTATTAAAAAATGCAGGTTGTGATATTGGACAAGGATATTACTTTGCAAAACCCATGGATATAGAATCTTTTGAAAAACTTGTATTTAAATGATTAGATTTTTAATTAAAGAATATAAATAATAAAAAAAATATTAATAGAGTTTACTAAACTCTATTAATATTTTTTTTTATTTTTGAAACTGTGACAATTATCACAGAAGTATAGAAAATAAAGTGTTAAGATTTAAACAAGATAACAAGTAAGTAAAATTAAAATATAAGAAAGGTGATAAAAATGAAATTAAAATTAGATTCATCTAAATTCAATGAAGGTCTGAAGCATCTAAAAAAAGACTACAAAATATTTGCACCAGTTTTAATACCATTTAAAGGTACTTTTTCAGATACTGACATAATAAGATACCAAGAGGTAAACGATTTCGAAGAAATGGAGTTTGCTCAAAAGGCAAATTTCTCACCAAAAGAAGTGATACTCCCTATAAATCAAGTCTTATTTTATTTTACTGAAAAAGAGTTTAAGGAAAGCGATTTAGACGATAAGAAAATTTTGATTTTCTTAAGAGCTTGTGACATAAATGGAATAAAGAGACTTGATGAAATATATCTAAATAATGGAGAAGAAAAAGACTATTTTTATAAAAACATTAGGGATAAAGTAAAGTTTGTACTTGTAGGATGCAAAGAAAGCTTTAGAAATTGTTTTTGTGTAAGTATGGATTCTAATAAAACTGATAATTATTCAATTGGACTAAATATAGAAGGAAATACTCTATATTTAGATATAAAAGATAGTGAATTTGAAGTATTTAATGGAGAACCAGCTGAATTTAATGTTAATTATGTAACTGAGAATCTAATTTCTGTAGATGTACCAGAGAATATTGATTCAAATGAAATGATAGGAAATTCAATATGGGATGAGTATGATACAAGATGTATTGGATGTGGTAGATGTAATTTTGTATGCCCAACATGTTCATGCTTTACAATGCAGGATATTTTTTATAAGGAAAATGAAAACGTAGGTGAAAGAAGAAGAGTTTGGGCTTCATGTCAAGTAGATGGATATACAGATATAGCAGGTGGAAATTCTTTTAGAAAAAAACAAGGTGAAAGAATGAGATTTAAAGCTATGCATAAAATCAATGATTTCAAAAAAAGATTTGGATATCATATGTGTGTTGGATGTGGAAGATGTGATGATGCCTGTCCACAATACATATCATTTTCAAAATGTATAGAAAAAATAAATGATTTAGTGACTAGTAAGGAGGAAATATAAATGAATTCATATATACCAGTAAGTGCAAAAATAATAGATATAACTAAACACACTGATAAAGAATGGACTTTTAGAGTAAATTGCGATACAAAAGGTGTATTGCCTGGAAAATTCTATGAGATATCTATACCTAAATATGGTGAAAGTCCAATATCAGTATCAGGGTATGGAGAAGACTATATTGACTTTACAATAAGAAATGTAGGGAAAGTTACTAGTGAGTTGTTTAATTATAAAGAAGGCGATTCTTTTTTTATAAGAGGACCTTATGGAAATGGATTTGATGTATCTCTTTATGAAGGAAGAGAAATTGTAGTAGTGGCAGGAGGAAGTGCTTTAGCTCCTGTAAGAGGAATAGTTGAATATTTTTATAACAATAAAGAAAAATGTGAAAAATTTAAACTAATAGTAGGATTTAAATCACCAAAAGATGTTTTATTTGCAGAAGATTTAAAAAGATGGAGTGAAAAACTTGATATCTTAGTTACTGTAGATGGAGCGGATGAAGGATATAATGGAAACGTAGGATTAGTAACAAAATACATACCAGAATTGGATATAAAAGATATAAATAATACTTCTGCAATTGTAGTTGGACCTCCAATGATGATGAAATTTACAGTAGGAGAATTTTTAAAAAGAGATTTAGATGAAAAGAATATTTGGGTTTCTTATGAAAGAAAAATGTGTTGTGGAATAGGTAAATGTGGACACTGTAAGATGGATGATACTTATATATGTTTAGATGGACCAGTATTTGATTATTCATATGCTAAAAATCTTATTGATTAGGGGGCGGAATTTGTGATAAGAGATTTAAATACTAAAAAAGTAATGAAAAATGCTTATAGAATTACAAAAACAAAATATAAAACTTCTTTAAGAGTTAGAGTACCAGGTGGTCTTATTGACCCTGAAAGTTTAACTATAGTTTCTAAAATTGCAAGTGAATATGGTAATGGTCAGATACACATAACTACAAGACAGGGCTTTGAAATATTAGGGATAGATATGGAAGATATGGAAGAAATAAATAAAATTATACAGCCTGTCATTGAAAAAATGAATATAAATCAAAATGAGAAAAATGCAGGGTATCCAGCAGCAGGAACAAGAAATATAGCCGCATGTATAGGAAACAAGGTCTGTCCAAAAGCGCAATATAATACAACTGAATTTGCTAAAAGAATAGAAAAAGCAATATTCCCAAATGATTTACATTTTAAAGTGGCTTTAACTGGATGTCCAAATGATTGTATAAAAGCTAGAATGAATGACTTTGGAATTATTGGTATGGCTTTACCAGTATATGAAAAAGATAGATGCGTAAATTGTGGAGCATGTGTAAAAAAATGTTCTAAAATATCTGTTGGAGCATTAAAAACAGAAAATAATAAGGTCGTAAGAGATGGAGATAAGTGTATAGGATGTGGAGAATGTGTGCTTAATTGTCCAACAAATGCATGGACTAGAGATGAGAAAAAATACTATAGGTTAGCCATAATGGGCAGAACAGGAAAGAAAAATCCTAGGTTAGCAGAAGATTTTCTTTTATGGGCAGATGAGGATAGCATAATAAAGATAATACTTAATACTTATAAATATGTAGAAAAGTATATAGATAAAGATGCTCCAGGAGGAAAAGAGCATATAGGATATATAATTGATAGAACAGGATTTATGGAGTTTAAAAAGTGGGCACTTGAAGGAGTTCAACTTCCAGAAGTAACTAAGATGCATGAAAATATATACTGGAGTGGTGTTAAATATTAATAAATTAATTAAAATACATGTTTGAGTAAATTAAAAATTAAATAGAAGGAAGAGGGAATTATGCATAAAGAAACTTTGGATAAATTAACTAACGCAGCTATAAATAAAGTAAATTTGTTAAATATGAGTAAAGTAAAATATTTAGTATCTTCTGCATTTGCGGGCCTTTATGTAGGAATAGGTATACTTTTAATATTTACTATTGGAGGACTTTTAACTGATGCAGGCTCACCTATGACTAAGATAGTAATGGGATTATCATTTGCAATAGCACTTAGTTTGGTTGTAATGACAGGGACTGAACTATTTACTGGTAATAATATGGTTATGTCGGCTGGTATGTTAAATAAAGGTGTAAGTATAAAAGATACTTCAAAGATATGGATATATAGTTGGGTAGGAAATTTAATTGGAGCTTTGATTTTAGGTCTTATATTTGTAGGAACTGGTCTAGTAGACAAAGGACCTGTAGCTGAATTTTTTGCGAATACGGCAGCAAGTAAAGCTTCCATGCCGTTTATGGCTCTTTTCTTTAGAGGAATTTTATGTAATATTCTAGTATGTGTATCAGTATTATGTTCATTTAGAACTAATAGTGATAGTGCAAAAATAATTATGATATTCTTATGTTTATTTGCTTTTATAACATCAGGTTTTGAACACAGTGTAGCAAATATGACAGTTTATAGTGTTTCATTATTTTCATCAGCAATAAAAACAGTTAGTATTGGAGGAGCTATTTATAATTTAGTAGCTGTTACACTTGGAAATATTGTTGGAGGAGCTTTATTTATGGGGTTGGGTACTTATATATTAGGTAAAGAAAAACTCAAATAAATTTATTGTATAAACAAAATAACTCTCTTAATAAATATAACTTCAGTATTATTAAGAGAGTTATTTTTATTTTTTGAAAAAATATTTGAAAGAAAAATCATATGGGAGCATGTGAATTTATATGAATATATACATAATAAAGTGTGTGATATTATGAATTATATATATATATTGATTTATAAAAGTTAGAATCCTTCCGTAAAAAAGACGATTTTGAATAAGGGAACAAATGTGATAAAATAGGTCTTGTTGAAATTTTTAGGGGGGATATGATGACAAAAAAACTGGTAATATCAAAAACAAAAATGTTTATTTTTATAATAGCATTTATTTCTGTATTTATATATTTATTTGGAAGTAAGAATACACTAATAGGCGTAGGTATAGTAACGGCTATGTTGACACTATTAGAAAGAGATTTAACCATTTCTCCAATTAAAAATTTACTAAAATATTTAGCAATAAATATAATTTTAGGAGTATTATCATTTTTTGCAGTACAAAATATGTATTTAGGAATTTTATTAAATTTTATAGCATTATTTATAATAGGATATGTGTTTAGTTATGACCTAAAAAGAGCAGTATATGTACCTTTTGGTCTAATGTATATATTTATGGTAAGTATACCTGTAGGAATAAGTGAACTTCCTATGAGATTGTCAGCTTTAGCTATTGGCGCAGTTACAATAATGATTGCCCAGTTTGTTATGAACAGAAATAGAATGAAAAACGTTGGTGATAAGGAACTAATATCTATATGTGATGAACTGTTAGAAAAAATTAGTCTTTTAAAAAATATTATTAATGATGATAATTCTATAAATAAATCTCATATTAGAAAAATGGATAGTTGTAATTATAGAATAAACTCTATATCCAAAAGTCTTAAAATGGTTATTTTTGATAACAGAAAAGATGACTTTTATATAAGTATTAAAGGAATAGACATAATAAATATTTTATTTTCATTAGAAAGAATAAATTTAATACTGGACAGATATAAGACAGATAGTAAAGAATTTGAGGATGAAGATATAAAAAATATTATAGAAGAAAGTAACACCAATAGTAAAGCAGACGTATTAACTGTAGGGTTTAAAGAAGTAAACTATATTAAAATGTGCTTAGAAAATAAAGATACAATAAGTGATAAAGAAATATTAGGATTTAGAGATTATGTTATTGCTCAAGATACTAAAAATATAAATTTAAAAGAAATTTATAATGTGTTAGAAAATTTATATGAATTTTTATTAGATTATAAAAAAGTAAAAACAAGAGATGAAAAAAAGGCTGAAAGAAAATCAAAGATACCAAAGGAATTTAAAAGACTATCAATATACAAGAAAAACTTCAATTTAAACTCTATAAGATTTTCTTATGCAGTAAAGATTGCTTTAGCTACATCTATAGCTGGATTTATTATGGACTATTTCCATTTAAGAGATGGGAGATGGATAATGTTAACTGTGTTCTCATTAACACAACCTTATGCAGAAAATTGCATTCAAAGATCTAGAAAAAGAATAGAAGGTACACTTGTGGGAGCTATAATATTTATTGTTTCATTTTCAATAATAAAAGATAGTACATTAAGGTCATTAATAGTTCTCTTAGCAGGATATATAAACTCTTATGTAGTTGATTACAGGAAATTAATGATGTGTGTAACTGTTTCAGCTCTTGGCTCAGCAGTAGTTATGGGAGACCCTAATGTTTTAACCATAAGTAGGATTTCATATGTGGCATTAGGAGCCATTATTGCATTAATAGTAAATAAGTTTATATTACCATATGATGCTAAAACTGGTTATCAACATGTCATAGACATGTATAAAGGAATAGTTAAAAATATAATTGATGAAGTCAATAATTCTATAGAAAATGTGACTAATACTTATTACATAAAGAATTTATTATTGGTACCATCACTTATTGAAGATAGAATTATGTTGATAAATGCTATATATAAAGATAAATATCAAGAAGATTTTTTAGAAAATCAGAGATTACTAATAAGTAATATGTATAATCTATATATAAATATTAATAAGAATAAAATTAAAGATGAAGATATAGAAAAAATATTGAGAGATACTAATTATATTTCAAATTACAATGCAGATAAGTATGATGAAGGAAGAATGATAATCTTAGAAAGTATTAAAAATTCTAAGAATATAGGTGACAAGATAATTTGTCTAAATTTGCTACAGACTTTAAATGGTGTCAACGAAATGTATAGAATAAGTGATATCACTAGAGTTTCAATAGAAGAAACAGCATAGATATTGATTTAATTAAACCATGAAATAGTCATATATTTAGAATAAAGTATATGACTATTTATTTTATATAAGATTAAAAAAATAGTATATAAAAAGCAAAAAACATATATTTATGAATTTTGTATGAAAATAGTTAAAATATTGATTTTTTTCATTGGTTGAAAAAACAATTTACTTAGGATAAACTATAATAGTATTCAAATATTATGGGGGTTAGATTTATGAGTAAAGATGTAAAGGTAAAGCGTAATAAGAAATATGATACATTTAGTATAACTATGGAACTTGAGAGACCTTTACTTTATGATGAGGTTGAAAACAAAGATGATAAAAATAATAATAATAAAAAACTTAATATAAAGAATAAAATATTCAAGGGAATAGGTATACTATTTGTATTGATTTTACTTGGTTTTTTCATATGGATAAATAAAACATATGAACCTCAAAAACTAGCAAAAGAAGCTTTGGTTAGTAATAGTAAAGTAGAGGTAACTGTAAATGGAAATATTTCATTTACACCAAAAGGAAGAAAAGTTTCAAAAGGTTTAATTTTCTATCCAGGGGCTAAAGTAGAAATAGAATCTTATGCACCACTTGCTAGAAAAATAGCAGAAAGTGGATATGAGGTAGTAATTGTAAAGATGCCACTTAATATAGCCTTACTTGGAACCAACAAAGCTCAGAAAGTTATGGATTCTTACAACAATATAGAGCATTGGGTAATAGGAGGCCATTCGTTAGGAGGAGTTGCAGCAGCAAATTTTGCACGTGATAATAAATTAATCGATGGAGTTGTATTTTTATCTTCTTATCCAATGGGTGATGAGCTGAAACAGCTAGGCAAAAAAGTTATATCTATATGGGGAAGTAAAGATGGTGTAGTCAATTTTAAAAGTCTTGTAGAATCAAAACAAAAACTTCCTGATGATACAACTTATGTTGAAATTGAAGGTGGAAATCATGCACAATTTGGAGATTATGGAAAACAAAAAGGAGATAACGATGCTATTATAAGTCAAGAAAAGCAACTTAATATTACTGCTAATAGTATTATTAAATTTTTAAAGAATATATCTTAAATTAAAATTTAAAGTCTATAATTATATAAAGTATTATTTTAATTAAATATTAATAATATAATATAATAGAATTAAGATTCGATTACAAGGGGGATTTTAATATGGAATATGATATGCCACTGTATAGACCACCAAGTGAGGCTTATAGTCTTATAATACAAGTCACACTAGGATGTTCTCACAACAAATGTACATTTTGTAGCATGTACAAGTCAAAAAAATTTAAAATAAAGCCATTAGAAGTAATAAAAAATGAAATTGATATATTTAGAAGACATTATAGACATGTAGAAAGAATATTTTTAGCAGATGGAGATGCATTGATAATACCAATGGAGAAATTAAGAGATATAATCTTATATGTAAAAGAAGTTTTTCCAGAATGTGAAAGAATTACTTTATATGGCTCACCTAAATCTATAGAGAAAAAATCTGATGCTGAACTTAAAGAGTTAAGAGAACTTGGTGTTAAGATGATTTATTTAGGACTTGAAAGTGGAAATGATGATGTATTAGAAGATATTAAAAAAGGATTTAATAGTGAACAATTAATAAAAGTTGGTAAAAAAGTTAAAAAAAGTGGTATCAAATTATCATCTACAGTAATAGCAGGTATTGGAGGAACTAAAAAAACACATCAGCATGCAGTTGACACTGGAAAAATGTTAGGAGCAATTTCTCCAGACTATGTTGGTGTACTTAGTTTAATGGTAGAACCTAATACTGAACTTTATGATTTACTTCAGGCAGGAGAATTTACAATATTGGAAGATAAAGCTGTATTACAAGAAATTAAAGAGATGATAAAAAATATAGATGCCAGTGAAAAAATTGTATTTAGAAGTAATCATGCATCTAACTATGTTAACTTAAAAGGTATATTACCTGATGATAAGCAGCGTTTAATTGATGAGATTGATTACTATCTAAGTAATCAAAAATTAAAAAGAGAAGAATATAGAAGGTTGTAGTTTTTACCTATCAATACATATTGATTGATAAGTAAAATGCTAAAATTGTCTAGATTGAAAAAATTATGCTACATTAATAGCCATTTACTATTAATGTAGCATGATTTTTTTGTAAGAAGATATAAGTATGATTCATAGAAAATATCTATTAATAATGATTAAAACATGCACTGGTTTAATATATTTCTTAGCATTATAATAAATACATAAATTTAATTTATAAAAATTGCAAATATAAAATGTGTGGAGGAATAGAAATGAAAAAATATCAAAATATCTTTGAGTCATTAACTATAAAAAGGATGAATGTAAAAAATAGAATAGTTATGCCACCAATGGGGACAAATTTTGGTGGTGAAAGTGGAGAATTTAAAGATGAACATATCAAATATTATGAACAAAGAGCAAAAGGGGGAACAGGGCTTATAATAGTAGAAAATGCTTGTGTGGATTTCCCTTTAGGTTCTAATGGAACAACGCAGATAAGAATAGACCATGATAGATATATACCTGCTTTATATAAATTAACAGAGACCCTACATAAGTATAACACATGTGTAGCAATACAAATTAATCATTCAGGAGCTTCTGCTATGCCAGATAGGATAGATGGTTTAGTTCCTGTATCTTCTTCAAATGTACCTTCAAAAAAAGGAGGAGCAATTCCTAGAGAACTAGATATAGAAGAAATTTTAAATATCGCAAAAAAATATGGAGAGGCAGCTAAGAGGGCTCAAATAGCAGGTTTTGATGCAGTTGAGATACATGCAGGTCATTCATACTTAATAAGTCAATTTTTATCTCCAATTTATAATAAGCGTACTGATGACTTTGGTGGAAATATTGAAAATAGAAGTAGATTTGCAAAACTAGTGATTGATAAAGTTAGAGAAGAGGTAGGTCCATTATTTCCAATATCTTTAAGAATAAGTGCTGATGAATTTATGGAAGAAGGAAATACTCTGGCTGATACTCTAAAAGTTCTAGAATATTTAGATGAAGAAGTGGATATATACAATGTATCAGTAGCATTAAATGATTCTATACAATTTCAAATAGATAAGATGACACTGGAAGATGGATGGCGTTCATACATATCTAAAGCAGTTAAAGAAAAATTTGGTAGACCAACTATAGTAACAGGAAATATACGAAATCCAGAAATAGCATCAAAAATACTTGAAAATGGTGAAGCAGATTTTATAGGTATTGGTAGAGGTCTCATAGCTGATTCTAATTGGGTTGAAAAAGTACAAAATGGAAAAGAAGATTCAATAAGAAAGTGTATTTCATGTAATATAGGATGTGCAGGTAATAGGATTGGCTCAAATAGACCTATTAGATGTACAGTAAATCCAGATTTAATAAATGGAGAAGAATATACACAAAGAAAGGTAAACAAAAAAACAAATGTAGTTGTTATAGGAGGAGGAACGGCTGGTCTTGAAGCAGCAGCAACAGCAGCAGAAGTGGGATGCAATGTATTTCTCGTAGAAGAAAAAGAAGAGATAGGAGGACTTGCTAAAGTAATATCGACTTTTCCAGATAAAATGAGAATACACGATTTTCCAAAGTATTTGACACAAAGAGTTAATAAATTAAAAAATTTAATTATATTTAGAAATACAAAAGCTGATATTAAGTTTTTGGAAAATTTAAAGCCTGACATAATTGTAAATGCTACAGGCTCAAGACCATTGATTCCTCCAATAACTGGCTTATTGGATAGAATAGATAGAGAAGGAGAAAATGTAAGTTCCATATTCAAACTGTTTGATGATATAGAATCTTTCAAAACGGAAGATTTGAGAGCTAAGAAAGTAGTTGTTATAGGAGGAGGAGCTGTTGGATTAGATGTTGTAGAATTCTTTTCAGAAAATAAGGCTAAAACTTGTATAGTTGAGATGTTGCCAGTAGTAGGAAAAGATTTAGACCCTATAACAAAGGTGACAATGGATAAAATGCTAAAAGATTACAATGTTGATGTATATACAAATACACGATTATTAGAAGTTGGGAAAAATACTTTTAAAGTAAAGAAAGATGAAGAAGAATTTTTGCTAGATTTTGATTACGGATTTATATGCTTAGGTATGAGTTCTAATAATCCAATTTTAAGTGATTTAAAGGAGTATTTTGAACCAAGAAATGTGGAAATTTTAAACATAGGAGATAGCAAAGTTGCTAGAAGAATAATAGATGGGGTTAGGGAAGGAAGAAATATAATAACAATATTAGAAAAATTAAATCTTTTATAGGTAATAAAAAGTAAAGTAACCTTGTATAAAGTTACTTTACTTTTTGATTATGAATTTTAATACTATTTTATTTTTTTATGTATTAAAGGCAATACAATAGCTCTAAATAATCTCTTATAAAGATAATAACTAAAATTAAGTTTAATATAAATAGTCATCAAATATTAAACTAATTTATCAATATCTCCTGATTGGATATAATCAATATTTGATTGAATTTTTTTGTATGGCCAATTCCACCATTTAATTTCTAATAACTTTGAAATTGTATCATCACTAAATCTTTTTTTTATGACTTTTGCAGGTATGCCTCCAACAATAGAATATGGTGGAACATCATTAGTAACTACTGCTCTTGTTCCAATAATTGCACCATCACCAATATGTACTCCTGACATAATTATGGAATCATACCCTATCCATACATCATTTCCAATTACAATATCGCCTTTATTGTCCCATGCATCTTTTATATGGCAGACATCTAAGCCCCATTCTTCATAAAAGATAGGAAAGGTATAAGTAGACTGTGATTTCATTGTATGATTTCCACTAGTCATTAAAAATTTTGAATTACATGCTATTGAGCAAAACTTACCAATTATTAATTTATCGTTATTTATTGGGTAATGATATAATACATTGTTTTTCTCAAAATCTCTTGGGGCATTATAAAAGTCATTATATATTGTATAATCTCCAACTTCTATATTTTCTTTTGTGATTATATTTTTAAGGTATACAGTTTGATAATCATTACTTCTTGGGTATATTTTATTTGAATTTGGAATAGTCATGTTTAAATCTCTCCTTTATAATATGTTATGTTTGACTATTCCGTTATTGCAATACATCTCTTCACAGAATCACTCCTTAAATAGCATTTATATTTAAATTTAAATCCATATATTTGATATTTAAAAACAGACTTTTGACTATATAACATTTTATAACAATTGTATATTTAATTGATTATATATCAAGACCATAAAACTTGCAACCACTTAGTATAGATTAAATAAAAAATAATTTTTAATTTGAATTATACGAGTATCTTATATATACTTAATTTTTAATAGTAATTTGACTATAATATCTTGTGTATGGTAGAATTATGATTATATAAATATTAACTTAGTATTTGTATAAACTTATTATCTATGTTAAGTAAATAGATAGTATTTATATGTACTTATTTTTAGGAGGTTTTATTATGAGTCGACTAGAGAGACTCGAAATGAAGAATGTAGAAACTAAGCATTTACAAGAATTCAATCAATTGTTACGTTATGTATTTCAAGTGACAAACCATGATTTACAACAAGTTGGTTGGGAAGAAAGAGAAATAACACTTGCTAAATTACCTGTATTAAGACAAGCCGATGTGCTTGGTTGGTTTGATGAAGATAAACTAGTATCTCAAATAGCCGTTTATCCATTTAAAATCAACATATTTGGTAAAGAATATGATATGGGTGGTCTCACTGGTGTTGGAACATATCCAGAATATTCTAATCTAGGTCTTATGGATAAATTAATGAGACAAGCATTAGCAGATATGCGAGAAAGAAAACAATCTATATCTTACTTATTTCCATATTCAATTCCATACTATCGTCGTAAGGGATGGGAAATAATATCCGATAAAATATCTTTTGAAATTAAGGATACTCAATTACCAAAAACAAAAGTTGTTTCAGGAGAAGTTAAACGTGCAAGCATAGAACATAAAGATATACGAAGTGTCTATGAACGTTTTTCTAAAATGAACCATGCGTGCATGATTAGAAGTGAACTAGCTTGGGAAGAATACTGGCGTTGGGATTTAGAAGAACTGACTTGTGCTATTTATTATGATAAAAATCATAACGCACAAGGTTATGTATTGTATTGGATTTCTGAAGAAATATTCTATATTAAAGAGATGGTATTTGTAGAAGAAGAAGCACGTATAGGATTATGGAATTTTATAAGTGCTCACTTTTCAATGATAAATAAAGTAGTTGGCAATACATATACAGATGAACCATTGGCATTTTTACTTGAAGATGGAGATATTGAAGAAAATATAAAACCATATTTTATGGGAAGAATTGTTGACATAGAACAATTTATAAGTCAATACCCATTTAAGAGACAAGAAAGTGATGTAAAATTAGTTTTTCAGTTGAAAGACCCTTTACTAGATTGGAATACAGGAGTATTTACACTAAATGTTTCTAAAGATGGGAAAGGTATCTTAACTGTTGGTGGTAATAAGGTTGATTTAATGCTTGATATACAAACACTTACAACTATGTTACTTGGCTATAAAAGACCAACGTATCTTCATAAAATAAAACGGATTATTTGTGATAAAGATATAGTCTGTTTATTAGAAAATCTTATTGAGCGTGAAAATCCATACTTCTCAGACTATTTTTAATAAATTTTAAAATTTACCTGGGATTGTGTCATAGTATATGATACAATCCCTTTTCTAGTTCGTTTCTTAGTTTATATCTATTAAATTATTGGTTTTGCTATAATCAATAACAAAATTCTTAAATTCACTAACAGCAGGCGTTAAATATTTATTTTTCATTGTAGCTAAATATATGTATCTTTCATGTATAGGGTTTGCTATGGATAAAATTTTTACATTAAAGTATTTAAGTGCAAAGATATTTGGAACGACAGCTATTCCATAATTAATGGAGACTAGTCCTGCAACGGCAGTATCTTCTTCTGTCTCACAGATAATTTGAGGTTTTACATTGACCTTTTCAAATAGATTATCAATGATTGGTCTAATCCCACTATCTTCGCTGAAGAATATAAAAGGATAATCTTCTGTATCCTTTAAATCTACACTATCATTTGATGCTAAAGGATGGCTATATGGTACTATTACAACCAATTCTTCTTGAAGTATAGCTGTAAAATCTATATTGGATTCATTTGGAACAAAAGAACAAAATGCCAAATCAAATTTCTCATCCTTTAGACCTTGTATAATCTTCTTTGTAGTACCTTGACCAAATGAAAATGAGATATTTTTATTTGACTCTTTTTCTAAAAAATTACCAATTATATTTGGAATGAAGTGAGCACCTAATGTGTAAATAAATCCTAGGTCTACAACACCTTTTGATATACTAGTATATTCTCTAAGTTTTTTTTCTCCTCTTTCCAATTCACCTAATGCTTTATCAACATAGGTTAGAAAAAATTTACCATATTTAGTAAGACGAACATTTCTGCCTTGCTTTTCAAATAAAAAAGTACCCAATTCTTTTTCAAGAGCTGATATAGCATGACTTAAGCTTGGTTGAGTTATAGATAATTGAGTAGCTGCTTTTGTATAATGCTCAACTTTAGCTAAAACTCTGAAGTAATGCAAATGATTTAGGTTCATTGATATTCAATCCCTTCATAAGTAATGAAATTCGAGTTATTTCTACATAATTATACCATAATTTGTAGATTAATTCTATCAACATCGAGAATAATATATATTATATAAAATACAATTTAAAGAATATTATGAATATTATAAAGTATCACAGTAAATTTAACTTTAAATATACTTAATATATGAGATTTATTATATATAATGTATATCATTTTTACTGTATAATAAAGTTGTGGAAAAAAGAGAATCTAAAATCCTATAGGATTTTTATGCATGGAGGAGAGTATGAATAAGATAGTTCAAGTAAAAAATATTAATATAGGAGAAGGCATACCTAAGATTTGTGTACCAGTTATAGGGAAAAACAAAGAAGATATTATAAAAGAGGTTAAATTATTAAAAGAAACTTGTTTGGATATTATAGAATGGCGTGTTGATTTTTTTGAGAATGTGGAAAATATTCAGGAAGTTAAGGATATACTTTATGAATTAAAAAGTTACATATCTGATATACCTTTATTATTTACATTTAGAAATGTAGAGGAAGGGGGAGAAAAATCAATATCAAAAGATTATTATATTACATTGAATAAAGAGATTTCTAATACTGGTTTGGTAGATTTAATCGATGTAGAGTTATTTATAGGAGATGAAATTGTAGATGAAATGGTTGGTTTTGCTCATAAAAATGGAGTGAAAGTAATCATCTCTAATCATGACTTTTATAAAACACCAAAAAAAGAAGAAATTATATCTCGTTTATGTAGAATGCAAGAGCTAGGAGCAGATCTGCCTAAAATAGCTGTTATGCCACAAAATAAAAACGATGTGCTAGTGTTACTTGAAGCTACAAATGAAATGGCTAGAGTTTATGCAGATAGACCAATCATAACAATGTCCATGTCAGGAATTGGAGTTATAAGTCGATTATGTGGGGAAATATTCGGTTCTGCATTGACTTTTGGAGCTTCTAAGAATAGTTCAGCGCCAGGGCAAATATCATTTAAAGAGTTGAATTCAGTACTTAGTTTATTACATAATAGTATTAAATGATTTAAAAACGTGAAAAGTAATATCTTATAAATCAACTATGGCATATTTGAAATATGCCATTAAAACACTATAAATTATATATGTAATACAAGAGTATTACTCTGTTTTTTGAGTATTGTACATTACAACATTTGTATCTATCATCATCTATTACACTAGAATGTACAGGATACTTATTTTCATTTAACCAATATTTTTGCATATTCTTAGTCCAAGATTTTGGGAATTTAAATACTTTTTTGTTTATTATAATATCTTCATCTTCAAAAATATTAACTTCTTTTTCAATTTTTATTTTTCTACTATATATTTTATTGATGGATTCTTTATCTAGTTTTACATCCCTATACATATCAGGACAGTAACAACAAACATAATTTCTGTTTTTTCGACGTTTAAATTTTACAACTTTTTCTATGCTAATTTCTAATTTTTCTATATCGTCTTTTATGAATTTAATATCTTCTATATTGTCACTTGAAAAAAGTTCTGTCAATCTTAGAGTATCTACAGTTTCTCTAATTATCTGTTTTTTATAAGAGCAAAGCTCATTTCCCAAAATAAGGTTTAACTTATTAAGTATGTAGTCATTTTTATATTTAAACATCTTGATTTTTTCTAATTCAGTGTTATCTTTAAATTTCAACTTTTCATACCTAAAATTGATTTTGCTAAAAAGAGTATATTCTACATCAATATATTCTTTTGCAATCTTAAATTTATCGCTACCTTCAATCACAATCATAGCCTATCTCCAATCGTTTTATATTAAAATAAGGCCATAGAACATGGTCTAATAGTGCTAATTAGCACTATAAGACAATGTTAACACAAAAAGACAAAAAAAGGTTATTTATTTCAAATAACCTTTTTGTTTATATAAAATATAAAGAATCTATATTCTATTCTTTTTTACTATATCTATAATCTGCAATATCAGATTTAGCTCTCTCGAATTTAAGTCTTTTAACGCTTCATTTATATCATTTTCTAAATATGTCTTTCCAATGGGAGTAATATCTTTTATAAGAGTATCTGCAGAGATATTTAATACACTTACAAATTTTATGAATGTTTTAAGACTTGGATTCTTCTTACCACTTTCTATTTGATTTATATACCAAGGTGATACTCCAACCATATTTGCAAACTCTTTTGAAGTTAAATTCGCTTTTTTACGTTCTTCTTTAAGTCTTTTACCTATACAATTCATTACTGTCATTACTTTCCTCACTTATATTTCTTTGTATTTAATAATGCATTTTATTAACTCTAACATTGCGGCTTGTTCCTTTTCAGTTAATTTATTAATCATTTCATAACATTCCAAAGGTATAGAGTTATCAATGCCTTCTGCTGTAATAATATTTGCAAATAACAATTCAAGTGGTATATTCAAAGCAGTAGCGATTTTCATTATAATATTGATGGATGTATTTGTTTCAGCTCTCTCAATCTGACCAATATATGTTGTATGTAAACCTGCTTTTTCTGCTAGAAATTCTTGACTATATCCCATTTTTGTTCTATAGACTTTTATTCTATCTCCTATTATTTTTCCTATATTTGCCAATTATTATCCCTCCACCTTAGATTATATTCATAGTTTAAGTTGTTTTATATAGACTATTTATACTTTTTTAGTCTGAATATAGACTATATATGTTTTTAAACTGAAATATATGCTATTTATTTTGCATAGTCTGTATCTACAATAAACAAATATGGATAAATTACATTTTTAATTAGACAAATATTTTTCATAATTTCATACCCGTACTACAATAATAAAACGAATTAATAATATGTTAATTATAGCATTTTTTATTATAATTACATATTATATATGTAGAATATATTTTGAAAATTTGAATAATTTTGTATTTGACAATGTTAGATGATTGAAATATGTAAAAATTTTTTGATAAGTATTTGAAATATGACTATTATGTTAGTAGATTTGGTATTTTTAAATATAATAAATAGATATAAAATAGAAAAGTGATTATAATAGATGAGAATGTATACAATAGGATTTAATAAAAATATATAATTAAATGGATAATAAAAATATATAATTAAATAAATAATGGAAATATATGGTGTTAGTTTTAATAATAAAAAGATAAGTATACAATTCTTTAGAAATATAAGTTATATGTAATCTTATCTAAGAGTGATAATTTTATAAAAATATTTAATACCCTATAAATTACATTATATGTATATATATTGTAGTTCAATAATGATATAATAATAAAAAAATTTAAAGAGAGTGAGAGTACATATGAGAAAATTAGAAGAAATATTAGACTATAATAAATCATTTGTAGAGAACAAAGAATACGAAAAGTATGCTACATCAAAACATCCAAATAAAAAAATAGTAGTTTTATCTTGTATGGACACAAGATTAACTGAACTTTTGCCTAAAGCTATGAATTTAAAAAATGGAGATGTAAAACTAATAAAAAATGCAGGAGCTACTATAATGCATCCGTTTGGCAGTATTATGAGAAGTATTTTAGTTGCAATTTATGAGTTTGATGTAGATGAGGTTATAGTTGTAGGGCATCATGGATGTGGTATGTGTAATGTTGACACAGATAAACTACTTAGCAAAATTTTAGATAGAGGGATATCTAAAGATGTAATACTTACACTTCGTAGTGCTGGAATTGATACCAAGCAATGGTTACATGGATTTGATTCTGCGGAAGAATCTGTAAAAGATAGTATTAATTTAATAAAAGTACACCCTTTGATTCCTGAAGGAATTATTGTACATGGTCTAATAATATCACCAGAAACCGGAAAATTAGATACTGTTGTAAATGGGTATGAAGACAAATAAAATATTATAGTAGTATATAAGCAATAATACAGTGTTAAATAAAATGTTGTTTCAAGTTTATTTTGGAACAACTTTTTTATTTGAAAATATATGAAAAGGTTTATTTTAAGCTTTCTAATAAAAAAAATTATAAGTAGCTAGCTAATTAAAAAACTTACTATTAATTATTAAAATTATAACTAAACTATACGAAAACATTTAATAAATGAAATTTATATGAATTTTTTATAAATATATTGAAAAAAAGTATATGATATAGTAGAATAACACTTAGCCGACTAAGTAATATAAAAATAAGGAGGGGAAGTATGAATAATAATTCTGAAGAAAAATTGAATGATGTTTTCTTGCAATTAATGCGAATATATTTTATAAGAACTCATTTTTATTTTGATAAATTAGGCTTATATCATGGTCAGCCACAAATACTTTTTTCACTAAAGATGAAGAATGGGCAAAGTCAAAAAGAATTAGCAGATAAAAGAAAAGTAAAAGCATCCACTACTACAGTTATGATAAAAAGAATGGAAAAAGCTGGACTCGTAGAAAGAAAACAAGATGAGAAGGACCAAAGAGTGTCTAGAATTTTTTTGACAGATAAAGGTTTAGAAACATGTAATAAAGTTGAAGAATTTAATCAGGAATTAGAAAGAGAATTCTTTTTAGGATTTAGTGAAGAAGAAAAGATAGTACTTAGAAGACTCCTAATGCAAGTAAGAGATAATTTAAAAGCAGGATGTCATAAACATGAGGATGAAAAATATTTTTAAATTTTAAAATAATATTTTTCAATTTAATGTCATTAGACTAATTAATATTACAGAAGGGAAGAAATGTATGTTTAAATTAATTAAATATTTAAAGAAGTCAGCATTATCAATAGTGGTAATAGTATGTCTATTGGTAGTTCAAGCAGTATGTGACCTTTCTTTACCAGAATACACATCCAATATAGTAAATATAGGTATACAACAAGGTGGAGTAGAAAACTCTGTTCCATCTGTGATTAGAAAGGGAGAGTTAGATAAAATTACTTTATTCATGGATAAAAGTAGTAAGGATAAAGTATTAGATAACTATACTTTATTGAATAAAGAAGATTATAGTAAGTATAAAGATAAGTATCCAGGTCTAAAAGATGAATCTCTTTATGAGTTAAATACTAAAGATGAAGATACTATAGATGATTTAAATTCTATCTTTGGTAAAGCCATTTTAATAGTAGCAGGACTTGAAGGTGATAGTAAAGAAGTAAAAGCAATGAAAGCTCAACTAATGAGCCAACTTCCACCACAAGCTACTCAAGGTGGAGATATCGATATGTTTAAGTTGTTATCTGCAATGCCAAAAGAGCAATTAGAAACATTAACTAAAGAGATGAGTAAAGGTTTTGAAGGTATGCCAGAAAGTATGATAACACAAAGTTCGGTATCATATGTAAAGGCAGAGTATGAGAAAATAGGTATTGATACAGAAAAAACTCAAAATAATTATATATTACTTACTGGTGCTAAAATGCTTGGTATAGCTATGGTTAGTATGGTAGCTACAATAACAGTAGGATTCTTAGCAGCAAGAGTAGCAGCAAGTGTTGGTAGAAATCTAAGAAGTGGAGTTTTTAGAAAAGTTATGTCATTCTCAAATACTGAGATGAATGAATTTTCTACAGCTTCATTAATTACTCGTAGTACAAATGATATTCAACAAATTCAAATGTTGATGGTTATGTTACTTAGAATAGTATTCTATGCACCTATAATGGCTATAGGTGGAATAATAAAAGTTCTAAATACAAATACTTCAATGGCATGGATTATAGCAGTAGCAGTAGTTGCTATTTTATCATTAATAGTAGTATTATTCTCAGTGGTTATGCCTAAGTTTAAACTAGTTCAAAAGCTTGTTGATAAGTTAAACTTAGTCAGCCGTGAAATAATAACTGGTATACCAGTCATTAGAGCTTTTAGTACTGAAAAACATGAAGAAGAAAGATTTGATGAAGCAAATACAAATTTAACTAAAACAAATCTTTTTGTAAATAGAGTTATGACATGTATGATGCCTGCTATGATGCTTATAATGAACCTTATCACAGTTCTTATAGTTTGGAGAGGTGCATATAGTGTTGATTCTGGGGCAATGCAAGTTGGAGATATGATGGCATTTATACAATATACAATGCAGATAATAATGTCATTCTTGATGATATCAATGGTATCTATTATGCTTCCAAGAGCATCTGTTTCAGCTACACGTATAGATGAAGTAATAGTATCAGATATAAGTATTAAAGACCCTCAAAAAACAGAAGTGCAAGAATTTAAAGAAGATAAAAAAGGTCTTGTTGAATTTAAAAATGTTTCATTTATGTATCCAGATGCAGAAGAACCTATATTGACAGATATATCTTTTACAGCAAAACCAGGAGAAACAACTGCATTTATAGGAAGTACTGGTAGTGGTAAGTCGACTCTTATAAACTTAATTCCTCGTTTCTTTGATGTTACAGAAGGAGAAATATTATTTGATGGAGTTAATATAAAAAATGTTTCTCAACATGACTTAAGAGAGAAAATTGGGTATGTACCTCAAAAAGGAATATTATTCTCTGGTACTATAGAGTCCAACTTAAAATATGGTAGAAAAGACGCGACAGATGAAGAAATGAGAACTGCAGCTGAAATAGCTCAAGCTACAGAATTTATTGATTCTAAACCAGAAGCTTTCAAAACTGAAATTTCTCAAGGTGGAACAAACGTATCTGGAGGTCAAAAACAAAGACTTTCTATAGCAAGAGCAATAGCAAAAAATCCAGAAGTGTATATATTTGATGATAGTTTTTCAGCTCTTGACTTAAAGACTGATGCAGCTCTTCGTAAGGCTTTAAAATCGCAAACTGCTGAAAGTACAGTACTAATAGTTGCACAAAGAATTAGCACAATCCTACATGCAGAACAAATAGTTGTTCTAAATGAAGGAAAAATAGTTGGAATAGGAACACATAAAGAGCTTCTAAAAAATTGCGAAGTTTATGAGCAAATAGCTTTATCACAACTTTCAAAGGAGGAGCTAGATAATGAGTAGAATGGGAAGAGGCCCTATGGGAAAATCTATGGGAGCAGGTCAAAAAGCAAATGATTTTAAAGGAACTATGCGAAAACTAATTGCTTATTTATCTAAATTTAAAATATCAATAATTTTGGTAATTGTATTTGCTATTGGAAGTGCATCATTTTCCATAGTAGGTCCAAAAATCTTAGGTAAGGCAACTACAAAGATATTTGAAGGATTGGTGAGCAAAGTTTCTGGAGGTAATGTAGGTATAGATTTTAATGCAATTGGAAAAATCTTAGTATTTTTACTTTGCCTTTACTTGATAAGTGCATTATTCTCTTTTGTACAAGGATTTATAATGAGTGGAATTTCTCAAAAAGTATCCTATAATTTAAGAAAAGAGATTTCAGTAAAATTGGATAGATTGCCAATGAAATATTTTGATACTAAGACACATGGTGAAATATTATCAAGAATTACAAATGATATAGATACTTTAAGCCAAAGTTTAAATCAAAGTATGACACAACTTATAACATCAGTGACAACTATGGTAGGTGTTTTGATAATGATGTTATCCATAAGTGGTATTATGACATTGGTAGCAATTTTAATATTGCCAATATCAATGTTTGTAATTTCGAGAATAGTAAAGAAATCACAAAAATACTTTAGGTCTCAACAAGAATATTTAGGAAATGTAAATGGTCAGGTTGAGGAGACTTACAGTGGTCAAACAATAGTAAAAGCATTTAACCGTGAAGAAGAAGTAATAGAAGAGTTTGATAAATTAAATGATAATTTGTATAATTCAGCATGGAAATCTCAATTCTTATCAGGGATAATGCAACCACTTATGATGTTTATTGGAAACTTAGGATATGTAATGGTTTCAATCTTAGGAGGTTGGCTTGCGATTAAGAAAACAATTGAAGTTGGGGACATACAATCATTTATACAATATGTAAGAAACTTTACACAACCTATGACTCAGATTGCACAGGTTGCTAACTTGCTACAATCAACAGCAGCAGCTTCTGAAAGAGTATTTGAGTTTTTAGAAGAGGAAGAAGAAGACCAAATTGTTGAAAATGCAGTTTCAATAGATGGTTTAGAAGGCAAAATTGATTTTGAAAATGTCAACTTTGGATATAATTCAAACAAGACTATAATAAATGATTTTTCTGTAAATGTTAAACCAGGCCAAAAAGTTGCCATTGTTGGGCCTACAGGAGCAGGTAAAACTACAATAGTTAAGCTCTTAATGAGGTTCTATGATGTTAATAGTGGTGCAATACTGATTGATGGTCATAATATTAAAGATTTCAATCGTAGTGAACTCAGAGAAATGTTTGGTATGGTTCTTCAAGATACATGGTTATTTAGTGGTTCCATTATGGAGAATATAAGATATGGCAAATTAAATGCTACAGATGAAGAAGTTATAGAGGCAGCTAAATCTGCACATGTTCATAGATTTATCAAGACATTGCCAGATGGATATAAGATGAAACTAAATGAAGAAGCAAGTAACGTTTCTCAAGGTCAAAAACAATTATTGACTATAGCTCGTGCCATTTTAGCTGACCCTAAAATATTAATATTAGATGAAGCTACAAGTTCTGTTGATACTAGAACAGAAGTATTGATTCAAAAAGCTATGGATAATCTTATGGAAGGTAGAACAAGTTTTGTTATAGCTCATAGATTATCAACTATACGTGATGCTGATATGATTCTTGTTATGAATGAAGGAGATATAGTTGAACAAGGAAATCATGAGGAACTTCTAAAGAAAGGCGGATTCTATGCCAATCTTTATAATTCTCAATTTGAAGAAGATGAAGCAATGTAACAAAAAATTGTTTTAGAACAGATATGTAATTTATTAAGATAAGCTAAATAGATAAGATTATATTTTATAAGTATAGTCTTATCTATTATTTTATGTCTTTACAAAGTATGTATTTTATTATACTATGTAATAAGGAAAATGTTGGAGGTGGTTATCAAAATGTATATTTAATCGTATTCTTTAAATTTTATTATAAATAAAATTTAATTTTAATAGTTGTTGATTGTATAAAAGTGTATATTTCTATTACTTTTATTAATCATGTAAAAAACTACTTAAATTTAAGAATTGGGTTAAATATAATATGATAATTACATGTTAGTCAATTAAATTGGCATATTTTTAATATATATTTAGAATTTTAATCCTTCTTATGATATAAGTAGCTTGTTTGTATTACTTAGATTTGTAAGGAGTTTTTTTATTGAAAAAACTACATAATATAATTGAGAGGGGGTGTATGAAAGTGATTTTTTCTATAAGATTGAGAAAATAATGCACGATTATGGTTATTATAATGTTAAATTAGAAGTGTCATTTAAGGATAAAATAAAGGTATAATTCTTAATGAATTTAATTATAGAGCCATAATCTCGTGCTATATATTAAATAAAAATAGCAGATAAGGAGAATATGGATATGGCGAAAAAAGGAATAATAGTAGGACTAAACATAAATAATAAATCTGAGGATTTTAATGAACTGATGATTGAACTTGAAAACTTGTGTTCAGCATGTGATATTGATGTTGTGGGAAGTATAATTCAAAATGCAAAGCAAGTCAATAGAGCATATTACATTGGTACAGGTAAAGTCGATGAGTTATTAGACTTAATAAAGAAAGAAAATACAGATATAGTAGTATTTTACAATGAACTTTCTACATCACAACTCAAAAACCTTGAAGAAAAACTTAATTGCGAAATTATAGATAGGACAGCATTAATACTTGATATATTTGCACAGAGGGCAAAAACTAGAGAAGCTAAACTTCAAGTAGAAGTTGCTAGTTTAAAATATATGTTACCAAGGCTTATAGGTTCAAATGAAAATTTAGGACGCCAAAGTGGTGGTGTTGGTACTAAAAATAGGGGTTCTGGTGAGAAAAAGTTAGAACTTGACCGTAGAAGAATAGAAGAAAAGATAACTTTTCTAAATAAAGAGCTTGATGATTTAAAATTTCAAAGAGAAACCCAAAGAAGTATGAGGAGAAAATCAAATCTCCCAAATGTTGCTTTAGTTGGGTACACAAATGCTGGGAAATCTTCAATCATGAATAAATTAGTGGATACATTTAAAAATTCTGAAGAAAAGAAAGTTTTTGAGAAAGATATGCTATTTGCTACGTTAGAGACTTCTGTTAGGAATATAGTTCTTTCAAATAACAAAGAGTTTTTATTATCTGATACTGTTGGGTTTGTAAGCAATCTTCCACATGACCTAGTAAAGGCATTTAGGTCAACTTTAGAAGAAGCATGTGAAGCAGATATATTATTACATGTTGTTGATATTTCAAATCCAAGCTACAAAAATCATATTAAAGTAACTGAAGATACTTTAAAACAGATAGGTGCTGATTGTATACCTATGATAAATGTATACAATAAAGTTGATTTAATAGGTGAAGAAGTTTTAAATAATATTGTAGACGATATAGATGGAATCTTTGTTTCAGTAAAAAAAGATATAAATATGGATAAAATGATAAAATGTATTTGTGATAGTATATTTAAGGATTATATAAGATGTAAGATTTTAATCCCATACAGTGAGGGTTATATAGCATCTTATTTTAATGATAATGCAAGCATAATAAGTACAGAATATACCGAAGAAGGAACCGTTTTAGATGTTGAATGTAGTGATATAGAGTATAATAAGTACAGAAAATATGTTTTAGAGTAGATTTTAAAAAATTAATATAACTTAAAATGTATTTAATGCAAATATTTTAAATCTGAGTTAAATTATACTCATAAAATATAAATATATAAAAAGGGTTCTTAAGGACCCTTTTTATATATGATAATTGTTCTATGAAAAATCAAAACTTACATTATGATTATAGAAAATACGGGTGTATTTTATTATTCATATATAACATACATATTTTGACCTAACGCAGTATCTGATGTTTTATCAGCAACTTCTATTTTGATAATCACATTATTTTTTTTGCAGTATTTCGATAATGCTGCTGCAGAAAGTTTCTTTCCATTAAAATCTAGAGAAAATGGTTTATCATATTTAAATGTATAGGTAACAGGATTAGAATCTGGAGCTAATGCAAACATACCATATTTTGTTTCAATAAATCCTATTACAGAAATCTCGAGATTTTCTGGGTTTAAATTTGAAGTCTTGCCTGTGTATTTAAATGTATTTGTTGATGAGTTAATTACATTACACGAAACACCAGAACGCATTTTAGTTTTTGTATTGATATTATTTCCAAACTGTGCATTGAGTTTAGCTCTTGGATGCTCTACTGGCAGGATATGTGTTCCACCTGGTACTGGTTTATCAAGATTCTTCCAACCTGTTGGTTTGGATGACATTCCTCCAACTGCTGGGTATATTGACATATCAAATTTTAATGGATGTGTAAGGCTCTTATATATTACATCCTTTCCTGCTGATTTGTTAGCATCAATATCTACATGATACAAACGCCCATTACCAAAACGGACAAGGTTCCACTGGTGGTCATTTGATGTGCTATGGACATAATAACATTCAATTCCCATAGCATCACACAAGGCTTTAAAGCTCCTACTCATTCCAGAACATGCACCTTTCTTTGTAACTAATGAATAAGCAGTATTGGCTCCCTCCACTGCATTCCAGTCAACATATGTTGTGTTATTTTTAATGTAATTATAGGCAACTTTAATCTTAGTATCTGTGGGCATGTATTTTACAATTTCTCTGCTCATAAAGTCAGATGTTGCTTGTGCTACTGCATTCAGTTGGTCTTGTGACAGTTTTGGACCATAGATGCTATTAGTTCCAGCGATATAGCTTTTTGGTGTCTTTTCTGTTACTTCTTTGGTCGTCATAGCATAAACTGTTGCACTCATACCTGATGTTAAAACCATTGTTGTAATCAATAGTTTAGTGGCTAATTTCCTAAATTTCTTCATATTAGTATCCTCCTTTATAAAAATTTTTTGACTTACTGTTCCCTATCATTAGTTAACCTCATTTAAGATTTAAATAGGTGGGTTGTCAACGTTTCTGTATACATTTATGTGGTCATGCAATGTTTATATTTTATATAAAATCTGGGCGGATTTTTTTTGATAATTCGTATACAATATAACTATCAAATTAGTATGTTTTTCATCAATATGAGAAAGTGATAGTAATAAATATATCTGAAACTGTTGACCTGTATGCAGAGTGGTGGTATTACAATTGATGGTAATAGTGAGGGTAAGGGGCGTTTTTAATAATATAGCTAAAATAAATAGTGTATACACTTTATACAGTCCCCTCAAGAAACATTATACATATTATGATATGTATATTCAATACATTTTTTGGAAATTATAGTTGTGATGTACTGTGAAAACATGAAAGAAAAGGATGTAATAACATATCAGTTGATTAAGCAAAGTATTGAGAAAAATATAATTTATAACCTAAATAATGTCAATATTATAGTGTTTATGCCTAACTAATGGCAATAGAAAATTGTAATTTGCAGTTTATAATATAACAAAAATAAAATTATTGACATAATAGTAATTAGTTACTATAATAAAAGTAACTAGCTACTATTTATAAACGATATAGAGAGTTTAAGGATTAGCATATAGAGAGGGACAAAAAATGGATATAGAAACTTTAATGAAAAAAATTGTGGTGGATGATGATAGTAGGAAACAAGCTATATTTGCAAATCTGTTTGTAATGCAAAATAAACTTCAAACTGCATGTGACAAGTTAGACCCAGAACTTACAATGAAACAATGGTTACTTTTAGCACTTGCAGAATCTATAGATGAGACTGTGACATTGACTAAGCTTGGAGAGCTTATGGGATGCTCACGACAAAATGTAAAGAAATTAGCTGTTGCTTTAGAAAAAAAGGGGTTTGTACAAATTGAAAAAAATGAAAAAGATTCAAGAGCTACTTGCCTTTTAACAAAGGATAGAGTAGAAGAGTATTCAGAAAGAGTAAGAGATATGCAAATTAAAGTATTAGAGCTTTTATTTAAAGATTTTACAGAAAAAGAGGTAGAACAATTATTTTCTGGAATTATGAAATTAAGTAGAGGAATTGAGTATGTAAGAGATTATGTAGAAGACAATAATTTATAAGATAGAAAAGTAAAAAATCAACTTGGTATGGCATCAAAAGGAGATAATTTATGAAAAACACAGTAGTGATTTACAAAAGTAAATATGGAGCAACAAAAAAATATGCTAAATGGCTTTCAGAATTATTGATTTGTGACAGTTTTGAGATTAAAGATATAAACATAGAAAAAATTATGAAATACGATACTATTATCTTAGGAGGAGGTCTTTATGCTTGTAATATAGCAGGGATTTCTTTTCTAAAGAAGCATTATGAAGAATTAAAAGGAAAAAATCTAATAGTTTTTGGTGTAGGAGCATCCCCATATAGTGATGAAGTATTAAAAAAATTAAGAGAAGCTAACTTTAAAGATGAATTAGATGAAATTCCTTGTTTTTATTGCCGTGGAGAATGGAATGAAACAAAAATGTCATGGTTAGATAGTGTACTTTGTGGTTTTTTAAAAAAAGCTATAGCCAAACAAGAGCGTAAAGGACTTAAACCAGCAGAAGCACCATTGTTGTCAGGAGAAAATTTTGAATGGTGTGATAAAGAATACTTAAAGCCAATACTTGAATATTTAGACAATATTAAAAGTATAAATTTATAAGTATCTTTAAATATGAGATGTTATAAAAATGTATTATAGAATATTTACAAAATAATTTTGTGAATGATAACCTATAATTTGATTGTTCATTATAGTGTTATAATTTAAAAATCATTCAATTTTAAAATATGATTACTAGCCTACTTATTTAATTAAAGGGGCTTTTTTTATTGATAAATTTATGTTATATTTATGTGAATTTCTTAGAATATAAATTGGCAAAATAAAAGTATATAGAATTTTATCTACAATATAAAATAGAAAAATTCTTCAAGAGGGGATTTTAAATAATGGATATAAATAAGTTAGTGATGCTTCAAAGGCAATATTATAATACAGGAAAAACAAGAGATATATCATTTCGCCTAGAAAAGTTAAAAAGATTGAAGTCAGTTGTATTAGAAAATGAAGAAAAAATACTTTTGGCATTAAAGAAAGATTTAAATAAGTCAAACTTTGAAGGTTTTATGACAGAAGTAGGTATGTTTTATAGTGAACTTGATTTTGCTATAAAAAATATAAGAAAATGGGGTAAGACAAAAAGAGTTAAATCAAGTATGGTTAACTTTCCATCTGTATCTAAGATTATTCCACAACCTTATGGTGTTACACTTATAATGTCACCTTGGAATTATCCGTTCCAATTAGCACTTATACCATTAGTATGGTCAGTGGCAGCAGGTAATTGTGTTATATTAAAGACATCTGAATATTCTGTGTCAACATCTGGTATAGTTAAAGAGATAATTGAAAAGATTTTTTCAAAAGAGTACGTTGCAGTTGTTCAAGGTGGTCAAGAAGAAAGTGAAAAATTATTATTAGAAAGGTTTGATTATATATTTTTTACAGGAAGCACTAATGTTGGCAAAATAGTAATGAAATCAGCATCAGAGTATTTGACTCCTATAACTTTAGAACTTGGAGGAAAAAGCCCTTGTATTATTTTAAAAGATGCAGATATAGACCTTACTGCAAAAAGGCTTACATGGGGAAAACTAATAAATGCAGGACAAACTTGTGTAGCACCAGATTATGTATTAGTACATGAAGATAGGAAAGATGAATTAATAGAAAAAATAAAATACTATATTATTAAGTATTTTGGAGATAATCCATGTAATAATGAACACTTTCCTAAAATTATAAATGAAAGACATTTTAATCGTATAGTATCTCTTATCGATATAGATAAAGTAGTATATGGTGGAGATTATAATAATGAGAAATTAAAAATAGAGCCAACTATAGTAAATGATGTTACTTGGGATGACAATATAATGAAGGAAGAAATATTTGGACCTATATTTCCTATTTTAACTTATAAAGACCTGGATGAAGTTGTACAAGAAATTATACAAAGACCAAATCCATTGGCACTTTATATTTTTACAAAAAATAAGAAGCTAGAAAATAAAATTTTAGAAATGATTCCAGCAGGTGGATGTTGTATCAATGATACAATTACACATATAGCTACAAATTACTTGCCATTTGGTGGAGTTGGTGAGAGCGGAATGGGTTCATATCATGGAAAAGCTGGGTTTGATACATTTACTCACTATAAGAGTGTCTTAAAGAAATTAAACTTAGATATGCCTATCAGATATGCACCATATAATGATAAATTAATTAAGATTCTAAAAAAAATAATGTAGATTATATTGTAGAAAGATGAATATAAATAAAATTGAGAACTTGTATTCTAATTATACTTTATAGAATTTAAAATTTTAATTTGGTATATTTGTTATAAAAGTAGTGATTTTGTGATAAAATTTAGTTATATAGAAATAAGGAGGAAAAAATGAAAATTAATTGGAATACAAAGTACACAACAATAGCAATTTATACATTTATAATAGCTGCTTGTAGTATTATATTTTATCTAGTATCATCACAAATCGATGTGTTTTCTAATAATTTAGATGCTATATTTACAACTTTACAGCCTTTTATAATAGGATTTGCTATTGCATATCTTCTTAATTTTATTTTAAAATTTTATGAAGATAGAGTTTTTATAAAAAGTGAGAAATTAAAAAACCTAAAACAAAAATCAAAAAGAGGATTGGGTCTTTTATTAACATATGCAACAGCCGCATTGATACTTTACTTATTTATGTATTTCGTGTTGCCTCAAGTAATTGAGAGTATTGTTGGACTAGCAAATGATATACCTATGTATGTAAATAATGCAACTAAGCTTATTGATAAATTAATGACTGATTTAAATCTTGATGAACAATATTTTAATTTAGCAGTAGATAAATGGAATGAATTTGTTGCATATATTATAAAATTTGTAACTGATTTAATACCGATATTAGGAAATATGTTAAAGAATGTAGCTTCTAGTATATGGAATATTGTTTTAGGATTAATTGTTTCAGTGTATTTACTAATCGATAAAGAAAAATTCTATGGATTAAGTAAAAAAATAACTTATGCAGTATTTACAGAAACACAAGCTGCGAGAATTTTAGAATTGACTCATAGAAGTAATTATACATTTGGAAGATTTCTAGGTGGGAAGATATTAGACTCATTTATTATAGGTATTCTAACATTTGTAATACTTACAATAGTTAAAATGCCATATACATTATTAATATCAGTTATAATTGGTATTACAAATATAATACCTTTCTTTGGACCTTTATTTGGAGCTATACCATCAACACTAATAGTATTGTTTGTATCTCCTATAAAAGCTTTATGGTTATTGTTAATTATATTAATAATACAACAAATAGATGGAAATATTATAGGGCCTAAAATACTTGGAGATTCAATTGGTATATCTGCATTTTGGATTTTATTCTCATTGTTGGTTGCAGGAAAATTATTAGGGTTTGTTGGAATGGTTATAGGAGTTCCAATGTTTGCTGTAATTTATTCTATAATTAAAGATGTTGTTGAAGGTAAATTGGATAAAAAGGGATTACCAACAGATACCTCCGATTATATGTAGCCAAAACAGATATTATGTGTAATTAAAAATATATAAATTAAGAAATCTTTAAAGCACTGAGAAGCTTAAACTCTTGGTGCTTTTTAGATATAAAATCATTATAGAAGAGGTGTTTTTTGTGGCGTTTATAGAATGTAAATTTAAATCTAAATATACAGGAGGAGAAACTGATGTAATTGTAGTTTTACCTGTAGCAAATGGAAAAGAACTTTTTAGTGGTAAAGAGATATATGATTTTGAGGGTAAGTTTAAAACATTATACTTATTTCATGGTTTAGAAGATGACCAAAGTTCATGGATTAGATATACTAATGTGGAACATTATGCTAAAAATAAAAATATAGCTCTTGTAATACCAAGAGTAGAAACTAGTTTTTATACAGATATGGTGTATGGGCACAAGTATTTTACTTTTGTAAGTGAGGAATTACCTAAGTTTGTTAGAGCTATATTTCCTTTATCAGACAAGAGAGAAGATAATTTTGTAGCTGGCATGTCTATGGGTGGATATGGTGCGTTAAAGTTAGCACTTTCAAAACCAAAAGAATTTTCAGCAGTTGCAAGTTTTTCTGGTTCACCTGACATGATTCATGAGTTAGAAAATCAACAAATAGAAACTAATGCAGATATTCTATTTCATGATTTTGGAAGACCAGAGGATGCTAGAAATAGTGATAACGATTTACTTTACATACTTAAGAAACTTAAAGAAAGAAATGAAGATATTCCTAAAATTTATCAATTCTGTGGTGATAGGGATTTTTTATATGAAAATAATCAGACATTTAAGAGATATGCAGAGTCTTTAAATGTAGATGTTATATATGAAGAGTGTGTTGGAGGTCATGAGTGGCGTCTCTGGAATTTATGGATAAAGAAGTTTATAGATATGATTGTGTAGGTACTTATGGTATTAAGAAAAAATATTAAAAAATATCTTTAAATATAATAAAGACTGAAATCCTAAAATCTAATTATGATTCTAATATTTCAGTCTCTAAAAGTTCAATAAAGTTTTATTAAGTTCTTATACGAGTTATTATTGGTGTGAAGTTATCAACTATATCTATATAGTATTTACTCAATTCTTCTAAAATATCTTCACATAAATCAGTGCTATGACCAAGGTTAATGAGGAATTGTTTTGTAAAATATCTTATTACAGCTTGAGAAGATATATCATACTTGTGTGAAATATAAACCCTAATTATCTCAGGTTTCATGGCAAGTATACCAATACAAGAAAGTATTAACTCGTCATGTTCTATAGATTCTTTATCATTAACATATCTCTTCATTACCATTTCAGTTACACTTCGTTGATAGCTTAAAATAGCTTCTTCATAAGCTATATCTAAATAAAAATTCCTATACGCTTCATTTTTTAGAAGAAAACAAAGGTCAGCATTCATGGCAAGAAAGAACATCATCATAGTACCTTCTTCATGATAATTATAGATTAAAGACTGCATTTCGTCTCTTATATCTTCATATATTATAGCCCCTATTTCGCTTTTACTTGAGAAGTAATAACTTATTAGACCTAAATTTATATTAGCTCTTTCTGCAATTTGCCTAGTTGTCGTTTTATGATAACCTTGTTCAAAAAATAATTCTCTAGCAGCACTTACAATACTAGCTTTTGTCTCTTTTCCTTTTTCTGATTTTGACATATTTACTGTATATACCTCTCTTTTCAATCTTTTTTTGAAAATTTGCTAACTATAAATATTGTAATAGAACCACCTATTATAGGAATTAAAATTCTGTCAAAGACAGTAAGAATGCCAACCATATTTAATAATGCCAATATCATACTTACTATAACAGCATAGATAGCACCTTTTTTTGTAGCACCTTTCCAGCAAAGGCCAATTACAAATGGTGCAAATATTACACCTGTACATAATGGTGCTGGCCAAAATAATAATTCTAATAAACTATCAAATTTAAGTGCTATAATTGCACCTGCTACAGCTGTTAAAGCTGAAGCAATTTGAGAATATTTTAAAGTATTTTTCAAATCATTAAATTCTATATCAGGATGTAATAATTTGTTGTAAATATCTCTTGATATGATAGCACTCATTGAAGTCATTAATGAATCTGCAGTAGACATTATGGCAGCTAATATAGCAGCTAAGAATAATACAGAAATTAAAGGTGGTAAAGTTGTTGATATCATTTGAGGTAAAACCTGGACAGATGATATGTTTGGAAATAAACTACCACCAATAGCTCCAATTATTCCTATAGGAAAAGCAAGAAACAATAGTATAAATCCTGCAATTATACTACTTTTAACTGCATTTTTAGCATTATCAGCACATTGATATCTTAAAAAACTTTCATAAGAAAATATTGAGCCTAAAACTAATGGTAAAACCGTATACATAAAATCACTAATTGATTTATTTCCTGGAAAGAATGGTTCTTTTACCATTGATTGTAACATAAGTAAAGGGTTGTCGCCAACTAATTTTAAGCTTATATAAGCCACTATTGGTAAAAATACTACACAAATAGCAAGTTGAATAAAAGCTGATACTGCAACTCCCCACATTCCTGATGTATAAGTATATATAATGATTACTATGACTCCTATAATTACTGCTACATCATAAGGGATGCCAAATGCAGTAGATACAGAGCCAAAAGATATTAATTGACTGCCCATGATGGCTAATATTGATATTGGTGTCACAAGACTTTGATAAGTTCTTAAAAATACACTATGACCATATCTAGTTTCAATATAGTCTGCAGGTGTTATATCACAAGATAAACTCCTTAACTTCCCTGCAAAAAATGCGTTTATAAAACAAGCCAAAGCCGCACCTATAGTAGAGTACATACCAACCCATAACCCTCTTTCAGCTCCCCATTGAACTCCACCTACTAAGCACCCTCCTCCAAAAGATGTAGCAGCGATAGTTGCGGCGAGTATGGGTAAAGGAAGATTTCTACCTGCAATTAGGAAATCAGATGCCGTTTTAACTTTTTTAGAAAAATAAAAACCAATCCATATGTACACTGCACACGTAGCAATTAAAAGTAACATAGTTTCTTCTCCTTTATAAAATATTTTAATAAAATTTATAAAATATATTTTAAATATATTTTATATAAAAGTAGTACAATATTTATTTTTATTAGTTTTGGATTAGTATAGCTATAACAACTTATAGTACTATGTAGAATTACATAAAAAGAAAAAATTGAAAATTCTGAAATTGATATTTATAATGATGTTTGTCTGATAGATTCTTTTTGTAATTGTAACATGCTTTTATTTTTAAATCAATAGTACATGTATAAAAATAAAAGAAATTTAAAGGAGAAAAAAATATTTTTAATATCTAGATGTAGTATGGAAAAATCTTGAATAAATTATTCTTGAATAAATTTATTGGAATTTAAAATTATCAAAAAATTGATAAAATAATTTGAAATATATGTTTTAATGATATTTTAAAACGGCAAAACAATAAAAAACAAACTTAAATTAAGTTAAATCAGCTTTTAAGTTAATTTTAAAGGCAAAAAATAAAAATAAAAAGTGTTTGACAATTATGAATTTTGAGAATATAATTAAATTAAAATTATACACATATAAAAAAATAAACTGAATCAAAAAGAAAAAGGAGAAGATTCAGAATATAAAATATTATACGTGAATAATAAAAAGTAATTAAATTTTATAAGGGAGGGGTAGATGTGAGTAGTCAAGAAAGCAAACCAAAAGGAAACCTTATATCAAATTTTAGAGATGATATGAGAGACCCTAAGAAAAGAGCAATATACACATATTCAAGTTCTATAAACCTAGCATACAATTTTATAGGTTATTTTGTATCAACAGTAACAAATATCTTTTTAACTGATGTAGCAAAGCTTGGTGTAATTATGGCAGGTGGTATGCAAATTGTACAATCTTTCATAAAAATTGCTGTAGCTCCTATAACAGGTACAGTATTTGACAAGCAACCATTTAAAAAAGGAAAATATTATCCATGGCTTAGATATACACCCGCAGCATTGGCGTTGACATACGGAATATTTTTCATAGTTCCATTGATGAAAATAAGTCCAGCATTACTTTTACCTTTAATGACCGCTTTATTATTAATAGCATCTTGTGCTCAACAAGTAGTTTTTACTATAATTTATGCTATTTACCCTGTAGTAGCTAAAACACCTAAAGATAGAGTTATAGGTTCAACTACTACAAACATATTTAAAGAAGTCGGTAAATTTTTAGTAGGTTTTTCATATCCGTTATTATTAGTTTTATTTGCAGATGTATTAGGTGGAGAAGGAATGGGTTATCTAGGTACCTATTTATTCTTTGCAGCAGGATGTCTTTTAGTATTTTGGTTTTCTTCAACAGAGATAATAAAATCTGGTGCAGAAGATGAGGTTCTTCAAAAAGAAGAAAAACCAAAGATTAAAGCAAGTGAGATGGCAAAAGCTCTATTTACTAATGTTCCACTTATGATGGCATTTTGTCTAGAATTTCTTATATGTATAAGATCTATAGGTCTAGGGCCTTTAGCTCCATATTATTTTAAATATGTAATAGAAGATGAACGTGGGTTAGCCGTATTTTTATCAATAATGCCTTTAGTAAGTGTAGCATTCATGTTCTTCGCACCAATATTTATAAAAATATGTAGAGAACAAAAACTAGCTTCAATAATTTCTTTTTCTATATGTGCAATATGTCACTTATTAGTTGCATGGACTCCTTGGGGAAAAACTACTTTAGGTGTAACTATGTTACTGGCAATTGGTGGTGGTTTTGCAAATGTAGTATCAATAATAAACCTTAACTTCTTTGCTGGTTCTTGTGACTATGGACATTGGAAATCAGGAAAAGATTTACCTGGTTTAAGTATGTCATTATATCCAGTTGCAATACAAGTGGGCGTGTTACTTGCAACTACTATAAGAACAGTTTTGATGAATTCAATGGGATATCAAGCTGATATGGTAGTTACAGAAGCAGTTAAAAGTGGCTTCATAAACATGATTTCTTATTCTATGGCAATACCTTTAATAATAGCTGTTGTTATAGCCATCTTATATCCAGTAAGTGATAAGAAATTAAATCAAATAAGAGAAGAATTAAATCAAAGAAATGCTTAGTTAAAAGAGATTTAAATAGATGATTAATTTTAAAATATTAAAGTAAGTAGACGCGATGGCGTTTATATAAATGAAAATACATATACAGAGGGGGCTTTTAAAAAATGATAGAAAAATTATTGAGAAATACAGTAAAAGAGCTACATCAATACGTTCCAGGTGAACCAATAGAAAAAGTTAAAGAGAAATATGGTGTAAAAGAAATAATAAAACTAGCTTCAAATGAAAATCCTCTAGGTCCTTCACCAAAAGCAATGGAAGCTATGATTGAAATGTTAAAACAAGGTCAACTTTATCCAGAACCAGAAGCTAATGAACTTAGAAGAAAATTAGCTGACAAGCTAGATTTAAAACCAGAAAACTTTATTGTTGCTAATGGTGCGGATAACGTTATCACATTAATAGGTGAAGCTTTTATAAATAGAGGAGATGAGGTTATATACTGTGACCCAACATTCCCATCATATAGAACTGCAACTGTAAAAAATGAAGGAATACCAGTAGAAGTACCTTTAACAAAAGATTATAAGTATGATTTACAAGGTATATTAGATAAAATTACAGATAAAACAAAATTAATATGTGTATGTAATCCTAATAATCCAACAGGAACAATTGTGGATGATAAAGAGTTGGAAGCATTTTTAAAGAAAGTCCCTGAAAACATTATAACTATATTAGATGAAGCATATATAGAATTTTTAACAGTACCTAATTATGTAGATGGACTTAAGTATGTAAGAGAAAATTACAATGTTATAGTAACAAGGACTTTCTCTAAAATATACGGTCTTGCAGGTCTTAGAGTAGGGTATGGTATTGCTAAAGATGAGATAATAAGAACTTTATTTACAGTAAAAGAGCCTTTCTCTGCAAATCGTGTTGCCATAAGTGGAGCAACAGCAGCACTTGATGATGATGAATTTATAAAAGAAACATATGACTTGAATAGAGCAGGAATGGCTTATTTTAAAGAAGAGTTTACAAAAATGGGATTTGATGTTGTTGATTCACAATCAAACTTCCTTTATGTAGACATGAAGACAGATGTACCAAAGCTATTTGAAGATTTGAAAAAAAGAGGGTTTGTAATAAGACCAAGTGCTACACATGCACGTGTAAGTATTGGAACTATGGAAGAAAACCAAAAATTTGTAGCAGTTTTGAAGGAAATATTAAATTTTAAAGAAGAACCAAGCATTGGATAATAGGTAGAAATATTACGAAATGGGGTGTAGATATGAGCTTAAAAATAAACGCAGAGAGATGTAAAAGTTGTGAATACTGCGTTATATCTTGTAAAAAAGGAGCATTAAAAATATCAGATAACATAAATAAAGAAGGATATGCTCATGTAGAAGTTGATGAAAGTAAATGCATACTTTGTGGAACTTGCTATCAAGTGTGTCCAGATAATGTTTTTGAAATAATTAAAGAAGAAGCATGTCAAGAGGCTTAGAAGGAGTTGGAATAATATGAAGAAGATGTGGAAGGGGAACCACGCCATTGCAGAAGCAGCTCTAAGAGGTGGTTGTGAGTTTTATGCAGGATATCCAATTACACCACAAACAGAGGTAATGGAATTTTTATCACATAGAATGTCTGAACTTGGAAGAACTTTTATACAATCTGAAAATGAAATGGCTGCTATATATATGGTATATGGAGCATATGCAAGTGGAATGAGGTCTATGACAAGTTCCTCAGGACCAGGAATATCTCTAAAACAAGAAGGAATTTCATATTTATGTGCAAATCACTATCCTTGTGTAATCGTAAATGTACAAAGATGGGGACCTGGACTTGGTTCACTGGATTCAGCACAGACAGACTACTTAAGAGATACTAGAGGGGGAGGAAATGGAGATTACCATTTAATCGTTTATGCACCAAACAGTATCCAAGAAACTGTGGATTTAATGTACAATTCGTTTGATGTAGCAGAGAAATACAGAGTACCTGTTGAAATTTTGACAGAAGCAGCTTTAGGTCAAATGATGGAACCAGTAGAATTTCCAGAGTTCAAGAAGAGAGAAGAAGATTTAGGTTGGACTTATGATGGAAGTAATAGAGACCATGCAAAAGTTGCAGATAACCAAAAACCAGCTTTTTGTATGGAAAAACGTATGAGAATAACTGAAAATGAACAGCAATGGGAAGATTATCAAGTCGAAGATGCGGAATATGTGTTTGTAGCGTTTGGTATACCATCAAGAACAACTATGAATGCTGTTAGAAGACTTAGAGAACAAGGTGAAAAAGTTGGAATAATAAGACCAATAACAGTGTGGCCTTTCCCATATAAGGCATTTGAAAAGGTAAATAAGAATGTAAAAGGATTTATATCAGTAGAGTCAACAGATACAGGTCAGTTAGTAGAAGATGTTGCTTTAGCATCAAAAAAAGTATGTAAAGAAAATGTACCTGTTTATGGACTATTCAGTGGAAATCATATACCAAAAACATTGCAAGTAATGGACACTTATAGCAAAATAAAATCTGGCGAAATCAAGGAGGTGTTCTAATATGGCTACAGAAAAATTAACACCTAGCGTTGTTTCAATACCAAACAAATTTTGCCCAGGTTGTGGTCATGGAATAGTAAACCGTATAATAGCAGAAGTAATAGAAGAACATGGATATGAAAAAAATCATGTATTAACTTTAGGAGTTGGTTGTGTTTGTAATATGAATTTTAGCTGGAATGGAGATAAGATGCAAACTGCACATGGTAGAGCTTCATCCACAGCTATAGGAATTAAAGTAGCACTTCCAGAAACATTAGTAATGACTTATCAAGGTGATGGAGATGCTTATGTTATAGGTCTTTCTGAAACTTTAAATACCGCATATAGAAATCATAATGTTACTGTATTTGTAATAAATAACAATAACTTTGCGATGACTGGTGGGCAAATGTCATGGACTACTATGCCAGGTCAAGTTACAACAACAAGTGTAAATGGAAGAGATATAAACACTACTGGTAGTCCATTAAAAGTTCCTGAAATGATGGCAGACTTCTTTGATGTAGCATATGTAGCAAGAGGTTCAGTTCATAGTCCAAAGGAAATAATTAATCTAAAAAAATATATAAAAAATGCAATAGAAGCTCAATTGAATGGAGAGGGGTATTCATTAGTTGAAATATTAGCACCTTGTCCAACTAACTGGGGTGTATCATTAGAGAAATCTATCAAGTGGATGGAAGAAGAAATAGTGCCATATTACACTCTTGGCGAATTTAAGCAAAGGGATGGTGAATAATTATGGAAAAAGAGTTAGTATTTGCAGGGTTTGGTGGTCAAGGAGTTTTAACTCTTGGTCTAATTGTAGCTGAGTCAGCACTTGAATTAGGAAAACAGGTAACTTGGATGCCTGCATATGGTCCAACTATGAGAGGTGGAAAAGCATATAGTGTAGTAAAGTTTTCTGATGAGAGTATAGGTGGACCTGATATGGAAGAAATAGATGTTTTAGTAGCAATGAATAAGCCATCTTTAGATTATATAAACTTAGTCAAGGAAGGTGGAACAGTAGTTATTAATACATCTGTAATAGATGATAATATAGCATTAAGAGAAGATATAAATGTAGTTAAAATAAATTGTCAAGAATTAGCTCAAAAAGTAAACAATCCCAAGGCGGCAAATATAGTAGTACTTGGAGCATTAATTGCTAAAACTGGATTACTTGAAAAAGAATTAGCTTTAAAAACTATGTGTGATTTCTTTGAAGAGAAAGGAAAAGGTAAATTCAATATTCAAAATAAAGCAGCATTCATGGAAGGCTATAAAACGCCATTTAATAAATTACCCTTATCTTAAATGATTTATCTCAAGATTTAATAATCTTTAGTGCCAAGATAAGTTTCATCTTGAGATAAAATTCATTTAAAATCACAACTATAAAATATAGGAGAGTGAATTTATGAGCTTGGAAAAACTTATTAGACCAAAGAGCATTGCTATAGTAGGAGTTACTGATAAGCTTGGCTTTGGTAGAAGTGCAGCACTTAGTATAGTAAAAAGTAAAGATACAGATAGAGTATATTATGTAAATCCTAAAAGAGATGAATTGTTTGGAAGAAAGTGCTATAAAACGATACAAGAAGTACCAGAAGTGGTAGATTGTGTAGTAGTATGTACACCTAGAAATATAGTTCCATCTGTATTAAAAGATTCTGGAGAATTGGGAACAAAAGCAGCTGTAGTATATGCTAGTGGATTTGCAGAAGAAGGAACAGAAGAAGGAATAGATTTAGAAAATCAACTTATAGAAATATCAAATACATATGATATGAAAATATTAGGTCCAAATTGTATGGGATTATTAAATTGTATAGATAAAGTTAATCTATGGGCAGGTGGTTCTAAATGGGATTTAGATACTAAAAAACCTGGGATAGGAATTGTAGGTCAAAGTGGATTTATAACTGCAGAGATTGTTTCAAGTGATTATTTTAATATATCTTATGGTTTCTCAACGGGAAATGGAAATATAGTTACATTAGAAGATGCTATTGACTTCCTTGTAGATGATAATTACGCATCAGTAATAGCCATCTATCTTGAAGGTTTAAAAAATCCTCAAAAATTTATAGACTCTCTAAAAAGAGCTGCACAAAAGAGAAAACCAGTAATAATATTAAAATCAGGAAGGTCAGAAAAAGGAGCTATTTCTGCTGCTTCTCATACAGGAAACTTAGCTGGCTCAAGTAAGGCTTTTGAAAGTATTTTTGAAAAATATGGAGTAATTTCGGTAGAGAACTTGGAACAATTTATGTGTTTAGCACAGGCTTTTAGTGTTCTAGATGGTAACTTGCCTACAAATTCTAATTTCGCAGCAATAAACTTCTCAGGAGGAGAAAATACTATTTGTGCAGATTTAGCAGAAGAAAATGGTGTAGACCTTGCAGAAATATCTTCTGAAACGAAAGAAGAAATGAAAAATTATCTTCCAGGATTTGCGACACCTAAAAATCCATTAGATGCTACAACTGCGTTATTCCATGAAAAGGATATGATAGTAGGTCTATTACATACATTTGAAAAAGATGATAGTGTTGGATTTACTATGGTAGGTGCAAATATAAGAGATGAAGAAAATGAAATGCATGAGACACTTTGTCAAGCTGTAAGTGAAGCACGAGAACAAGGGTTAAGGAAGCCTGTGTTTGCAGTTCCAACGCTTGAAGGAAATAGATATCTAAATTATAGAACTAGATTAGAAGATAATCAAGTACCTATAATGTCATCAGTTGGAACTACGTTTACTTGTTTTAATAAAATGGCTAAATTTGTAGATTATGATTATTCAAAGAGAACTTTAGAGTTTGAGGCTGTTAAGAAAAGAGAATCAAATAATGTAGTAGCTCTATCAGAGTTAGATAGTAAGATTGAGATGAAGAAATATGGAGTACCAGTGCCAGGGCAAGGTAATGCAAAAAGTATTGATGAATTAGATGAAATTTTGAAATATATTAACTATCCTGTTGTTTTAAAAATAAATTCTTCCGAAATATTGCATAAATCTGATGTTGGAGGAGTTAAAGTAGGAATTAAAAATAGAGATGAGGCAATAAATGCATATAATGAGATTTTAGCCAATGTAAAAAAAGAAAAACCAAATGCTAAAATTGATGGTATATTAGTTCAAGAAATGGTGGAAAGTGGTATAGAAATTATTATCGGTATTACTAATGATGACCAATTTGGTCCAATGTTACTAGTTGGTCTAGGAGGAGTATTTGTAGAAGTATTTAAGGATACTACTTTATATCCATTACCTATAAATCATGATGAAGCTATGATGATGCTTAGAAAATTGAAGTCATTTAAGCTTTTAGATGGATATAGAGGAAGCGAACCTTGTGATGTTGAAGCCCTTGCAGATATGATGGTTAAGTTAGGAAAATATGCCTATGAAAATAAAGATGAGGTTAAGGAAATAGATTTAAATCCAGTGTTTGTATATCCTAAAGGAAAAGGTGTATGTGCAGTAGATGCTTTAATAGTTAAATATAAATAGCTCATAAGTTTTGGTATTCAACCATAATTAAAGTACTGGCTGAAAATCACATTTATAAATTGAGTAGTGTGATTTTCAGTCACCCCAAATTTTAAATTTAAGTATCTTAAAGTGAAAATAGATTTTTAAAAATTATAAAATAGAACTGTATAAACAATAAAATACTACATATAAAACGAATAATAAAAGGTGTCTTAATGTAAATAATCAATGTTGATTTTCATTAAGACACCTACTTTATTATATTAAAAGGTTTTAAATACTATATTGTTACAGGTGGATTTGTTGGGGCTGCATATGTACGATTAGCAAATTCCTGGTCAACAAAGAATAGACCGCCTTCTCCAGCAAGTTTAACACGCTTTATATTGTCTTCACAATTTGTTTCTTCCTCTGCTTGTTCAGATATAAACCAAAGTAAGAACTGAGAAGTTCTAAAGTCTGCCTCAGAGTTTGCTACAGCTGCTAAATTGTTTATTAAAGATGTAACCTTTTTTTCATGAGCTAATGTACGCTCAAGAATATCCATTGCAGAAGTAAAGTCTGAATCTGGCATTGGGATAGCATCAAGTTGAACTTTTCCTCCTACATTATGTAAATATTTGTAGAAAAACATAGCATGGTCTGTCTCTTCTTTATATTGAACATAAAACCAATTAGAAAATCCTTTAAGTCCTTCTGCTTCAAGGTAAGAAGACATAGAAAGATAAAGATATGCAGAATATAATTCATGGTTAATCTGCTCATTAAGTAATTTTTCCATTTTAGCTGAAATCATTTTCATACCTCCAAATTTTAAACGCTCTTATAAAATATAATAATATTAAATGGAAAAATATTCAATAAAAGTGTTTAAATATTTTACATATTTAATAAAAATTTATACTTCCATTAAAAAATTTGTAGCTGACAATAGCTATAGAGCCGATTAATGGTGCATTTGCTCCAAAATTTGAATGTTTTACACTTATTTTTTTATATTTAGAAAAACTTGCCGAAGCAGTTAGTTTTTTTAATAATGTATTTTCTATGAATGTGCCTGGTATATTAAAATCGTAGCCTATTATTATAGAACTACAGTCAATCAATGTAAGTGTATTTACTAATGCATATGATATATATGTACAAAATTCATCAAGTAAAAACATAGCAAGAGTATCCTTATTATTTGCCTCGTCTATTAACTTAACTAGAGAAAAGTCTTTACAGTTAATTAATGGAGAGTTAGGATAAATATGGCTCAATGATTCAATTCTTTTAATTAAATTGCTAACACTTGTGTAATAATCCAAGCATCCATTATTACCACAACTACATAATGGTCCACTAAAATTAATAGATGTATGTCCTATTTCTCCACTCTGCCCCAGATTACCAGTATGAAGCCTATTTTCCAGTACTAGACCAGCTCCAATACCATTCATTATGTGCAAGTATATATAATTTGATATATCTTTACCTAAACCATACATTTTTTCAGCTAAAGCACCTGAATTAGCATCATTTATCAAAAATATTGGCAAATCAGACATTTCTTCTATAAAATTAACTATATTTAGATTTGATACATTTCCAAAGTCTGGAGGATTCAATATAATACCATTTATATTATCTACTGGACCTATTGAAGAAATACCAATTCCAATTATATCTCTTTTATTATTCTTCATTATCTTAGTAAACATTCTTTTTATTATATCTTTTAAGACCTCATTTGATAGATACTTAGGGTAAGTTTCAGAAAGTTGTTTTACAATATTACCTTTCAAGTCTGAAATAATTACCTTACATATATTTCTTCTTATTAGAATTCCACAGATACAAGGTGATATATTAGAAATATCTAATAAAATAGGTTTACGACCTGATGAATGTGCATTTAAAGTTGATGACTCTATTTCTCTAATCATATTTTCATTAATAAGTTCTGTAACTAGATTTGATAAAGTCATTTTGGTAAGTCCTGTAGACTTTGCTAAATCAACCCTAGACATAGGTGTATTTGTAGAAAGTAATTTCAATATTATTAACTTATTTTTAATTTTTACATCTTTTATGTTAGAACCTTGTTTGTTGCTCATCGTAAATCTCCTTAAATAAAGTTAAGTGTTTTATTTATTTTCAAGCACAATGTCACTTTATAAAACAGTAACATTTTTTAATTTGAAAATACCATTAATTAGAATATATCACATTATATATCATAAGACACATAAAAATATGTTAGAATTAAATTAAAATTGAAAAATATGTTTACATATTATATAGTAAAAACAGTATGTACTTAATAAAAAAATTGACACATAATAAATTTATTAAAAAATGTATTTTTAACAATATTGATAAAGAATTTACTTAATAATGAATAGATTCTGTAAAAATACAATCTGTTTGTTGTATACAATAAATTTTCATTTTGTAAAAAAATATAATAAATATGAGATATAAATGTCGATTTTTATTACAAATTGTTACTAAATATATGTACATATGAACTGAAACCTTAGAAATTGTAACTAAAATGTAAATTTTTCCTCTAATCTATCTAATATTATGGAAACTTTTTGTAATTTATGATATAATAACAAATATATAATTATTAAATTATAATAAATGACTATAGCATAGATGTAGTACTATGCTATAGTCATTTTTGAATTAAACTTGATATATCAAGGGGGAAGAATATGAGAACAATTAAGAGAGTTTTAGCATTAGGTCTAACATTAGCTATATTTCTAATAAATGTGCCTAATGTAAATGCATTAACATCAGATACTATTAAAGGTAACAATATATATGAGACGGCTGGATTAATAGCAGACAAAAAGAGTTATGATACAGCGATTATGGTAAATATGGATAGTTCGATAGCAGATGGTCTTTCAGCAAGTGGTCTTGCTGGTGCTGTTGATGCTCCAATTTTACTTGCACAAAAAAATAACATACCAAATGAAACGAAACAAAGATTAAAAAATGTCAAAAAAATATACATAATAGGTAAAGAATTATCAATAAGCAAATCAGTAGAAACTGAACTTAAAAACACAGGAGCACAAGTAACTAGATTAGGTGGAGATGACAGAATAAAGACTAGTTATAGTGTTGCTAAAGAGGTAAGTAGTATTAAAAAAGTTGATGAAGTGATATTAACTAATGCATATAAAGGAGAAGCTGATACTATAAGTGCAGCACCTGTGTCAGTAAGAGATGTAGCTCCTATAGTGCTTACAGATGGAAAGAGTGTTCCTTTTTCAACAAGTGATGTAAAATCATATGCAGTAGGTGGAAGTATATCTATGAGTACTAGCTTAGTTAATAAGACTAACTCTAAAAGACTTGGTGGCTCAGATAGATATGATACAAATAAGAAAGTTATAAAAGAATTTTATCCAGATGCATCAGAATTTTATTTAAGTGATGGATATGATTTAGTAAATGCACTTACAGGTTCTACAATTGCTAAAGAAAATCCAATTGTGTTGGTGTCAGAAAGTAGTGATAAATCTATATTAGCAGGAGCAGACAAAATTACTAGATTAGGTACAATAAGTGATAGCATATATAATAAATGTGTTTCTGCTGCACAGAATAATGGTGACTCATCTACAAAAGGTGATTCTCCTATGAAAAATGAGACAAGCATATTAGGTGAACCAACAGCTAGTTTAGAAGCTTGTTTAAAATGGGCTAAATCTAAAAGAGCTAATGATTTATTTATAGAATTAATACCAATATTGTATGATACTGCTGTTCAAGAAGGTGTAAATCCTGTATTAGCAGTAGCTCAATCTGCAAAAGAAACTGGTTTCTGTAATTTTGGTGGGGTATTAGATGCATCATTCAAGAATCCTTGTGGACTTAAGACTTCTTCAGGAGGTTCTGATACTGATAAGAATGCCCACTCAAGATTTGGTACGTGGGAAGAAGGAATCTTAGCTCAGATTCAACATTTATGCTTATATGCAGGACAAGATGGTTATCCACTTTCAAATCCAGTAGACCCTAGACATGAAAAATCTTTATTTGGGAAAGCTAAAACAGTTGAAGGTCTTTCTAATAATTGGGCTGGAGGTCAATATGGACAAGATTTAGTTAGAATGATGGGGGAAATTGAGGCTACAAAGTAATTAAAGTATTAATTTAAGATATGCTTATTAAAGATTATCAAATAGCTGACAAATAAGGAATGATTATTGTGAAAAAGAGTAATATTTTTAGTATCATATTTCCCACAATTATAATGATATTAATGTTTTTAACCTTTGCTACAGATATATTTAATATACCAAATGTTCAAGCTAAAGGGATTTTTGTAATAGGAATGGTATTGATTTTTCCAGTTGCCTTTTTAATGCAGGGGATAGTTTGTGTATTAAATAAAACTAATTGGATTTTATCACTTGTAGTGTCTTTAGTAACTTATATAATATTAATGTATATATTTTTAAATGATTCAGCATATGTATATGTTTTACTTTATGCAGCTTTCTATATGATTGGGCATATAACTGCTAAACTCTATTACAAAATTAAGACTTTTAAAAGTTAAATAAAAAAGTGTGTGAAAGAGAAGCATCTTTAATGATTTTCTAAAATCAAAATAGATGCTTCTTTTTTATGAAAAATTATGTAAATAAAATTTAACTCTTATAATATTCTTTTAACACTTGTATACAATGAACTCGTAGTATAATTGAGATAGATAAAATAAAGGGAGGGATAATATGAATTTAATAGATAATCATATTCATACTAATTTTTCAAGTGATGGAAAGGATTCGATGGAAGATACAATAAAAAAAGCTATAAGTATTGGTGTTAGATATTTAACTTTTACAGACCATTTAGAGCATGATGAAGGTAGAGGCTTTTGCATTAATTATAATGACTATGTTCCAGTGTTTAATAAGTTCAAAGAAAAATATAAAAAGGACATAGAGTTATTATTAGGAGTTGAAGTTGGTTATAGAAAACATCTAAAAAATGAAATAGATGAAATAATAAACTCTAATCCTTTTGATTTCATATTGTGTTCAACTCATACAATTGATAATATACCTGTTCCATCAAAGGAGTATTTTAAAGGGCTTAGCAAAGAAGATGCATATTATAAATATTTTAATAGTATACTTGAAACTAATCATGAATTTAGAGACTATAACATATATGGGCATTTAGATTATATATCTAGATATGGAATATATTCAGATAATAGAGTTATATACAATGATTTTAAAGATGTTATTGATGAAGTTTTAAAATCAATAATCGATAATGGAAGTGGTATAGAGTTAAATACTTCTGGTTATAGATATGGATTAAATGCTATACATCCAAATGAAGATATATTAAAAAGATATAAAGAGCTTGGCGGATTTATAGTTACTGTAGGTTCTGATTCTCACAGAGTAGAAGATATATGTAGAGATTTTGATGTGGCTTATGATATGCTTAAGTATCTTGACTTTAAATATGTATCTTTATTTAAAGAAAGAGAAACTTATTTTATAAATATAGATAAAGTTAAATCTAACAATATAGCTTAGAGTATGTTTTGAAATGAATTAACAGATAGTAAAAAAGTTAATAGTATAATATTGTATCCTCTAGAAAAATACTAGAGGTTTTTATTTTGCAAAAATAACTGGATAAAATTAAATTTAATAATATAATTTATTTTAACTTGGATAGCATATTGTTAATATATTTTACTATTATATATTTTTATTGTGATATAATAATAAAATATATTAACCTATCTTTAAATTATGTAAATTATTATAAAGGAGGGAGAAATTTAAATTGTCTAATAAAAATAAAAAGAATATAAATTTAAGCAATAAAATCAAAGAAACTACTAAAAAAAATTTAACAAAAGAAGCCATATTACATATACCAATGAGTAACTATGCCTATGGTTATGATAGAGAAACATTACATATAAGACTTAGAACTAAAAAAAATGAAGCAAAAAAAGTGATTTTGAGAATAGGAGACCAATATGTATGGGACAAAGGTGGTGCAGGAGGAGGAAATTTAAATGCATCTGGGATTGGTTGGTCTGGTGGTTCAAATATAATAATGGATAAAGAAGTAGAAACTGAATTATTTGATTATTGGATAGCTAAGTGCAAACCATTAAACAAACGTTCAAGATATGGGTTTATAATAGAAGGCCAAGAGGAAAAGATTCTATTTACAGAAAAAAGGATAATAGAGTTGGTCAATGAAAATGACAAAAAAGAATTGTGTGAGATAAGTAATTTTTTTGGATACCCATATTTAAATTATATAGATATACCTAAAGTACCAGATTGGGTTAAAGAGACTATTTGGTACCAGATATTTCCAGATAGATTTGCAAATGGTGACCCATCTATAAATCCAGTAGGAGTGGAGGAATGGGGAGCTATTCCAACAAGAGATAATTTTACAGGTGGAGATTTGCAAGGAGTGATAGAACACTTAGATTATTTGAGTGATTTAGGGATAAATGGAATTTATTTTTGCCCTATTACAGTTGGAAATACAAATCATAGATACGATACAATTGATTATATGAAGATAGACCCTTCATTAGGAGATAAAGAGACTTTAAAAAGGCTAATAAAAGAAGCTCATAAGAGAAATATAAAAATAATGCTGGATGCTGTTTTTAATCATATAGGATACTATTCTAAACAGTGGCAAGATGTAATTAAAAATAAGGAAAATTCTAGGTATAAAGAGTGGTTCTATATAAAAGACATGAGCAAAGTTGATACTCCAATAGAACAAATAGATGAAAAAAATATACCTTATGAAACTTTTGGCTGTGAAAAGTATATGCCTAAACTTAACACAGAAAATTTAGAAGTAATAGAATATTTATTAGGTGTAGGAAAGTACTGGATACAGGAGTTTGATATAGATGCATGGAGATTGGATGTCTCAAATGAAGTAGACCACGTTTTTTGGAGAAAGTTTAGAGAAGAACTTAAAAAAATAAAACCAGATATATATATACTGGGCGAAATTTGGCATGGTAGTTTACCATGGTTGATGGGGGACCAATTTGATTCAGTTATGAACTATTTGATGTCAGAAGCTATGAAAAAATTCTTTTGTACAGATGAGATAAATGCTGAAGAGTTTAAATACATGATAAATGATATAATGGTAAGTTATCCAATGCAAGTTAGTGAAGTTATTTTTAATTTACTTGGAAGTCATGATACCACAAGGATACTGAATTATGCTAGAGGAAATGTTGATAGAGTTAAACTTGCATATTTGTTTATGTTTATACAATCAGGCAGTCCTTGTATATACTATGGTGACGAAATTGGAATGGATGGAGAACTGAGTTCAATCTCTGAAGGACAAAGAAAATGTATGGAATGGAATGAAGAAAAATGGAATAAGGATATATTTGATTTTATGAAGAAGATTATTAGGCTTCGTAAAGAAAATAAAGAACTTAGGTCTATGTCAAATGAATGGATATTAGCAGATAAGGAAAGTGGAACTATTCTACTAAAAAAAGAATCCATTTCCATAATAATAAATAATTCATCTAAAGATATAACTTTAAAATTACCAGATTATTTGTCTAATAGAAAAGTAAAAGATTTGTATGAAGAAAAAATAGTAGACTTAAAAGAAGAAATAAGAGTAGAAAAATACAAGTTCATCATTTTAAAATAATATAAAATGTATTTATAGAAGATAGATGAAATACGCTATCATAGACGTAAGTGCTAGTTCAAATAGAAACTATTTTCAGTAAAATAGATTCAGTATGCTTTTTATTTGAATAAAAACAAATATTAACACTTCTAATCATTCTGTAATTCAATAAGAAAAGTAATTACTGAATAGGTAGGGGGAAGGAGCGATATGAATGACTATAAAGAACATATAGTTATAGTAAAATCAGGAACTGTAAATTTAATTTTAGGTGTTATATTTTTATTAATTGGAATCGTTATAAATGTATTACTTCTATATGTTAAACAGTATTATATAGCAGTAATCACTTTTATATTTACAATGTATGGATTATTTTCAATTTTTGATTATACAAGAAAATATATTATTTTTGATTTACATAATATTAAAGTTCGTAAATGTATAGGAAGTGAAAAAGAGTATTCATATCATGATATCACTAGGATTTCAATAAATAATAAAAAACAAGGGTGTCCAGTTAAAATATATGTAGATAAAAGTAAAATTGTAACTTTTTTTATATCTGATAAAAATTACATGTCTGCTATAGCTGAGATGAAGCGAAGAGAGTTACCTTTTGATAATAAAGCCATAGACTATATATCAGATACTTCATTATGGGTTCCAATTCGAGATAATGAAATTAAAGAATTCTGTAATGAAGCATCACTAAAACTTGAAAATCAGATTCGGGAAAATCTGCATAAAATAGAAAAAGAGTTGGGAACAGATATATCTTTTTCTTTTGGTATGGATGTTGAAGAAAATCCATTTGTATGTGTATTTTTAGTGTGTATTATGAAGAATGAAAACTATACAAAATTTGTAAAAAAATACAGGGGAAAAGAAGCATGGGCTATATTTCCAGTATATATAGTTGGACCACAATTATATAATAAAGAAATTGAAAAAGGAAAGTTTATTTGCAATATAAACTATTTAAATGCCTTTTCTGGAAGAATGTGGTCAAATTTTTGTAGAGCAATAAAAAAACAAGGTGTAAAAGAAAGTGAAATGGAAATAGATTTTGAGTTAAAGACTGAATTAGAATAGAAAATTCTATAAATAATACCTTAAATGTAAGAGAGAAGGTATAAAATAAATTGATTATTAGTCTAAAAATTTCTTGTAGAAAGAGGAAATAAGAATGATTGAAGCATTTATATTTGATTTGGATGGTGTAATTACAGATACTGCATATTATCATTATATGGCTTGGAGAAAACTAGCTCATAAGGTTGGGATAGATATAGATACAAAATTTAATGAATCTTTAAAAGGCATAAGTAGAATGGAGTCATTGGACAGAATATTAGAATTTGGAAATAAGAAATATTTATTTTCAGAAGAAGAAAAAGTGAGAATGGCCGAAGAAAAAAATAATTATTATGTATCATTGATAGATGAGATAACTTCAAATGATATTTTGCCTGGAATAGAAAATTTATTAGGTGATATAAAATCTAATAACATAAAAATAGGTTTATCATCTGCAAGTAAGAATGCAACAAATGTGCTAAATCATTTGGGTATGAGTGATAAATTTGATTTTATAGCTGATGCAGGAAAATGTAAAAATAGCAAACCTCATCCAGATATATTTCTTATGTCAGCAGAAGGGCTTAATGTAAATCCTCAAAACTGTATAGGAATAGAAGATGCAAGTGCAGGGATAGATGCTATAAATTCTTCTAATATGTTTTCTGTTGGTGTTGGAAACTATGAGAATTTAAAAAAAGCAAATTTAGTTGTAGATTCAACAAGTCAATTAAATTTCGAATATATACAAGAAAAGTATAATGAGTATATGGTTAGGAGAGTTATATGAAATGTTTATTTAATAATATAGATGAATGGAAGATTATACAAGATAAGATTGAAATCAAAGAAAATAGATTAGCGGAATCTATAATGAGTATAGGTAATGGTTATATGGGTATGAGAGGAAACTATGAGGAAAATTATAGTGGAGATACTCATAAGGGGTCTTATATAGCTGGAGTATGGTTTCCAGATAAAACTCGTGTAGGATGGTGGAAAAATGGATATCCAGAATACTTTGGTAAAATCCCTAATTCAATTAACTATATAGGAATAAGAATTTTTATAGATGATGTAGAATTAGACTTAGCAAAATGTAAGATTGAAAATTTTTATAGAGAATTAGATATGAAAAATGGTATTTTAAATCGTAGGTTTATTGTACACATAAGTGATAAAAAATTTGAAGTTAACATTATTAGATTTTTAAGCATATCAGTTAAGGCGTTAGCAGTAATTAAATACAGTATAAAAGCATTAAATTTTGATGCTAAAATAAAATTCATACCATATTTAGATTCAAACATAAAAAATGAAGATTCAAATTATGAGGAAGAGTTCTGGAATGGAGTTTCTTCAAGTTCTTCAGAATATCGAGGAAGCATACTTTCTAGAACAAAGGAAAATGCATTTAATACACCAGTATTTACTGTGGGTGCAATGATGTATATTAAGGCGAGAGGTAAGATAAAAGACCTATCTCATACAAATGAATATAATTACTGTGAGAATTCAATAACAATAGATATTCTAAAAAATGAGGTTGCTAGTATAGAAAAATATGTATCTATAACTTCAACTAGAGACTATAAGGAAAGTGAGCTATTAGGAAAATGTGAAGATATTTTAAATAGAGAAATATCTAAAGATTATGATGATATATTAAATGAACATACAGAGTTATGGAATAAAAGATGGAAAAGTGCAGATGTAAAAATAAATGGAGATAAAAGTAGTCAACAAGGAATACGATACAATTTATTTCAACTATTTTCAACATATTATGGAGAAGATTCAAGATTGAATATAGGTCCCAAGGGCTTTACTGGAGAAAAGTATGGAGGGGCTACTTATTGGGATACAGAAGCATTCTGTGTTCCAGTATATCTAGGGGTAGCAGATAAGAAGGTAACTAGAAACCTTTTGGAATATAGATATAATCAATTGGAACAGGCAAAAGATAATGCAAAAAAACTAGGGCTTAAAGGTGCTTTATATCCAATGGTTACATTTGATGGAGTAGAATGCCATAATGAGTGGGAGATAACGTTTGAAGAAATACACCGAAATGGAAGTATAGTATATGCAATATATAATTATGCAAATTATACAGGTGACTTTGAATACATAAAAGAAAAAGGAATCGATGTAATAATAGAAATAGCTAGATTTTGGGCTAGTAGAGTTCATTTATCTATAAAAAAAGATTTGTATATGATACATGGTGTAACCGGTCCAAATGAGTTTGAAAACAATGTCAATAATAATTGGTATACTAATTATATAGCTAAATGGTGCTTAGAATATGCTGTAGAAAATGTATTAAAATTAGACATAGAATATAGTGAATGTATTGATAGAAATAATGTAACTAAAGAAGAAGTTGAGCTATGGCAAATGATATCAAAAAAAATCTATCTGCCATATGATGATGAGTTAAAAATAATAGTTCAAAATGATAATTTTTTAGATAAAGAATTTATAGAAGTAAAGGATTTACCAAAAGAAAATCTTCCTCTTAATCAAAATTGGTCTTGGGATAGGATTCTTAGGTCGTGTTTTATAAAACAAGCAGATGTATTACAGGGAATTTACTATTTTGGAAATAGATTTACTAAAGAAGAAAAGAAGAGAAACTTTGATTTCTACGAAAAATATACTGTACATGAATCTTCTTTATCTTCTAGTATTTATTCCATTATTGCTTCTGAAATAGATGATTTGGATAAAGCTTATGAATTATACTCAAGAACTGCTAGGCTTGATTTGGACAATTATAATAATGATACCAATGATGGACTTCATATAACTTCTATGTCTGGTTCATGGCTTTCTATTGTACATGGATTTGCAGGTATGAGGACATGGGATGAAACATTATCTTTTGACCCTAAGTTACCTAAAGAATGGAGAGGTTATTCTTTTAACATAAGCTATAGAGATAATATTATTAATGTAGATGTATGTAGTGATTTAATTAAAATAGAAAATTTAAAAGGTAAGCCAATAAAAATTGTTGTATATGGTAAAAAATATATATTAGAAAAATATATAAAAATTGATAGAAATAAATTTAAATAATATTTTTATTATGTAAATAGTTAAAATAAGTTTATCTAATTATGAATTTATTTTAACTATTTTTATTTAATAGAAAACTATATATTATAACAATAATTGCGCTTTTAGTTAAATATATTTCATAAATCTTCATAAAATCTTCAAAATTTCGTAAAGAAAATGTAACAAAAATAAGATATATTGTATTCAGCAGATAATATAAGGGAGGACAATAATTATGAAGAATAAAAAATTCATTGTTATAATACTGATAATATCAGTTTTAATAGGTGTAGGAGTAAAAGAGTATTTCACCAGAGATATAAACAAAGAAGATATAGAGGTTAGTAAGTATATAAAATATTCTGATTTAGCAAGTAAAAATAATGTACAAGTTAACTGGAAGTATGTAGCTTCTATTGTTGCTGTATTGAATAAAAACAACTTAAAAGAAGTTAAAGATTCACAAATAAAAGAAGTATCAGATTTATTTGTTAAAAATTTTTCTGAAAATAATAAAATAAATAAATTAAGTAATGTCTTGGATGAATTAGAATTTAGTAATAAACAAAAAAGATTGGTTGATAATTATATTGACGAACTTAAGGATTATGGCATAAAGCCAGAAAGATTGAAGTCTGATACACAGTATATGAAGTTTATAAACGAAATTAAAGAAGAAGCTATACAAAATTACGAAGATTATAAAATACTTCCATCTATAACTATTGCACAAGCTATAATCGAATCTAGCTGGGGCAAATCAACTTTAGCAAAACAACACAATAATCTATTTGGCATAAAGGCAGATGCCTCTTGGAAAGGTAAATCAGTGACTTTAGAGACAAAAGAACATTTAGATACAATTATAGATGATAAATTTAGAATATATGATGATAAAAATGAATCTATAAAAGACCATGCAAAGTTTTTGGCTACGAATAAAAGATACAAAGCCAATGGTGTATTTGATGCAAAAACGTATATATATCAAGCTAAAGCATTGGAAAAAGCAGGTTATAGTACAGCAAAAGATGAAAATGGAAAGAGCATCTATGCAGACCGTTTAATAGAAATAATTCAACAATACAATCTTCAATTAATAGATAGTGAAATTCAAAGCAACATGTAACTTTGATGTAACATAAGGATGATATATTTATCGAGGAGGTGGCTTTTATGAAAAAAATAGTCTCGATATTTATAAGTTGCATGGTTGTTATAACTACTATTACTGGTTGCAGTAGTGGGGAGGTGGCTAATAGCAAATCATCCATGTACAATGTTAAAAATTTGGATTTTAGTTTTGAAGTGAAACCTGAAACCTTTGAGGTATCAGTTGAATCTAATGGTTCAAGAGAAAAGATATCCGAGCCATTAAAAGAAAGGAAGGTATCAAATTTCAAAAAGACAAAAACAGAAGCATCATGGACATATCCTGATGAAAACATAGACATAAATATAAAAAAAGAGAACAATTATTTAGATGTAAACATTAAATCTAATTCAGAACAAGAAGCTAGTTTTAATTGGCCTAAAGTTAAAGGTGAAAGTTATGTACTACCACTTTATGAAGGTAAGTTTATACCAAGTAATGATAAGTATTGGAAAGAACATTTAAATGAGTCTACTTATAATGTTATAGAATCTTTTTCAATGCAATTCTTTGCAGTAAATAAAGCAAAATATTCTGTGTTATATATTATTGAAAATGAATTCAACAATGAAATTGAATTTAGTTCTAAAGATAAGATTAATTTTACGTTTAAACATGAATATCCAAGTATCAATAAAAATAAAGAGTATGGGTTTAAAGTGTACTTGACCAATAAGAATATTACAGATGTAGCGAAAACTTATAAAAATTATATAGTTGATAAAGACGAATTTAAAACATTAGAAGAAAAATCTAAGGAAAATAAAAATATTGAAAAACTCTATGGAGCACCACAAATTTATTTTGGAGATAAATCTATAATCACAATAAATGATATTAAATGGAATAAATTAAAAGAAAACTTATCAAATGATTTAATTAATTGGATGAAAGAACTTTTAAGTATGAAGTCTGATGATAGTGAATTTATAGAAGTGACTAATCAAATAAAAACTCAAGATTATATAGATAAATATCAAAAAAATCAAATAGTTCAAGCATTTAATGAGGTTATGCAAATGAATACTTTTTATAATGACAAAGTTTTTAATAGTAAGGATAGAGATATAAAAAGAGTATTAGACAAAGGTATATCTAAATTAAATAGAGTAGAACTTATAGAATTTAACAAGAGATTATTAAAATCAAAACTAGGAGATAGTGTGAATGATGTTGCTACATGGACAAGATATAATACAATTGATGTGATTAATGACATCAATAAATCTGGTATTAAAAATGCCTGGATAGGTTTTGATGATATGAAAGAAGGTTATGTATCTCCAGAGATGGTTAAGAGAGCTAATGATTTAGGGTATCTAGTAGGGCCATATGATTCATATCATTCTATACACAAGCCAGGAGAAGAAAAATGGAGTACAGCATCATTTAAGGATAAATCTCTATATGAAAATGCTACTATAGAAAACAAAAAAGGTGAAAAAGAAACTGGATTTCAAGGAGAAGGAAGAAAATTAAATCCTACATTGTCTTTACTAAGTGTGAAAGAGAGAGTACAAAGTATATTGGATGAAGGATATAAATTTAATTCTTGGTTTATAGATTGTGATGCTACAGGTGAAATCTATGATGATTATTCTCAAAGTCACATAACAACTCAAGCACAAGATTTAAAGGCTAGACTTGAAAGGATGTCATATATAAGAGATAATGCAAATATGGTTATAGGTTCAGAAGGTGGAAATGATTTTTCAAGTAGTACCATAGCATTTGCACATGGTCTTGAGACACCAGCATTTGCTTGGGTTGATAAAGACATGAGCAAGAATAAAGATAGTGAATACTATGTCGGTAGATACTATTCTCCAACAGGAGGAGTACCAGAAGTATTTTCAAAACAGATACCTGTAAAAGAAAAATATAAAAAAATATTTATAGACCCAACTTACTCTCTTCCTTTATTTAGATTAGTTTATAATGATTCTGTTGTATCTTCTCATCAGTGGTTATGGGGAACTTTCAAAATTAAAGATGAAGTTGGAAGCAGAATGATGAGAGAAGTATTGTATAATACGCCACCTATGTATTATATAGATAGAACTGAATGGGAAAAACACAAAGATGAAATAGTTTCACACAATAAAGTATGGTCAGAATTTAATAAAAAGGCTATAAAAAGAGAAATGACAGATTTTAAATTTATTTCTGAGGATAGGTTAGTTCAAATGACTGAGTATGGAGAAGATTTAAAAGTAGTAGCTAATTTCTCTCAAAAGGATGTTAAGTATGGGGCTGAAGTTATAAAAGCAAAATCTTTGGTAATATATGATGATGATAATAAAGTTGTATATAAACCAGAACAATAAATTTAATAAAAACAAATAAACATTATGTCAAATGGTCATTCTGAAATAAGAATCAGTCTAGCCATTTGACATTAAAAAGTATCTTTGAGGAAATGAAATGTATATTTTTAGCTGTAATATGATTTTATTATGATATCTCATTCTTATATAGATACTTAGCAAGAACTGAAATTAATAGCATAATTATAAACATACATATTATAGGTATATAAACTTTAAGGCTAAAAACTTCAAATAATTTACCATGCATAATTTGACCTACTGGAGCAACACATTGTGATATAGCTGTAATAGTGGCCATTACCTTTCCCAATAATTCATTAGGTGTTTGTTTTTGAACAATAGTTAGGACAAATACAGTGATAATTGTCATAGACATAGCAATAGGTATAATGCAAATAAATAATAATATAAAAGATGGATAATATCCTAGTCTGAGCATTGAAGGAGAAATTGAAATAGCCATTGGAATCATTAAAATACTAATTAGCATTAACCAGCGATATAATGTATTCATCTTCATTTTTTTTGCAAATAAACCTATTGAAAGTGCACCTAAAACACTACTAAATTCTATAATCCCTATTCCTATGCCATACATATTATTGCTACTGTGCATTGTTACACGCAAAATATATTGTATTCCGACAAGTAAAAATGGAGTTAAAAATAAATTTAAAGAAGCTGCCAGAATCATAGCTTTACTAATATAAGGCTGTTTTACAACATAAGAAAATCCTTTTTTCATGTCATTAACTATAGTCATTACTATGTCACCATTAAAGTCTCTTTTATTAAAAGGGATATAAATAAACATCTCCATTACTGCTGATAGAAAAAATGCAACGCAACTTATAATAAGAAGCATCTTAAGTCCAATAAGACCGTATAAAAGACCTCCAAGTACAGGAGCAAACATACTTGAAAGCGCACCTATTCCATTTACAATTCCATTTGCTTGTTCTAAATCTTTTTCATTTACTATTAAAGGTATGCTTGCCTGTACAGTAGGCTGATACATACAACTAATAATAGATAGGAGTATCATAATAATTCCAATTAATACAATAGAATCATTTAGAGTAGAAAAAAGACAGATAAAAATGAGGATAATTATAGAACTCATAAAATCAAATATAACCATTAGATTTCTACGATTGAATCTATCAGCTATTGCACCACCAATTGGGGACAATAGAAGTGGAATATTTGATATTGCATATAAAGTTGCAAATATATCTGCACGACCTGTTATATCTAAAATATAAGTAGAAAGACCAAATCTTAATAATGATGAACCCAGTATAGATATAATTTGACCGAGTACTACAAGGTTAAAGTTTTTGTTAAAAGAATTATTTGTTTTATCTAAATTTTGCATATATAGGACACCTCTCTTTTTCTTGACCGACTGTCGGTCTATTAAAATTATAATAAACTATATTCCAAAAGTCAATAGTATATATTCAATGAAAAATTTTAAGATAAGTTTTTACTGTTAATATAGAAATCAATATGTATGAAAGATTATTATGTCTTAGAAAGGATAAGAGCTATATGGTGAATAATCAAAAATGGGTAATTTAGAAGAGTTTTTATGAATAGTATTAATATATAGATATAGGGAGATTGATGTGATTATGTATGAAAATAATAAGGTAATATATAATTTTGAAAGATGTGAAAGACTGGAAAATACTTTTTATTTATCTCAATTTAATACATATAAAAATTTTAAGTTAGCTTCTAAAAAATCCATAGTAAATTCATTGGAGACATCTGTTTGTAATATGAATATTCATAATATAAGTCTTGTTGATACGATGGAATGTGTATCATTAGAAGATGAGCAAATGACGGGTAAGAAATTAATTTTAGTTGGTGATATAGATACTGATGTGATACTAGATTATGTGGGGAATAAGAGAAATAGAAGCTCTAATAAGAGAAATATACTTAAATTAAAAATACCTTTCAGTACATTTATACAAATGCCTAGGAGAATAGAAAATAAAGAGAAAATTAATTTAAAGTATCTTATACAAGATATGGCATCGTCTATTTTAGATGATAATAATTTATTTATTAGTGTGACTGCAATTATAAGTTATGAAAATAGTTCTAAAATGGAGTAATCTTTAGATTATAGAAAGGTGGATGCAATGAGAATAACTAAAACTACTTTTAATGATGTCTTTTCAAATGATATAAGTGGAAGTATTTTAAAAGTAGAAAAATATGTTGATAAAAAATGTGCATCTGTATTCGACATTTTGACTTACACTATTATTGTTACAAATACGAGTAAATATAAAACAGGAAATATATTTTTTAAAGATTATATTTCTAAATATATAGAATTTATAAATAATACTGTAAAAGTTAATAGTATTACAAAATGTGGATTAGACCCACAACAAGGTTTTTACATAGGAAAAATAGATGCTAATTGTAAAAAAATAATATCTTTTAAGAGTGTAGTTTTGCCAAATTCAGCATATAGAGTTATAAAGAATAATGCTAATATATACTATTATTATAAGTGTACCCTAGATAAATTTCCAACAAGAATATCAGTGGAAAGTAATAGTGTTTATACCAACATAAACAAAACTGTATTTAAGCAGTTGAATATAAGCAATACTTTAAAGATGCCTAAAAACCTAAAAGATATATTAAAAGTAAACATAAATAGTAAGATACTTTATGTTAAACCTATAAAAAATCCTACAAACAAAGGAAAAGATTTAAATCTGTGCAATTTAATAGTTTTTGGAAGTATAGAATTTGAAATGGACTATAGTTGTAGAAATCATAGTAAGTTTAAAGTAATGAGCAAGTCTGATAATATTCAGAAAGAAATGGGTTATGATAATGATTTACAAAATAATAATAAGAATATAAGTGACTGTAAGAAGCAAACAAATTTTAATGAGAATAAAGTAAAAAAGATAACAAAAACTTTTGGATTTTCTTGTTTTATTTGTTCACCAGTTGGAATTGTTTATGAGGATATGAAAAATATAAATATAAAAATTGAACATACATCAGTAAATGAGCTAAATGCAGATGAATTATTTATAGATACATCACTTTTATTGTATTATTAACTCTTCAAAGTTAAAAATTAAATTTATTAAGCTAGCATTTTATTAGATAGAAAAACATAGATATTGATATATATTGTATATATAAATAATTAATAGAAATTCTTAATTTTAAGTAATTCTAAATAATAAGTATAATATAATATTTTAAAAGTGTAGATTTATGATAAAATAAGACAAATATGTTAAAAAAATGATAATCACAGAGAACTTTTGCCTTCTTCAATTAATATATTATTATTAGTAATAACTTTAAAATCATATTACTATTATATAAAAATTGGCTTAAAAGAAGGTGAAAAAGGTAAATGAAAATATGCATAACAGTAGGTCATAGTATACTAAAGGGTGGTAAAAGTACAGGTGTAAGTGGCATAGTTGATGAATACAATTATAACAAAAAATTAGCTCCTATGTTAGCTGAGATGCTTATAAGTCAAGGTAATACAGTAGATGTAATAGTTTGTCCAGAAAGGCATTTTATGTCAGAAAGAGAAGAATTTTTCTATAGAGTTCCAAAAGTAAATAGTGGCAAATACGATTTACTAGTAGAGCTACATTTAAATAAAGGTGATGGAACAAAATCTGGCGCAGAAGTGCTTTATTATGGTAATGAAGGATTAGAATATGCTAAAAGAGTATCTAATAAACTTGGAGAATTATTTGAAAATAGAGGAGCTAAAAAAAGAGAAAATTTATATATATTGAGAAACACAAATCCAGTTGCAATACAGATTGAAAGTTTTTTCTGTGATAATGTGGATGATTGTAATAAAGCCAATGAAGCAGGTTATGATTATATAGCACGATTAATTGCAGAAGGTATATTAAACAAAGATATAAGTATGTGAGATTATGGTGACTTAGGTGTTGATTAATACCTTTTAATTTTAGATACAAACTAAAACACAAGATATTGGTATAATTTAAACCTGTAAAAGATACATTAGTTTAGTTATCCACAAGAAATACCCCTTGAAAGTATTGATTTATCAATATATTCAAGGGGTATTTAAATATAAATCTATAATTTATTTAGAACTAAACTGTAACTTTATATAATATAGATATTATTTAAGTATAATAAATAATATAAAAATGTTACAACCTTGTATTATAATAAGATAATGTAGAAAAATATAAGAGATAAGATAAATATAATAAGGTGGTAATATATGAAATATACATTCGAAAAATTTAAATTAAACGAAAAGATACTTAAGTCATTGAAAAATTTAGAATATAATATACCTTCTAGAGTACAAATAGAGGTTATTCCAAAACTGTTAAATGGTCAAAACATAGCAGTGAAATCAAAAACAGGAAGTGGAAAAACAGCAAGTTTTGCGATACCTGTATGTGAGAATATAGATGTAGAGTACAATAATATTCAAGCACTTATAGTTGTTCCAACAAGAGAATTAGCTTTACAGGTGAAAGAGGAGATATCAGGAATAGGGAGATTAAAGAAAGTTAGATGTAGTGCTATCTTTGGTAAGCAACCTATAAAAGAACAAATATCAGAATTAAAGCAAAGAGTTCATGTTGTTGTAGCTACTCCAGGCAGAATAATTGACCATATAAATAAAGGTACTATTAAGTTGGAAAATATAAAGTATTTAGTAATAGATGAAGCTGATAAAATGTTTAATAAAGGTTTTGTTGAGCAAATGGAAAAAATATTATCAAGTTTACCTAAAGAGAAAACAATAGGACTATTTTCAGCTACAATGAGTGAAGAAATAAAATTTATATGTGAAAAATATATGCCAAACTATGGCATTATAAATGTAGGTGAAAATGAAGATAAGAATAATGAGAAAGTAAAACAAATAGATGATAGAATAATAAAAGTAAATGAACAAGATAAGTATATAATTTTAAAAAATTTAATATACAGTGAAAATCCGAAGAGTATAATAATTTTTTGTAATACTAGAGAAAAAGTATCTAGACTATATAATAAGATGAGTAAAGATGGTTTTTTGGTAAGGCAGTTACACGCTGATTTATCACAAGAAAAAAGAATATTTGTAATTAAAGATTTTAAAGACCTAAAGTTCAATGTGTTAGTTAGTAGTGATGTAGCATCTAGAGGAATACATATCGATGATATTTCTTTAGTTGTAAACTATGATGTACCTTATGATAAGGAAAACTACATACACAGAATAGGAAGAACTGGAAGAAAAGGAAGTAGTGGAAAAGCTATTACTATAGTGGATACGTGGGATGAAAAATATATAGAAGGCATAGAAGAATATATAGGATATAAAATATATGAAATACCTGAAATAGAGAAAAGTAAAGTTATATCAGGGAAAAGATTGTTTGATGAATATTCAAAAGAACTTTTAAAAGAAGTATTAAAAAGAAAAAAAGTCAGTAAAAGTTATCAAAAGGGCAAAGATACAAAACTAAATTCAGAAGATGAAGTGGTAAGATTATATTTAAATGCTGGTAAAAAAAAGAAAATAAGAGTTTTAGATATAGTTGGGGCGTTCAGTAACCTAAAAGAAATTGCTAATGATGATATAGGTGTAATAGAAGTTCAAGATTTGTGTTCATATGTAGATATATTGAATTATAAAGGAGACTTAATATCAAAAAAATATAAGGAAATACCTATAAAGAAAAAGATGGTTAAGGTAAAGAGAGATATGAGATAGTTGAAGTTAAGAGTGTGAATTAAGTTTAATAAAATAATTTTATATTTTCAAAAAATTATTGAGTTACGAAACTTTAAAAAGTAAGTTATAATGGTCTTAAGTGTTTATAATAATAGTCACTATGGATATAAGTTATAAACATATATTTATAAAGATATTAGAGGAGGGAATGTATGGCATATTTCACTTATAATGACAAGAAATGTTACTATAACGAGATAGGAGAGGGTATACCATTACTTTTTTTACATGGTAATACTGCTTCTTCTAAGATGTTTAATGAAGTAGTTGATTTTTACAAAGATGAATATAAGGTAATATTAATAGATTTTGTAGGTCATGGTGAATCTGAAATGGTGGATAAATTCTCTGTAGATTTATGGTTTGATGAGGCTATGCAGGTTATATGCTTTTTAGAAAAAATGAATTATAAAAAGGTAAATATAATTGGAAGTAGTGGAGGGGCTCTTGTAGCATTAAATGTTGCCCTTGAAAGACCTGACTTAGTTAATAAAGTAATAGCAGACAGTTTTGAGGGAGAAGTTCCTTTAGAGTCATTTGTAAAAAATGTGAAGATAGAGCGTGAAGAATCAAAAAAGGATGCTGGGGCAAAAGCTTTTTATATTTATAATCAAGGAGACAACTGGGAAAAAGTTGTAGATAATGATACAGAAGCTATTTTTGAACACTATAAAACTATAGGTAAATTTTTTCATAAACCTCTAGAAACTATGCAACCAGATGTACTTTTAACAGGAAGTAAAGAAGATGAGTTTGTATCTTTAGTATCTCCTGATTTTTTTGAAAATACTTTTTCAGCACTTATTGAAAAAATTAATAATTGTAAAATGTACTTGTTTGATGAAGGTGGTCATCCAGCCATTTTATCAAATGGATTGAATTTTTCAAATGTAGCAAAGGAATTTTTAAAAGAATAATTTAGTAATATGATTATTTAAAGTTTTAGTATTTACATAAAATGTAGCTTAACTATATAAATTTTAGAATAAATTTATATAGTTAAGCTGTAAGGTTAAATACTTTAATTAAATAAATCTATTATCTCATCATCAGACAAGCTTTTCAAGACACCTTCATTGGATAATTCTCCATTTATAAATTGGTTTATAAGTTCTTTTTTACTTTCTTGTAATTTTATTATTTTTTCTTCTATAGTTCCTTTAGCAATCAATTTTATAACTTGTACTGAATTTTTCTGACCAAATCTATGAGCCCTATCACTAGCCTGATTTTCCACTGATGGATTCCACCATGGGTCGAAGTGAATTACCATATCAGCAGATGTAAGGTTAAGACCAGTTCCACCTGCTTTTAGAGATATCAAAAAAACTTTTTTATCCATACTATTATTAAACTCATCTACAAGCTCAAGTCTTTCTTTAGCATTAGTTTTACCATCTATATAATGGTATTCAATTTTGTACTTATCAAGTTCTTTACTTATGTTTTTAAGTACAGAGGTAAATTGTGAAAATAGTAATATCTTGTGGTTTTCATTTATACTGTCCCTAAGTATTTCTAAACATGTTTCAATCTTTGAACTTTTTTTACCATAATCTTTTACTACTATACTTGGGTCTAAACAAAGTTGTCTTAACTTTGTTAAGTAAGAAAAAATAACTATTTTATCTTTCTTTAGATTTTTATCTTTTATTTTGTCTTGTATATCTTTTGCATATACACTATATATCTTTTTCTGTTCCTTATTTAACTCGACAAAAAAGTTTTTCTCAATTTTATCTGGAAGCTCTTTCATAACTTGTTTTTTACTTCTTCTAAGAATAAAAGGTTTTATAAGTTTTTTTAAATTTTTAACATTATCTTCTTTATTTATGAACAACTCTTGGAATTTTGTTTTACTATATAAATAACCAGGCATTATAAAGTCAAATATAGACCACAATTCTAGAAGATTATTTTCCATAGGAGTACCAGTAAGTGCAAATTTATTTTCTGCATTTATATTTTTTACAGATTCAGTCACCAAAGCTACAGGATTTTTGATATTTTGAGCCTCATCTATGATACAATAATCAAATTTTATTTCACTATATTTTTCTAAATCATTTCTAAGGGTTCCATACGTTGTAAGTATTATGTCAAAATTTTGTAACTCCATAAAACATTTTTCTCTATCTCTCTTACTTCCATGTATCAATAAAACTTTTATATCTGGAGCAAATTTTTCAAATTCATTTTTCCAATTATAAATAAGCGATGTGGGTGTAACGATAAGACTTTTTTTATTAGATAATGATAATAAAAATGCAATAGTCTGTATTGTTTTACCAAGACCCATTTCATCAGCTAATATACCACCAAATTTATAATAATCTAAAACTTTAAACCAATTAAAACCATTTACTTGGTAGTCGCGAAGATTTGCTTTTAAGTTGTTTGGAATTTCCAAATTTATACTATCAAAGTTTTTGAATTTTTCACAAATACTATCCAATTCTTTTTTGCCATCTATAAACTTTAAGTTTTTACCTTTTATCATGTCATTTATATATAGAGCTTTATTATTATGAATTTTGTTGTTTTTTGATTTATCTATTATATCTAGATTTTCAACTAATTCAAAAAAGTCTTGTGTCTCTCTTTCTGATAAATCTATAAAGTTTCCATCTTTAAGCTTATAAAAAGTACGTTTTTCTTGAAAAGCTTTCAGAATAGACTTGTACTCTTTTGGATTTATATCAGATATATTAAAATTAAATTCTAGATAATTTTGATTAGTTTGATTGATTGAAGCTTGAATTGATGAAGAATTGTATATCTTTTTCAATTTAAACTTCTCAGAATAATATATATCTCCAAATTCTTTTAAAGATTCTAATTGTGAATCTAAAAATGTAAATAGGTCATAATCGCTTCCTTTAAATACATAACTGTTATTTTCCTTTATAAATTGTGAAGAAGTTATTTTATTCTCAATTTTAGCTTCTTTTTGTGTATTAGGAAGTATAAATTTTTTCTCTTCATTGTCATATATATACTTTATATCACAACATATGTTTCCATCAATCATATCAAAGTAGAATTCAGCTCTAAAATCTTTTGTTATATTATTTGTTATATTGTCATCTAAATAAACTTCTTGAGATATAGCCCTTAATCTAGGTACCAATAATCCTAAAACATCTTTAGAATCTTCCTTGTCAAATTTAAGTTCTTTAGATTTTGATAATACTTGATAGATTTTTGAATAATCATGAGCTTTTTTATGTGATAACAAGTATAGATTATCATCATATAAAAGTACATCATTTTTTTTTGTAAGTGGAACAGGTAGCGAATCTTGAGAAGATAAGACTATTTTATCTTCTATATTTTTAAAATTAAACTTTAGTGGCAAAGTATCATTTAATATTTTTGGGTGGTATTCTTTTTTAGAAAAAATAAGTGTAAAATCTTTGTATTTAATAGCATTTAAAAACTGTTTTAAAGAGCTTGCATTTATCTCCATAAACTTCTTTGAATATGATGAAGAAAAATTGTATGAAAGATTTGTGCCATATTCTTCTATAATGTCTACTAATTTCTCATCTTCATCAGCAAAATAATGAATGCTAGGATTATAAGTAAATTTTTTTCCAAAATCTAACTCATATCCATTAAGTTTTGAATATGCAAATTCAGTAATATTTTTTAGAATATACATCTTGTCAATTCCAATTTTAAATTCGGCAATTGCTTTATTTGAATCTATATTTATTAATACATCTAAATTAACTCTTTCTCTTTTAGTATTATCTAAAAAAGAAAGCAGTTGCTTACTTAAGTCTAAGTTAGTTTTAGAATTAGTATTAGAACTTTTATCCTTATCATTACCTAATATGTCTATTAAAATAGGAGGAACATCTTTTTTACTTTTTATTTGTCTTAAACTTTTTATAACAATAGCAACTATATGTTTACATATGAAAATTCTTTGATTTACACCCTTTGATTGACAATCAGCACAACCACAATCATTTTCAATTATCTTAAAATGTCTTATATCTATAGTTATTGAGCTAAAATAAAAGCTATAATTATCTTCAGAATTGACTCCACCACGAAATGTCAGCAGATTATTCTGTAGGTCATCAATATCTATGTCTATATAATCAACCAACTGATTAGTGTAGTATTTTACACCTCTTGACCACCTTGATGGCTCTGTATTTCTTTTTATTAATTTATATATCATATCTATTTTCATTTTATTCACCTTACCTCACTGTATATATTATAATCTAAATGCATTTAATTTACACTCTAAATCTATAGCTAAAATTAAAGTATATATAAATAGCTTTTATCTATCATAAGATATATGCAAATAACAATTTACTATTAGATTTTTGTTGTATTATCTTATAAACTATGAATGAAAAATAATTATCTAAATAAATATTAGAAATATAAAGCTTTATTATTAAAATATTCTTAAATATTATAATATATAGGATTTAAAATATGATATTTGAATGAAAAGAATGTATAATAAGTTTAATAATTATATTTATTATTAGGAAAGGAGAGTGTCAATATGAATAGTTGTAATTTGCTTAAAGCTAAAATACCATGTGAAGAAACTGGCATAGAAATAAAGAGAACTTTGTGCGATATTTGTTCTCCAGGGATACATTGTGGAATTGATGCATATGTTAAAGATGGTAAAATTATAAAAATAGAAGGTACAAAAGAACATCCAATGAACAAAGGATTGCTATGTACAAAAGGTCTTTGTAATAGAGAGTATATCTATAGAGAAGATAGAATAAAGACACCATTAAAGAGAATTGGTAAAAGAGGTGAAGGTAAGTTTAAGCCAATATCATGGGAAGAGGCTTATAGTGAAATAGGAGAGAAATTAAATAAAATAAAAAGTGAATATGGAGCAAAGCATGTAGCATTTTTTACAGGTTATGGAAAGTGGTATAGACCGTTTTTACAAAGGTTTGCATCTTCCTTTGGTTCTCCTAATTATGGCACAGAATCTAGCTCATGCTCAACATCAGCACAGATGGCTGGAAATGTTGCGACTGGGAGAAACTTTACAATGCAAGATATGGAAAATACAAAGACTTACTTAGGGTGGGGATTTAATCCATACTACTCTAAATTTTTAAATAGTGTAAATCTAACAAAATTAAAAGAAAAAGGAATAAAGTTTATAATTGTAGACCCTAGAATAACACCAACAACTCAAAAAATAGCAGACCTTCATTTGAGAGTTAAACCTGGGACTGATGGGGCCTTGGCTCTTGGTATGGCAAATCTATTTATACAAAGAGATTTAATAGATAAAGAATACATAGAAAAACATGTATATGGATTTAACGAATATAAAGAATATGTTAAATCATTTGATTTAGATACTGTAAGTAAGATTACAGGTATTTCTAAGGATGATATAATAAAAGCAGTAGATATGTTGTCTCAAGGTCCGTTTTGTATAAATGAAAGTGCAGCTCCAATAGTTCATCATCAAAATGGATTTCAAAACTATAGAGCAATGATGTCTTTATCAGCTATAACAGGTAATTATGACAGAGTAGGTGGTAATATACCAAAACAAGATTACTTTGCTGGTAAGTTAGGTGGATTTCAAGCACTAGAGAAAGATTTTGTAAAAGAGGTTCTACCTAAAAATATAAATGAAAGAATTGGTGGAGAAAGGTTTCCTCTATGGAATGAGATGGTGACTCAATTTCAGGCTATGGATTTAACAAGGCAGATAGAAGAAAAAACACCATATGAAATAAAAGCTTTGTTTTGCCATGGGATAAATGCTAGAATGTTTCCTAATTCTGGCAGACTTTTCAAAGCATTAGATACTGTAGATTTTTTTGTAAATATAGACTTATTTATGACAGATGCATCAAAATATGCAGATATACTTTTACCTGCATGTACATCTTTTGAAAGAGAAGAATGTAAGAGTTATCCAGGTGGATATATTACATATACTAAAAAGGTTATTGATACATTATATGATTCAAAATCAGATGTAGAAATACTTTCAGATTTAGCAAATGTTATGGATGTAGATGATGACTTATTAAAGGCAGGTTATGAAGCAAGTATAAGACATATGTTCAAAGATACATGTGTGGATGTAGATAAACTTAAAGAAAGTGATTTGCCATTAAAATGTAAAGACTTTAAACCATACATAGTAGGTTCATACACAAGAGATGGATATGATACTAGCACATCTAAGTTTGAATTAAAATCTGTAATTATTGAAAAATATAAAGATTTTGGGTTAGATGCACTACCAACATATAGAGGATTTAATGATGATATAGATAGTGATTATACTCATCTATTGACATCAGGAGCAAGAATTCCAAATGCGCTACATTCAAGACTTCATGACATAAAGCTTTCAAGGCTATTAAAAAATGAAGCTAGTTGTGATATTTCTAGTTTAGATGCAAAAGAATTGGATGTTATTAATGGAGATTATATAAAAATAACTACTAAGATAGGAAGTTTAAATGTGAAAGTTAATGTTACGGACAGAGTTTTATACAGAAATATACATATGTATCATGGATACAGAGAAGCTGATGTAAATAGCATCATTTGTGATAATTTTGACCCTTATAGTGGATTCCCTGCATATAGAAGTTGTAAGTGTAAGATTGAAAAGATGAATAGATAGATGGAGGGATAAAATGAAAAGTTTATTTAAATTTAATAAAGAATTATGTACAGCATGTGGAGCATGTTTACTTGCTTGTGTAGACCAAAATGATAATAATATAGATAATGGCGAATTTTTTAGACGTGTATTTACAATGGAAGATGGTGAAAATATAGAATATTTTTCGTTAGCATGTATCCATTGTGATGAGCCAAAATGTTTGGATATATGCCCTAAAGGCTGTTTTAAAAAAGATGATGGGTTTGTTTTATTGGATAATCAAAATTGTATAGGATGTAAACTTTGTGAGAAAGCTTGTGAATATGGAGCTTTGAATTATAGCAAGGATGGCAAGGCAAATAAGTGTAATGGGTGTGTTGAAAGATATGAATGTGGTATGGATTCACCTTGTGTAATGGTATGTCCTACAGGAGCATTAGAATTTAATAAATAAATCAAAAAATAGTGACTTACACTTAGTTGTAAGATGTTTTTTGTGAAAGACTACATTGAGTTTGTATTATAACAAACTTAATGTAGTTTTTTTATGGATATAGTTGGATACTATAATATGGCTATGGGGGATAGTTTTTTGCTATTGGACAAAGAATGGAAAAAATATTAAACTTATGTTGTTCAAAGTCGAAGTATAATACAATAAATAGAAAATTGCATTATAATTTAACACATGACAAAAGCTTGCAAAAAACAATATTAAGTGAGGGGGGACTTATTTTATGATTTTTAGTATGAAATATTTTTTAGAATTATTTCCAATAATAATGAAATCATTCAATATAACTGTTATTTTGGCAATAAGTTCATTAGTATTTTCATTAATTATAGGTACAATAGTAGCGTTATCATCTTATTACAAAGTGAAAGTATTGAATCAAATGTGTAAAGTGTATGTATCTATCTTTAGAGGTACACCTCTTATGCCACAGTTATTCTTTCTATATTTTGGACTGGCATATATGAGTGATTTTGTTAAAAACATGGACCCAGTATTTGCAACCTCTATAGTACTTAGTTTAAATATGGGAGCTTATATGTCTGAAACTATAAGAGCATCCATACTTTCAATTGATAAAGGGCAGGTAGAAGCATCATATGCAATGGGATTAACAAATTTACAAACCATGAAAAGAATAGTGATACCACAGGCTATAAGAGTTGCCTTGCCATCATTATTCAATAATTTTATAGATTTAATTAAAGGGTCTTCTGTAGCTTTTGTTGTTGGAGTAAATGATATAATGGGTGCTGCTAAGTCACAAGGATCATTGAGTTTTAAGTTCTTTGAAGTGTATGGAGCAGTTATGGTAATTTATTGGTGTATAATAACTCCTTTAGGATGGGGACAAAAAAAGTTAGAAAAGAAGATAAGCGATTATTAGAATATTAAAAAAATACATATAAAGTATTTTTACATAAAAATGGTGTGAGGAGAAGAGATATGATAAAAAGAAATATTATAAAATGTTTAGTAGCAGTTTTAGCATTAGCAGTTGTAACTACTGGTTGTTCAAAAAAAGAGGAAGCAAAGGATGAAAAGGTTATAAATGTAGCTTCATCTAATTCAGCCGACCCATATTCTTATGTTGACAATGGTGAGCATAAAGGTTTTGAAGTTGACATGTGGAAAGAGATTGGTAAAAGAAGTGGATATGAAATAAAAATGGAGCCAACAGGTTTTAGTTCTATATTTGGTATGTTAGATTCTGGTAAAGTTGATGTAGCAGCCAACTTCTTTGGAATGTCTAAAGAAAGATTAGAAAAATATGATGCCTCTATACCTTATGGTTCTGATGCTGTATGTATCGCTGTAAAAGATGGAAATAATGAAATTAATAAACTTGAAGATTTAAAAGGAAAAGTTGTAGCAGTATCAGAAGGTTCTCAAGGTCAACAAGTTGCAGCTAGTGTTAATAAAGATAATTTATTTGAAGAAAAGGTTTATGGTGATGGAACTAATGGTATTCAAGATTTAGACTTAGGAAGAGTTAGTGCCTGGATTGATGCGGAACTTACTGTTGTAGGTGATGCTAAAAAAGCTAACATTAAGATAAGAGTATTAGATGATAAATTATCAGTTACTAACATAGCATATTTCTTTAAGAAAAATGATGAAAAATCTAAGACTATAAAAGAAGATGTAAACAAAGCAATAGAGGAAATGCTTGCAGATGGAACAGTGAAAAAAATATCTGAAAAATGGTTTGGAATGGATGTAAGTGCTGATATACAAAAATAAGTACTCCAAAACTAAAATATAAAGTTTTGATAACTATAGATAAGTATACTAAATTTATCTATAGTTATCTGTGTATTATAATGTATTTATAGTAGTCTTTATAAATAAAAATAAGTTATGGAGGTATTGTAAATGATTGAAACTAAAATAAAATCTATTGCACTAAAAAATAGGGAAAAAATCATAAAAATAAGGCGACAGATACACCATAATCCAGAGTTGGCATTTAAAGAATTTAAAACATCCAAACTTATAAAAGAAGAACTAGATAAACTTAATATAGAATATATAGATGTTGCTGGCACAGGAGTATTAGCTACTATAGAAGGAAAAAATATTAGTGGTAAAACCATACTACTTAGAGCGGATATGGATGCTCTTCCAATAAAAGAGGAAAATGATTTAGAATTTAAATCAATAAATGATAATATGCATGCTTGTGGGCATGATGCACATGTTTCATGGTTGCTAGGAACAGCAATGATTTTAAATGATATAAAAGAAGAACTAAATGGAAATGTAAAGTTACTATTTCAACCTGGTGAAGAAAAAGGTGGTTCTGATATTGTAATTAAAGAAAATGTACTTGAAGGTGTAGATGTATTAGCAGCTGGTCATTGTTGGCCAACCATTGAATCAGGAAAAATTGGAATAGCTAGAAATTGTGCAATGGCAGCAACTAATACTTTCGAAATAACAATAATCGGAAAGGGTGGACATGGAGCAGAGCCTCACAATTGTATAGACCCAATTGCAGTTGGAAATGCAGTGTATTCGTCTATTCAACAGATAGTATCAAGAAAAATTGATCCAGTTGTACCAGTGGTAGTATCTGTTTGCTCTTTTAATTCTGGTGTTTCCAAAAATATAATACCAGATATATGTACACTTCAAGGAACTATTAGAGCAGTAAGTCAGGAAAAAGTGATTGAAGTAAGTAAAATTCTAGAGAACATAGTAAGAAGTATATGTAAAGCACATGGAGCAGACTGCAAGTTTGAAAAGAGTGCAGGAGGAGATGCTATTATAAATGATAAAAATATGATAGAACTGGGGAGAAAAAGTGCTTGCAAAATACTTGGAGATGAAAATGTTGAAATGATTGATTTTCCAGCAATGACAGGTGAAGATTTTGCTATTTATATGAAAGAAAAACCTGGTTTATTTATGTATATAGGTATAGGTAATAAAGAAAAAAATATAAACTATAAATTGCACAACAGTAAGTTTGATATAGATGAAAAATGTTTGAGCATAGCATCTTCCTTATTATCTCAACTTGCAGTAGATTATTTATGTCAATTTTAGAGTATATTTATTAAAAAAGGTGGAGAACTATGATAAAAGTAGAAAATTTACATAAAAGTTTTAAAGGGACAGAAGTTCTTAGAGGTATAAATCTAGAGATAAATCAAAGTGAAGTAGTAGCTATACTTGGACCATCTGGAACAGGTAAATCAACACTCCTTAGATGTTTAAATTATCTAGTTGAGCCTACAAAAGGGAAGATAATGATTGGAGATGTAAAGGTAGATGTAGAAAAAGCGACAAAAAAAGATATAGCAAATTTAAGAAAACATACATCTATGGTATTTCAGAATTATAACCTATTTAAAAATAAAACTGCACTAGAAAATGTAATGGAGGCATTAATAGTAGTACATAAAAAAAGTAAACAAGAAGCTAAAGAGATATCTTTAAAATTAATAGACAAAGTAGGTATGTTGGATAGAAAAGATTTTTATCCATCAAAATTATCTGGAGGCCAACAACAAAGAATAGGTATAGCTAGAGCTATGGCAGTAAATCCAAATGTAATATTATTTGATGAGCCAACATCAGCACTTGACCCAGAACTTGTTGGAGAAGTGTTAAGTGTTATAAAATCACTTGCAAAAGAAGGAATAACAATGCTTATTGTAACTCATGAAATAAATTTTGCAAAAGAAGTTGCTGATAAAATCATATTTATGGATAATGGTGTAATAGCTGAAGAAGGAACTCCTAATGAGATATTTAATAATCCTAAAAATGAAAGAACTGCAAAATTTTTAAATATCATTAGGAAAGAAGAAGTATTTAATTAAATTTAGACAACTTTGAAAGAATCCTATAAAACTAATAGTAGCAACAATAGCTACTATAACTGATATTCCTAATACTATATTAAATACAACTGGTAATACAGTAACATCAATGTTAGTTGCACGATTAGTGGAAGGAAAAGACTGGCTTATAGATAAAACATCAATTACTACAAAAAAAATAAGCTAATTATAAATCCAATTAATATATAAAGTTAATAGATGTCTAATTTTGGATAAATTAGACATCTATTAACTTTTTGAGTAAAAATATAAATTTAAGATTCAAGGACAATACTTATAATTTTAATCAATTAACATAATTTATATTGAGGTAGACAAGTTTAAATGTCTAGTCTATTTTTGAAAACAGAATATTTCAAACTTGTTTTTATTAAAAGATAACAAACCTTCATCTCTCATCTTACCAAGCTCTCTTGACATAGAACTCCTATCAACGCACAAAAAATCAGCCATTTCATTTCTTGAAAAAGGAACTGTAAATTTGTGACTACCTGTTTGTTCTATTTGTTTTGAAAAATACATAAGTAATTTTTCACGAGTCGTTTTACGAGAAAGTAATTCTATTTTATTGTGAAGTAAAATATTTTTTTCAGCTATTAATTGTAACATGTTTTCAATTAATCTATTATGAAATACACATGTTGATGAACAAATACCAGTTACACTTTTAAACTTTATAAATAAAATTTCACAAGAAGATGTTGTAGTCACTGTGACATTGCTTTTATGTAGTCTAGTACATGCAAATACTTCTCCAAATAAATCTCCAGGTAATAGTTCAGCTACAATATTTCGATTACCTTCAATATCTTCCTTTATTATATGTGCACTTCCTTTAAGCATAATTCCAATAGAAGTGACCTCACTTCCAACTGAGAATATTATGCTATCCTTTGGATAAATCTTATCAACAACACCTAAACATTCTAACATTGCTTCAAGTTCGTCATTTTTAATTCCTTCAAAGAGAGGAATTTTTTTTAGCAGATTTATATGTTTTTCTAAAATTTTTTTCAAACAATCACTTCCTTGTTGCATATGCAACCGATAATTTGTTTTTATTGTACTATACTAAATTTATAAAAGCAAGAAGATATAAAAATCTTATTACAAAAAATTTGAAAGAAAAAGATGTAAGTCTTGAAAATAAATATATAAAAAATCAATATTTTAAATTAAAAAAATTTTATGAGGTGATATAAATGATGAGAAAAATAATTAAAATCGATGAGAAAAAATGTAATGGTTGTGGATTATGTGTTGAAGCTTGCCATGAAGAAGCTATAGGAATGGTAAATGGAAAAGCAAAACTTTTAAGAGATGATTATTGTGATGGTCTAGGAGATTGTCTACCAACTTGTCCAACAAATGCTATTTCATTTGAATATAGAGAAGCAGCAGAGTATGATGAAGTAGCAGTAAAAGCAAACATGGAAGCAAAGAAAGCACAAAATACAAATCTAGCATGTGGATGTCCAGGCTCTCAGTCTAAATCTATAAATAGAGACGTGTCAGATAATGAACAGGTAAATAATAATATAGCAGCTGAAACACAAGGGTCTCAGCTTAATCAGTGGCCAGTACAAATAAAACTAGTACCAGCTAATGCATCATATTTAAAAAATGCAAGTCTTTTGATAGCAGCTGACTGTACAGCATATGCATATGGAAATTTCCATAATAAATTTATGAAAAACAAGGTTACATTAATTGGTTGCCCTAAACTTGATGAAGTAGATTATGCTGAAAAACTTACAGAGATTTTAAAAACGAATGATATTAAAAATATAGTAGTAACACGTATGGAAGTTCCTTGTTGTGGTGGTATAGTAAATGCTGTTAAGACAGCTCTACAAAATAGTGGAAAGATGATACCATGGCAAATAGTTACTATATCTGTAGATGGAAAAATTGTGGATGGAGAAATTTAATTAAGCTAATAACAAAAAATGTAATAAATTTTAATAAATAAAAAGGGAGGAATAAAAATGGAGAATATGTTTTGTTTTCAATGTGAACAAACAGCAGGGGGTAAAGGATGTACTATAAACGGAGTTTGTGGCAAAAAGGGGGGTACAGCCAACTTACAAGATGAGCTTACAGGAGTATTAATTGGTCTTTCAAGAGCAACTATTGGAAATAAAAATAGACCAACAAGTGAAACAGATAAAGTTATGATAGAGGGATTATTCACTACTATAACAAATGTAAGTTTTGATGATGAAGCTATAAAAAGACAAATTGAAAAAACTGAGATAGAAAAAAGTAAACTTGTACCTAGATGTTTAGATTGTGAAACAAAATGTAGTAGAAATGATAACTATGATATGAAAAACTTGTGGAATGACAATGAAGATGTACGTTCATTAAAATCATTAATTCTATTTGGATTAAGAGGTATGGCTGCTTATGCATATCATGCAATGGTACTTGGTTATACAGACAAAGAAGTAAATGAATTTTTCTATGAAGGATTAATAGCAGTTGGAGGGGACTTAGCGATTGATGAACTTTTAGGATTGGTTATGAAAACTGGAGAAATAAACTTAAAATGCATGAAATTACTTGATAGAGCAAATACTGAAACTTATGGAATACCAGAGCCAACTCAAGTACCTATGAAAATTGAGAAAGGGCCATTCATAGTAGTTACAGGACATGACCTTTATGATTTACACAAATTATTAGAACAAACAAAAGATAAGGGAATAAATATATATACTCATGGAGAGTTATTACCAGCACATGCATATCCAAAATTAAAAGAATATAAGCACTTAAAAGGAAATTTTGGTACAGCATGGCAAAATCAACAAAAAGAGTTTGATAATATTCCTGCTCCAATACTGTTTACAACAAACTGTTTAATGCCTGTTAAAGACAGTTATAGAGATAGAGTATTTACTACAGAAGTAGTTGCTTATCCAGGAATGATTCATATTGATGAAGATAAAGATTTTTCTAGTGTAATAGAGAAATCTCTTGAACTTGGAGGCTATAAAGAAGATGTTCATATGACTGGCATTAATGGAGGAGATACATTAACTACTGGTTTTGCAAGAGGTACAGTTTCATCTGTACAGGATAAAGTAGTAGATGCTGTTAAAAGTGGAGATATAAGACACTTTTTATTAGTTGGAGGTTGTGATGGTGCAAAACCTGGAAGAAACTATTATACTGAATTTGTAAAACAAGCCCCTAAAGATACTGTCATATTGACACTTGCATGCGGAAAATATAGATTTAATGATTTAGACCTTGGAGAAATTGGAGGTTTGCCTCGTTTAATGGATATGGGGCAATGTAATGATGCTTATAGTGCGATACAAGTAGCAGTCTCATTGGCGAATGCTTTTGAATGTGGAGTAAATGAATTACCTCTTAGTATGGTATTATCATGGTATGAGCAAAAGGCTGTTTGTATACTTCTTACATTACTTCATTTAGGTATCAAGAATATTTATATAGGACCTTCTTTACCAGCATTCTTATCTCAAAATGTATTGGATATATTGGTTGATAAATTTGCATTAACACCTATATCTACTCCAGAAGAAGATATGAAGAAAATACTAGGATAAAGAAAATAAGTATATTCAAGAAGGGAAGTATTTGTAATTAAAATAAATAAGGAGGTGTCTCAAATTAACTTTTTAGTTCATGAGGCACTCTTTTTTTTATGAAATCAAATATATTTTTATCATTTCAATAATAAAAAAGAGACTTATCTCTACTTTGGGATAGCCTCTTATTTATTTTTTATAATATGTTAAGGTAGAGAAATTATTTTGATTCTTTAAATTTATTACTTATAATATCTAAAACAAATACTATATTCTATAATATTTATTTTAGATATTATAAGGTATGTACAGTACAAAGTACTTTAAATACCGAAATAGTAACATCGTTATATAGAACTTGCATAAAATATATATACTACTATAATGAAATTATTTTGACTGAAATTTAAAATCGATAAGGTATTTTGTATGGGGGTATATGTATATGAAAAATTCTAATTTTAATATATTGACTTTTGATGGTGGTGGATTAAGAGGAGCATTGAGTGTAGCCATACTTGAGAGAATGGTAAATCAGTATCCAAATTTGTTAGATAATATAAATATGTTTGGAGGTACATCTACAGGAAGTTTAATCGCATTAGGTCTTGCGTATGGTGTAAGTCCAAAAGATATAAAAGAACTCTATTCAATAGAAAATTCAAAGCATATTTTCAGTAAAAGTTATGCAGAAATGTTAAGACCTAAGTATGAAAATAAAAATTTAAAAGAAGTTTTACTAAGTATATTTCCAGAAGAATTAGAATTAAAAGACTTGAAAAAATTAGTAATGATACCAAGTTTTTATATAGGAAATGAAGAAAACTCATGGAAACCAGTGTTTTATAATAATATGCCAAGTTCTCTTACAAAGACTAGTAAGGTTATAGATGTAGCAATGGCAAGTAGTGCTGCTCCTGTGTTTTTTCCAACGTATAATCGACATATCGATGGAGGAATAATAGCAACTGACCCAAGTTTAGCATGTATAATTCATGCCATTGATAGTGGGTTTAAACTTAAAAATACAAGACTTTTTTCAATAGGAACTGGATATGTGTATAATAGTATAAAGGCAGATACTACTGAATGGGGAGCTATTGATTGGATAATTAATAAAGAACCCGATTTACCAATTATATCTATAACATTAGAAGGAAATTCTCAAATGAGCCAGTTATTTTCTCAAAAACTTCTTGGAGATAATTACTATAGACTAAATCCAAAAATGGAAAAGAATGTAGCTATGGATGATTATGATGAGTTGGAATATCTGTTATCTTTGGGCGAAAATTGTGATATAAAGGATGCTTTTGGATGGATAAGTAAAAAGAGTTTTTATAGAAAATAGATTTAATTTATAATTACATTTACAAACATTATTTTACTAATTAGATAAAAACAAGAAAATACAAGATTATTAAGCTACTTCTTAGGGAATAAATAAAATATAATTTTTTTAAGGAGTGATGAAAATGATAAAACTTGCTACTTTTGCAGGTGGATGTTTTTGGTGTATGGTGAAGCCTTTTGATAAATATGATGGAGTTATAAAGGTAGTTTCTGGATATATAGGTGGTCATGTTGAAAATCCCACATATCAAGAAGTATGTTCAGGAACAACTGGTCATGTAGAAGCTATTCAAATAACTTATGATGATGATATAATAAGCTATGATGAGTTACTAAATATATTTTGGAAACAGATTAATCCTACAGATGATGGTGGACAATTTGGTGATAGAGGGACTCAATATAAGACTGCTATATTTTATCATGATGAAGAACAAAAAAATATAGCTTTAAAGTCAAAAGAAGATTTAGAAAATAGTAAAATATTTGATAGCGAAATAGTAACAGCTATAATTCCAGCAACTAAATTTTATGATGCAGAAGAAAATCATCAAGATTATTATAAAAAAAGACCATTAAACTATAATATGTATTATAAAGGTTCAGGTAGGTATAACTTTGTAAAAAGTCACTGGGATGGAAATAATATAAATAGAGAAGAGTTAAAAAAGACTTTAACTCCTATACAATTTGAAGTTACTCAAAATGATATGACAGAAGTACCTTTTGAAAATGAATACTATGATAATGATAAAGAAGGGGTTTATGTTGATGTTGTGAGTGGAGAAGTTTTATTTTCATCAAAAGATAAATTTGATTCAGGATGTGGATGGCCAAGTTTTTCAAAGCCAGTAATAGATAAATCTATAGTTGAGAGAAGCGATTTCTCACAAGGTATGTATAGAGTTGAAGTAAGAAGTGCTAAAGGAAACTCTCATTTAGGTCATGTATTTGATGATGGGCCAAAAGAACTTGGAGGCTTAAGATACTGCATAAATTCTGCCTCTCTTAAATTTATACCTAAAGAAGAGATGGAAGGTTTAGGATATGGAGAATATCTAAAACTTTTTAAATAATTAAAATTAGCTATTATAGACTTAGATAAAAGGTGAAAATAAAAGATATATTTTCATCTTTTGTTTTTTTGTCAATAATATGATAAATTATTAATTGTAATCTTATAATTTATATTGATAGATTAAGAATTTAATTTTGAAAGAGAGAAAACAAATGAATTTAAAAGACTTTAATGGAAAGAGATTAAAATCAGCTAGAGTTTTTAGAGCAAAGACTATAGAACAGTTAGCTAAGGAAACGAAAATAAATAAGAAAGATTTGAAGGCTTTTGAAGAAAATAAATATATTCCTAATATGGAAAATACATTAAAATTATCAAATATATTAAATTTTCCAAAAGAGTATTTTTATAAACATGAAAATATGAATGTTATTGTTGAGGATAGTCATTTTAACCCTCAATCTAAACTACCTAGAGTAGAAGAAATTTCTTATAGAGAAAAAATGATAATTATTCATAAAATATACTCATTTATGGAGAGTTATATTAAGTTTCCAAAAGAAAATTTACCAAGCAAAAGAATAATGTCAGATACTAACATAAATGATATAGAAAGTCTTGCATATAAAACAAGAGAATTTTGGGATTTAAATAACAGCCCAATAGTAAATATGGTAAACTTACTAGAATCTAATGGAATTATAATATCTGGTATGAATGTAGATAAAAAAGGGGCAACAATCTTTACCCAAAAACAGAGAATTGGAAAAGAAGTTAAATATTTAATATCTCTGGGCAATGATAAAAAATCAGCATCAATTAGAAACTATGATTTAGCATATGAACTTGGTTATATAGTGTCAAGTGAATTGAGAATACCAAATAAGCAATTTTCAGCAGATGAGTATGCATGTGCATTTTTATTACCAAAAGAGAGTTTTTTAGAAGACTTGATTCATCCAGAAGACATAGATTATTATGTAGAGTTAAAGAAGAAGTGGATTGTACCTATGTCTGCTATGCTTTTTAGAGCATATAATCTAGGTAAGATAAATTATAAAAAATATAATTATCTTATGAATGAGATGGAGAAAAAAGGGTGGTTAAGAGAAGAACCTCTAGATAAAATGAAAGGTTCAAGTCCAATGTATTTAAAAAGAGCAGTCGAATTATTGATAGAAAATAAAATAATGAGTACAAATAGTATAGTATCTAGTTTAGAAGAATTTGGAATAAATCTTTATCCAGAAGATTTAGAATTGTTAATGGGACTAAAAAAGGGATTATTATCTCAAAATATAAATAAAAAAAGCAAAGTTATAAAATTTGATGGAAATAAGTAGGTTGACATTTGAGTATTGAAATTAAAAGCAGGTATAGATGATTTTAACATTAACTTAGTTAAAAGATTTTTGTTATGAGTAATTTACCTGCTTTTAATATAAAGTTTTAAAATTTAAAAAAAGTATCTTAGTCTACCATTAGTAGCTCATAACAAACACCTTGAGCTACCAAGTTAAATCCAAAATGTGAACCAACATGACCAATTCCGATTATTGATATTTTTCTAGGTTTTATTGTAAAACTTAGCATCTCATCACATTTTGTTTTATGTATACATATCATGATACTCTACAATAATCATAGAGTTATTTAAATGAGTTAGATAAGACTCTCTTAAAATAATTTTGAATCTAAAGTGTTTTTGAAAGTGCAATATGTTCTCTTAAAACAGAGCAAGATTTACTAAATTCATTTTGCTCATCTTCAGTCAGATTGATTTCAATAATTTCTTCTATGCCATCTTTTCCTATAACACAAGGAACACCTGCAAATACATTTGTCTCATTGTATTGACCTTCTAACAGTGTAGAGACAGGTAGAATTTTTTTCTCATTATGTAATATAGCTTTTACAATTTCTACTAAAGCAGTGCCTATTCCAAATTCTGTACAATCTTTACCATTTATTATACTTATACCTGTTTTCTTATTTTTTTCAACTATTGATGGCAAATCTAGTTCTCCATAAGTAGTTGGATTATCCTTTATCATGTCTAATAAAGGCTTACCACCAATTGAAACATGAGACCAAGGAACCATTTGAGAGTCTCCATGTTCACCCATAGCATAAGCTTGTATTGACTGTTGAGCTATTCCAGTTTCTTCAGATAGAAGTCTTCTAAGTCTTGTTGAATCTAAAGCTGTGCCAGTTCCAATAACTTTATTTTTAGGAAAACCAGATTTTTCCCAAATATAATTTGTGACTACATCAACAGGATTAGATATAACTATAAATATACCATCGAAACCAGAATTAATTATAGGTTCTACTATAGACTTTATCATTCCAATGGTTGGTCTTAGTAGGTCTAATCTAGTTGTGTTTTGTCTACGTAAAGGTCCTTCTGAAGAGTCAGCAACGCTTATTACTACTATATCAGAATCTTGGCAATCATCAAAAGTTCCCTTGTCTATAGATACTTTATGTGGTAAATAAGAAACTGCATCAGCTAAGTCTAAAGCTTGAGCTTTTGCTTTAGCCTCATCTATATCAATCATAAAGAGTTCATCACAAACCCCTTGAGTTATCAAACTAAATCCACAATGAGACCCAACATGCCCTGAACCCACAATAGATATTTTTCTTGGTTTTATTGCCATTTTATATCACTCCCCCTAAAACAACGACACATTTATAAGAAAATTATAGATGTTATTAAAAGCTGTTTTTGTATATTTTAATATTCTATTATTTCAGAAAATTTATTTAATATGATTTTATACTAAAATTTTTAAAAAATCAATGTTAATATACTCTATATTAATGAATGTTAAAGTATTATATGTATATTTAAAATTATTAATAATTATTAAAATATGTAATGTCACGGATATTCAAAACATTTAAGAGTAGAATATGTTCATAAATAATAATGATGTCGGTTGATAATGATATTAAATTGAGGTATACTGTTTTTTCAAATTAAAAAATAAAGGAGTAAATGTGTTATGAATTATTACACAAAGGAAGAATTGATGAAAGCACTGAGAGTAGTTTCTTCAAGTATTATTAATTGTGAAAAAATGCAACCAAAATTTTCAGAGGGGACTTCTCAGCATTCCCTTCTTAGAAATAGGATAAAAGCCTTGTATATTTCTAAGGCATTGATAGAATCTGAGGATATTATGGATAAATATACAAAAGAAGAGTTAATAGAAGCTTTACCACCTGTAACTTCGATTATTAGCAAATGTGAAAAAGGAGAGATGAAATTTTCAGAGGGGACTTCTCATCATACACGTTTTAAGAATATTATAGAAGCAATGTATATTTCAAAATCATTAATAATGTATGAAATTAGTAAAAGAGATTAAAGCTTGTTTTACAATTTAACATGTTTTAATATACTTTTCATTATATAAGAAAATAAGTAAGCATGCATGTTATAAAATATTGGAATAATATACAATTATAAATTTGTTAACATTAATATCTATATGTTAAAATATAGTAGATGATGTTAGTAAATAATAGGATGAGTTCTATTTTAATACAATTAAATTAAGCTTAGGTTGAAATTTGTATTTAAAAAGTAAAGTAGTCTAGAATTAAGAAAATGGAGATAGAATTATAATGGAAAAGTTATATTATACAAACCAATATGTAAGAGATTTTACAGCAGAAATAATTGAAATAAAAGAAATAGAAAATAAGTATCATGTTTTATTAGATAAGACAGCGTTTTTTCCTGGAGGAGGAGGTCAGTTTGGAGACCTGGGAAAAATAGAGAATTATGATGTAACAAGTGTGTATGAAGATGGAAAAAATATATACCATATATTAGATAAAAAACCTATAAAGATACATAAGGTAAAGTGTAGTATTGATTGGGAGAGAAGAGAGGATGGAATGCATCAACATTTTGGACAACATGTACTATCTGGATGTTTTTTTAAAACTTTTAATGCAAATACGACAGGTTTTCATCTAGGAAATGAGTATAGTACAGTAGATATAGAAGGTAATTTAGAAGAAGATAAAATTAGAGAGATAGAGTTGCTTGCTAATGAAATTATTCGTCAAAATATACAAGTAGAAACCTTACTTCCAACAAAAAAAGAACTAAAAAAGATTTGGTTAAGACGTGACTTGCCAAATACTAATGAAGAGATAAGAGTAATAAAAATAGGTGATTTAGATACAAATGCGTGTTGTGGAGTGCATCCAAAATCAACTGGTGAATTGAGAATGATAAAAATAAAGAAATGGGAAAAACATAAGTCAAGTACAAGAATAGAGTTTCTAGCAGGTAAAAGGGCAGTGGATGAAGTATTAAAAAGGGATATATATCTGACTAAAATATGTAGATATTTGAGTTGCAATGAAGAGGATGCTATAAATGGTATTGTAAATTTAAATAATAAGGTGGAAGCAGCTCTAAGTAAAAAAAGAAAGATTGAAGAAGTAGTAGCTAATTATCAAGTTAAGGAAATGATTGAAAATGCAAATAAAATTAATACTATTTCAGTTATTAAAAAGGTCTATGATAATGAAGATTTAAAATATGTAAACAAAATAGCAAACAAAATTACAGAAGATGAAAATAATATTGCATTATTTGCTGTTAAATTTGAAGATAAAATAAATCTAATTTTTGCATGTTCTAAAAACTTGAAAAATATTAATATGGGAAATTTATTAAAAGATGCAATAAGTCTTATAGATGGTAAAGGTGGAGGAAGCCAAGTACTAGCTCAAGGTGGAGGAAAAAATAATGGTAATTTAGAAGCTACACTTGATTATGCATTTATGAAGCTAGAAAAAACTCTATAAATATATTTAAGCAAAAACATCAATGTAATAAAATAGATATGGGGGAATAAACATGGAACAACAAAAGGATTATATAGAGTTATATGAAAATGAAGAATTAATAGAGATAAGGGAAGCTCGTATAGATGATTTGGATGTAATAGCAAAATTTAATTATAATTTAGCTAAGGAAACTGAAGGAAAAGAGCTTGATATGGATGTTCTGACTAAAGGTGTAAAAGCATTATTATTGGATGAAAGAAAAGGTAAATATCATGTCTATACAGTATTTGATAAAGTTGTTGCACAGATTATGTATACGTATGAGTGGAGTGATTGGAGAAATGGGAATTTTCTTTGGATTCAGAGTGTATATGTAGAGAAAGAATATAGAAGAAAAGGTATTTTTAATTATTTATTTAATTATATAAAAAATATGTGTGATAGAGATGAAACTATTGTTGGAATGAGATTATATGTAGAAAAAGAAAACATAAATGCAAAAGCAACATATGAGTCTTTAAATATGTATGAGTGTGATTATAATATGTATGAATATGAAGTAATACACTAGTAATATAAACCTATGATATTATAGAGATTATTGAGTATATTGATAATTATGTGAAATAAACTGGATATTATAATTAGAATTTTTAGGGGGTATAAAAATGGACGTTTTCAAAGGAATGTTTTATGTATTTTTATTTTTAGATTTAGTATCAATATTTTGCTTCTTTTTCAACAAAGGAAAAATAGCATCTAATAAATTTGTATTTAATGCAATAGGGGTACTTACATTTGTGCTTTGTTTTATGCTTTTTAGTTATTATCCAAATAGCAATATTCTTGGTAAGTTTATTGCATCTATATTTTTTATATTTGGAATAGTAGGAGTTATGTTAAAAGAGAAAAACTTTTTATATGCTAGGCTTCTTTTAACATTAGTTATTGTTTTTTCAACAATTATATTGTTCGTTATTCATTAGAAGATATTTGTTTAAGGATTTGTTAAGGTCTACACTTTTTAGTGTAGGCTTTTTTATGTTTTTAATAAATATTTAAGGAAATTTTAAGAAAATTTTAAAATCGTCTTAAATGTTTATTGCTACCATTGAAATATTAAGAGAGAAGGTGATTATTAGTGGAAGAAAATAAAAAATTAGAAAAATTCTTACTATCAATTGTGTACATAATATTTTTTGTATATGTTTTATTGACTATAAGAATAATTTTATTTAAAGATGTACCAATTTATGCTATTTTTAAAGGAATGTTCAGGTCTGTAAATTTAATACCATTTTATACAATATGGCAATTTATCATAGATAATAATATTAGTTTTATGAGAGCTACTGTAAATATTATAGGAAATATAGGCATATTTATTCCAATGGGGATTTTCTTCCCTATAGTATTTAAAGAATTAAATAAAAAAACTATGATTATAGCAATTATATTTATTAGTTTAGGATTTGAAACAATACAATATATTCTTGCTCTTGGAAGTAGTGATATAGATGATATTATTTTAAATTCATTGGGTGGTATAATTGGTATTGCTATTTACATAAATATGACTAAATTATTTCCTAATAATATAATAAAGTTCAAGGCTATAATAGGAACGAGCTTGGTTTTAGGAGTTATAGGGCTAGGAATTATTTCTATAAATTATCAAGATTTGCTAAACTTTAAATTTAAATCAAATAAAGAAATATCAAAAATATTAATTGAGGAAAATAAGGAAATAATCAAGGATATAAATAAAGATGAAGTAGACATAATTGGTACATTTGAGAAATTTGAAAAAGGCACAATAACCATTAAAGCTGGTTCTAATAATAAAGTAAAGAGACCAGAAAATATAATTGATAGTGATGGAAATGTAAGAATTTATTTAAGTGAAAATACAAGATTAGTATCTTATGTGATTACTGAAGAATCAAAAAGTGATGTAGTTAAATATCAAGAATTTGATGTTAAAAATTTACCATTATTAAGGAAATACGATACATTTTATGTTTGGATTGATAAAGAAAACCAATCAAAAGATAAACATGGGATTGTAGCTAGCAAATTGTTAATTGGATTAAATGAATAGGACATTAATTTAATATAAAAGAATAACAAACATAAAAAACGAAAAAACTATTTCTATAACTATTTTTACATTATGCATAAAATAAGACAACTTAGTGAAGGAGTAGAGATAAATTATGGAAATAATAAGGTATGTTTTGTACTTTTTTATATATTCTTTTTTAGGATGGACAGTAGAAAGTATAGGTTGTTCTATAGCGAGCAAAAGAATAATTAATAGAGGCTTTTTAAATGGTCCAATATGTCCTGTTTATGGTTTTGGAGCAGTGATTATAATATCATTATTGGAAAGGTTTGATAATATAGTCATAATATTTATATTAGGCATGATTTTAACAACAATATTAGAGTATTTTACAGGATTTATTTTAGAGACCTTATTTCATGCAAAATGGTGGGATTATTCTGACAGAAAATTCAATATAAAGGGTAGAGTATGTTTAAAAAATGCAATATACTTTGGTGTAATGTCTGTTATAATAGTAAAGTTGATACATCCATTTATAAAGTATTTTGTAGGAACAATTCCATATAGAATATTAATATCAATGGCTATAATTACAACACTTTGGGCTATAATTGATTTGATTGTTACTATTATAACACTCAAAAAATTGGATATAAAGTTAAACTTGTTAGATGAGATAATTGCAGACCTTAGTGAGATAAATGTGAAACTTGATAAATTTGATAGAGGCGAGATACAAGCTTTATTTAAAACAGTAAATAAAGATGAATTGGAGACTAGAGAAAAAATAAACAAAATAAACAGTAAATTAGACCGTATAGAGTCCAATATTATCCTACAAAAAAGAGTTATCAAAGCTTTTCCATATATAAAACATAAAAAACAACAAGAGCAATTAGAGTATTTCAAAGGTATTATTAGAGAAAATAAAAAATAATTATATAATTTAATAGAAAATAAACAGAATAATGGTATTTATAAGTTAATTTTCAAAGGACTCTATAAAAATAGAATAGAGTCCTTTATTTTTTGTGGAATAATGTTTATTTGATAAGAATAAAATATATTGTTCCTGAATAACAAATATTTTGAAAATTGTAAAAACATATATTGACAATTTGTGTCAAAGATAATAACATTAAGTATATAAAGAATTTTATATAGGAATATCTTTATAAATCGCAATAATTTTAAAACATAAATCTATTTAAAGAGGGGATGATTTGCCAATGAGCGAGATAACTAGTCAAATGATAAGTACAGAAGAAAAAAAATATGTTGCTAAAACTCAAAAAATACCTTACTATCCAGTAGCATTTAAATCAGGTGATGGTGCAATGTTATATGATTATGAAGGTAATGAGTATGTTGATTTTTTAGCAAGTGCAGGCTCTGCGAATGTAGGTCATGGAAATAAGGAAATCTCACAAGCAGTTAAAGAACAAATGGATGATATTACACAATATACACTTGCGTATTTCCATAGTGATCCTCCTGTAAAATTAGCTGAGAAGCTTGTGGAAATAGCCCCTGGAGATAATGATAAAAAAGTATTATACAGTGCAACAGGTTCTGCTTGTATAGATGCTGCTATAAAACTAGCAAGAGGGTATACTGGAAGAACAAAAATAATATCTATGTATGAATCTTATCATGGAAGTACTTATGGAGCTATATCTATATCTGCATTAAGTACAAATATGAGAAGAAAAATGGGTCCATTGTTACCAGAAGTTTATCACTTCCATTATCCTGATAAAAATAGAACAGCTAAAGAATGCTTAGATGAGATAGAATATGCTTTTGCGCACTATTTACCAGCAGAAGAAGTAGCTGCAATATTTATAGAACCAATTGCAGGAGATGCAGGAATAATAGTACCTCCAGTAGAGTGGGTACAAGGTTTAAGTAAAATATGTAAAGAAAATGGAATACTACTTATAAGTGATGAAATACAACAAGGTATGGGAAGAACAGGTAAGTGGTTTGGTATAGAAAATTTCGGAGTTGAAGCAGACCTTATAGTTCTTGGAAAATCTGTTGGAGGTGGATTACCTTTAGGAGCAGTTGTTGGAAGAACTGAGATAATGCAAAGCCTTGATGCTCCAGCACATCTATTTACTTTAGCTGGAAATACAACAGTATGTGTAGCTGCTTTAAAATCTATAGAAATAATTGAAAGAGAAAACTTACTTCAAAAGAGTATAGAAATGGGAGATTATATTAAAGCAGGATTTGAGAAGTTAAGAGAAAAATACGATATAATTGGAGAAATAAGAGCTTTAGGATTATCTATAGGAGTTGATATAGTTAAAGGAAATGGCTCTAATGAAAAAAATCCAGATGCTACAGCTAAGATATGTTATAGATGTATACAAACTGGTTTAATAATGATATTCTTAGGTCAATCTACTTTAAGAGTACAACCTCCTCTAGTAATAACTAAGGAACAAGTAGATAAAGCAATGAGTATCATAGATTCTGCAATAGATGATTATTTAAATGGTAGAATTGGTGATGAAGTATATGAAGTAACTCAAGGTTGGTAAAATACATATAAATAAAAATAAGAGTTATCTCAGTTTTAGAAAGTAATTTCTGAAATGAGATAACTCTTTTAAATTACCCACAAGTAAGAAGATTAGTTGATTCATTAAGGGTCATGTTTTGGATGTCATTCTTGTGAGCATCAGAAACAGTATTACGAGAGTAGTTACCTTTACTTGTATTATCTGTTAATTTAGTTATAATTAATATTGCTAAAAGAATAAAAATTACTGTGTATAAGGCAATAACATAAGGTTTTCTTTTATATTTGTATTTGTTGTTAAAAAAAGAATGACCATAATTATTTTTATTGACTTTAGATTTATTGGTATTTATATTCTTTTTCTTGTTACTTTTCTTTTTATCATCCTTTTTTCTATTTTTAGGGTAAGGAATGACTTTGTGTGTATTATCAAGTTTGATATTTTTATTTTTTTGAATATTGCTTTCTAGGCTAGCTTTTTTTTCTCCAAATTGAATAGTTTTATTGGTATTGTTGTTATCTTTCAATGTTAATCTCCCTCCCTTAAACTTTCCCTTTAGATAATATTACTACTAACCCATAGAATATACAATAAATAATATATAAGTAATAAAATTTTATAAGTATAAGTCTCTTTCTCCACGTTCTAAGGCAGTCATATTGTTAGATACTATGTTTCTTATATCTTCTCTTTCTATCTTAGCTATTTCTTCTGTGATAAGTTTTTTGCCCATAGCTTTAAGTTCCTCATCACCATAATCAATTAGAAATTCGTTTAATGTAGTAAGAGCATTTGGTGTACAGACATTGTGGATTTGGCGACTTTTAGCTAAACTCATAAATCTATCTCCAGTTCTACCTTTGCGATAACAAGCTGTACAATAACTAGGGATATATCCATCAGTTATTAGTTCTTTAAGCACCTCTACAGGGCTTCTATGGTCTCCAACTTCAAATTGTTCTGTATTGTCACCATCTTCATATGCTTTATATCCTCCAACACCTGTCAGAGAACCTGCACTGACTTGTGATACACCATATTTTAGCAATTCATTTCTCATATCAGCAGTTTCTCTAGTGGACATTATAATTCCAGTAAAAGGAATGGCTAATCTAGTTATAGCTACTATTTTTTTGAACATATCATCAGAAACTAAGTGAGGAAAATCTTCTAAACTCATTCCTTCAGCTTTTTTTAATCTAGGGAAAGATATAGTGTGGAATCCTACTCCAAATTTTTCCTCTAAGTGTTCATTATGCATCATAAGTCCTAGAACTTCAAATTTTGGGTCAGATAAGCCAAATAAGACTCCAGCACCAACATCATCAACACCAGCTTCCATAGCTCTATCAAAAGCTGTTAAGTGGTAATAGTAGTCATTTTTTATAGATTGACCATGCATCTTTATAAATGTTGGTTTATGATAAGTTTCTTGGAATAATATATAAGTTCCTATTCCTTTTTCCTTTAGTAACTTGTATTCATCTACACTTGTAGCAGCTATGTTAACGTTTACCCTTCTTATATTTCCATTTTCGTTATATGTTGAGTAAATTGCATCTAAGCAATCTAAAATATAATTTATATCACAGTTTTTAGGGTCTTCACCAGCTTCTAGAGCAAGTCTTTTATGACCCATTTTTTCTAGTATTTTAACCTCTTCTTTTACTTCATCCATAGTAAGTTTTTTTCTTTTAAATTTGTTGCATGTACTGAAACCACAGTAAACACATTCATTTACACAGTAGTTTGATACATAGAGAGGGGCAAATAAAACCACTCTATTACCATATATTTCGTTTTTTATTTGCCCAGCTATACTAAATAATCTATCTAGTTGTTTTTTATCTTCCACTTCAAGAAGAGTAGCTATATCTTTATAAGTAAGTTTTTCCCTTCTATCAGCCTTATCAAGTACCTTTTCAATATCATCATAAGTTGAATTTTTTGCATCCTCTAATAAAGAATTAATTAGTTCATGTTTTATGAACATTTACAAACGCCTCCATTCAATATTATCACCACGAGAATAGTCGACTTTAAGTCCTAATGACTTGATGTTTTCTTCTAAACTTTGGTGATACTCACAAGCTTCTTGACCAGTAAAGGCTTTGTTATCGTAAAGAGAATATTGTTTTCTAAATTCTTGAGGAGAAAGGTTTGGCATAATTACATTACAGCCAGCTAAAAGACCTGCATTTCTTCCACTAGGGTTTATAGATGCAAGGGCCGTTGTAGCAGGTAATAAAACTTTTGGAAGTAGAAGTCTTGTAATTGAAAGCATAAGTAGTGTCTTTTCTAAATCTCCATGTTTATAATCTTTAAATATTGTATCATGATGTGGAATAAAAGGTCCTATTCCAACCATATGAGGATTTAATTCTTTTAGATACAATAAATCACGAACAAGGTCCTCATTGGTTTGAAATGGTGACTCAACCATAAATCCAGCACCTACTTGATAACCAATTTCCTTAAGGTTTTTTAGGCATTCCTTTCTAGTTTTAAGTTCAATGTTTGGTGGATGTAATTTTTTATAATGACTGTCTGTAGCAGTTTCATGTCTTAAAAGATACCTGTCTGCACCACTTAAAAAGTATTTTTTATATGAGTCATAACTCTTTTCTCCCAGTGATAGTGTTATGGCACAATCCTCATATTTATTTTTTATATTTGAAACAATTTCACATATTTTATCATCATTAAAATATGTATCTTCACCACCCTGCAAAACAAAAGTCCTGTATCCTATTTTATATCCTATATCACAACATTCAAGTATTTCATCAAGTGAAAGTCTGTATCTTATGATATTTTTATTAGAAGATTGTATTCCACAGTAGTAGCAATTATTTTTACAATAGTTTGTAAGTTCTATAAGTCCTCTCAAATAGATTCTGTTTCCATAATGCTTATTTCTCATGTCGCTAGCTTGCTTATAAAGATAGTTTCTTAAATTTTGTTCAAAGTTATATTCTTCATTGTCGATATTTTCTATTAAATATAGTAGTTCATCAAAGCTTAATGAATTTATGCTGTAAAGTTTATCTATAAAGTATTTAATCTTATTTTTAGTCATATCTAAATATGTAATTATTAAATATGGTTAAATTTTTAATAATTGAAAAGTTCAAGTGATCTTTCTAAAATACCTTTTACATATGCTATTAAAATACCATAGTTTACTATAGGTACATTGAAAGATTTTGCCTTTTCTATTCTAGATAACATTCCAGCTCTATTCATCATACAAGCTCCACAATGAACTACAAGTGCATATTTATTTATATCTTCAGTGAAGGATACTCCAGAACTAAATTCAAAAGCAATATTTTTACCAGTTTTCTTTCTAATCATGTTAGGAATCTTTACTGTTCCAATATCATCAGTCTGTCTGTGATGAGTACATCCCTCAGCCATCAAGACTTTATCACCATCTTTTAAGTTTTCTAAAGCATAAGCACCATTAATTAATTCTTTAAGGTCTCCCTTTTGTCTAGCAAATAATATAGAAAAAGATGTAAGAGGAATATCTTTTGGAGTATCTTTATCTACTTGTGGAAATACTTGAGAGTCAGTAATAACAAGTTTTGGTTTTTTACCTAGACTAGATAGAGTTTCTTTTAAACTATCTTCTTTTGTAACTATAGAAATTGCTCCAGTATCTAAAATATCCCTTATAACTTGCTGTTGAGGAAGTATAAGTCTTCCCTTTGGGGCTGCTTTATCTATTGGAACTACCAAAACAACTAAATCATTTGGTTCAATTAAATCTGATACCAATTTAAATTCAGTGCTGTCTTTAGGCAAGACTCTTATTATTTCATTCTTTAAATCTTCAATTCCAATTTTATCTGTTGATGAGACAGAAACAACTGGACATTTAACTTTATTTTTAGTTAAGTCTAAAATTTCAGAGTGATTCTTAATTGTATCAATCTTGTTAAGAACTAAAATATGAGGTATATTCTTATCATTAAACTTTTCAATTAGCGTTAAATCTTCTTTTGATATACCAATTTGGCAATCAACTACTAGTAAAGCTATATCTGTTTTTTCCAAAACATCTAATGATTTACTTATTCTAAGTTCACCAAGTTCACCAACATCATCAAGACCGGCAGTATCTATAAGAACACAAGGTCCTATAGGAAGGATTTCCATTGGTCTAAATACTGGGTCTGTAGTAGTTCCAGCAATATCTGATACTATCGCAGCACTTTGATTCGTTATAGCATTTATTATGCTAGATTTACCTGCATTTCTTTTACCAAAGAGACCTATATGTACTCTTATTGATTGTGGAGTAGAATTTAGACTCATTTGTACTCACCACCTTAAATTTCTTTTTTTGATATACTAGTTTTTACAGATACATGAGGTATGTTTCCCAATTTACCAGTCAAACTATTAATAGTATCCATTTCGCCAACAACTGCTATACATACAATCGATACTCCTTCTTCTTCACAAGGAATTCCCATTCTGCCTTTAATAATACCTTTAAAACCTGATACAACCTCATTAAATTTAAGCTGACATTCTTTTGGCTCTTCTAAAATAGCACTTATGACCGCAACCTTTTTCATAAATATCCTCCTAACTCAGAAAATATGTCTTAAACAAATCCAAAATCAAAAAACTTTTCTTTTAAAGAAAAGTTTCTACAAAAGAAAAGTTATTAATTACACAAGTATAATGTGCCATATTAAACTATTTCCTTACAGATTAGATAACTCTTTTCTGGTAGGGTTAGCTTGTAAAAATTTAATTTAACAACAATTAACTAAAGAAAATTTTCACATAATTTATATAAATTATATAAAAATTAACTAAAGAAAATTGAAGCTACTTATATAATAGTAGTAAATTGAAATTAAGTCTATAGGAAAACCAATTTTTGTATAAAAATTAAAATTAAAATTGGTTATTTGTTAAGAAATGACTTTAGTAAAATGTGTATTTAACTATTTTTTAAGCATATAGTTTATAAGTAGTTTTAGAGTGTTTTCGATAGCTTCTATATGTGTTCTTTCATAGTGATGACTATTGTTTGTTCCAGGACCAACACATGCTATTTGAACATCTTCTCCCCAACGAATGGCCTCTGAAGCGTCTGAACCATAGAAAGTAAATACATCGACAGCATAATCTAAATTATTGTCTTCTGCAACATCGACAAGTTTGTTTCTTAAATTAAAATCATATAATGATAAATTATCTTTTGCAACTATAGTTACACCATGTTCACTAGATGTTTGACTTGGCCCAGTTGGTGCTATATCTATTGCTACAAATTCTTTTGTTTTTTCAGGTAAAGCTTTAGAAACACCATGTCCAATTTCTTCATAATTACTTATATAAAAGTTAGTAGTATGTTTAGGAGTTAAATTATTTTCCTTAAAATATCTACATATTTCAAGAACCATTGCTACAGCAGCTTTATTATCTATATATCTAGATTTTATAAAACCAGATTCTGTAGCTTCAAAGCGATGGTCTAGATACACAAAATCTCCAACACTTATTCCTAAATCTAATACATCTTGTTTTGTAAATACTTTTTCATCAAGTCTGATAATCATTGTTTCTTCATTTCTCTCAGTAGCAGCCTTTGTCTGACCATATATATGTGTAGAAGCATATTTAAATACAATACTTCCTCTGATTTTTTTACCCTTTCTAGTTATAACAGTACAGTTTTCTCCTTCTATAGCTGCCCAACAACCACCACCAACTTTATGGTATTTAAGAGTACCATCAGATGATATTTCTTTTACCATAGCTCCAAGTGTATCCATATGTGCAGATATTGTTATTTGATTTGAATCATCTTCACCAGGAAGAGTAGCTATAAGTGCACCTTTTTTTGTAAGAATAGTATTAAGACCTAATGCTTCAAAGTCTTTTTTACTTTCTAAAACTGCATTTTCAGTATATCCAGCTGGACTTGGGATATCTAAATATTTTTTCATTAAATTTATAGTATTAGTTAAATTTAAATTCATATTGTTTCCTCCTAAAAAATATATATTCATACAAATTATAACATAAATACGAATGTTCTGAAAACTAAAAATAAAAGAAAAAATTCTAAATATACTTAAAAAAAAAGTATATAAAATAAATTTAATTTATATTATATAGATTTAAAGTAAAAATAGTTTTATCACATAATTAATAAAAATAAATACAAAACAAAATGAATGAATAAATAAAATATTTAGTTTAATTATCTTTACAAATAAAAATTTTAGTAATAAAATAATTGTTGGAAAAGATTTTAAATTCAGATTATTCATTTTTTAAAGTAATTAATCTGCAAACCTTTATTAATATATGTAAATAGTTAAGTATATATGTATTTAATTAGCATAATATAGATAAAAATATTTATTTTAATTGTTTATTTTCTGAAGAAAAGGTCTTTATTAGTAATCATAAAAAATAAAATTAATTAAGAAAAGAGAGGATGTGTATATTGTGATTGAGAATGGATTTGTATATTGTAGTTTCTTAGTTGTATTTGTAGGTGTAATTTTTTTTATGGTAGATAAATTGAAATGGAAAATATTTGATGTAATTAATCCAATGCTTTTAATATACTTAGGAGCAGCTATACTAGCATCATTTGGTTTATTTGCACAAAATGATGATGTTGGAATATATCAAAATATAATAACAGTAAATTTTTTACCATTAATGTTAGTTTTCTTGTTAATTCAGTGTGATTTAAGAAAAATATTAAAAATGGGTCCTAAAATGTTATTATCATTTTTCTGTGCTACATTTACATTTATGCTTGGATTTGTTATAGCATTTATAATTTTTAAAGGTTCAATGGGTGCAGACTCATGGAAAATTCTTGGAGCAGCATCTGGTTCATGGATAGGTGGTTCATCAAATATGATTGCTGCAGCAAATGCTTTAGGAGTTGCAGAAGAAGGTCTTAGCTATGCAATACTTATGGGTTCTATAGGATATACAGTATGGATGTCTGTTTGTTTAATGTCTGTAAAATTTGGACCTAAATTTAATAAATGGACAAAATGTGATACAAGTTTTATAGATGAAGTTACATCAAAACTTGAGAAAGAAAATAAAGATAATACAGCACCCACATTTGTAGAACTTATGACTTTACTTTCTGTTGGGTTTGGAGTAGCAGCTTTTGCACAAATTGTATCTAAGATACTTCCAACTTCGGGAATACTTAATGAAACTATGTGGGTAGTACTCGTTGCATCTACAGTATCAATACTATTAGGTATGACTAAAATATCAAAACTTAAGGGAAGTACATTAGTAGGGAATGTGTTTATGTATTTACTTCTTGCAGCTACAGGAAGTAAAGCAAATTTCTTTGGATTGTCAGAAGCACCTGTTTACATAATGTTTGGGTTAGTAGTAGTACTTGTACATGCTATTTCATTTATAGGACTTGCAAAATTGTTTAAACTAGATTTATTTACTTGTGAGGTAGGAAGTATAGCTAATATAGGGGGAGTAACCACAGCACCTATGATTGCTGGAGTTCATAACCCAGTATTAATACCAGTAGGAGTGCTTATGGGACTTTTAGGAAATGTCATAGGTACATATTGTGCTCTTATGGTAACTCAAATATTACATATGTTAGCTTAATAAAAAACAATATTAAACTAATACTTTTATATAAGAAAAGTCATCTCAATTTAAGTGTAAGCTTTTATTGAGATGATTTTTTGTTTGACAATATAATTTATATAAAAAAGATATTTTGACATATTTAGTGCATAACATTGTAAAACTTACTAGAATCGAGATATATTTAATTTTTGTATTGAATCGAACGTCTGTATGATGTATAATAAATATATAGAACGAATGTTTGCAGAACGGATGTTTTTTGAATTTATTTTAATAATTTATGAATATATACCATAATACATAAATATATTTAAATATAAAGATTAAAAAGAATTTAAAGGAGTGTTGATAACTTATGATAATTCCATCAAGAAGAATACAAGATATAACATTAACAAATTTAAAAAATGGTGAAGTAACTTTAATTGAATTGGATGAAATATATAAGAAGATGGGATTTTTATTTGTTGTTAGTGAAGGCAAATTGAAAAAGATAAAAAAGGAGAATCATCATTAGAAATGAATGAAATAATAAATATTATAATAGTTTATAAAACCTAACTTATATAGTATATAAATACTTAAGTTAGGTTTTTTTGTGATAAAGTTTATAAGTAATTAAATAAGTAATTGATTTTATAAGCTAAGTAATGTTATTAAGTGAAAAATAAATAAGTTTAAACTTTAATAAGTATTATATTACATAAGAGGTGATATTATTATGAAAATAGTAACCTACAATATTCATAAAGGTATGGATTCAAATAATAGATTAACTCTAACTAAAATGGGAACATATTTAAAACAGTTGGATTGTGATGTAATTTGTTTGCAAGAAGTATTATATCCTCAATTTTTAGCTTTAAAAACTGTTTTAAATATGGATGGTGTATTTGCTACAAACGTAAAAAAAGTAAGTATGATATATGGTATTTGCACGTTTACAAAATTTAAAATATTAAACAGCAATCATTTTTTCCTAACTAACAAAAAAGAACAACGAGGAGCACTTTGTATGACTATAGATGAATATGGAAGAATAGTAAATATAATAAATACTCACTTGGGTCTTGATAGACAAGAAAGAGCAAAACAATTAGATGAAATAATAGACTATAGAAATAGATTAGTGGGGATAGTTGTTTTGTGTGGTGACTTTAATGAGGAAAATGTCTTTTTAAGCATGTTTAATGATATTGCCATTTCACTAGCTAAGTCTCATCTATCTACATTTGAAAAATCAAAATCTAGGATAGATTACATTTTTGTTAATAAAAATGTTGAGTTAAAGGGATATGAAGTAGAAAAAATTTACTTGTCAGACCATTATCCAGTGATAGGTTATATTTAAATTTTAATATAAATTAAACTAATTATTATAAAATCCTTGATTTTTTTATTAAGAAATAATAAAAAAATATAATAAAAAAATATCAAAAATAAAACTAATTATAAGACATAAATTTACAATAAAGTTACATTTGATTAAATTCCTTGTTTAAAAAAAGCTATTCAAATATAATCTAAAGTAGTTTTGAAATGGAAACTCTATTAGGCAAAATTAAGTTAGTGTTAAAATGAGGTGAAGTTATGGGCAGAAGTGCAACAAGGGTTTCAAGATTAGGAAAAGAAAGAAAGAGAAATCTTATAATAGTATTAGCAATTTTAGTTGTAGCTATAGGAGGATTTACTTATTTTTTTAATAACAAATTTCTGTATAATGGGAAAATCGCTAAAAATGTGTATATAGAAGGAATAAATGTATCTGATATGACTAAGGAAGAAGCATTAAAAGCTATAACAGGTAAGTATATTCCAGAAGATTTAAATCTTAGTTATGATGGGAAAAAATATACAATATCTCCAAAAGATATTGACTTAAGATATAATACAGAAGAAGTTGTAAAAAATGCATATGAGACTACAAAAAAAGGCTCTTACTTTCAAAACTTAAAAAAATATATTGATATAAGAATAAATAAGCTAGCTCTAAAAATAGAATCCAGTTATGATGAGGCAAAGCTTAGTTCAAAAGTATCATCTATAGCAGATAGTATCAATGTCAAAATGAAAAATGCTTCTATTAGTGTTGGAAGTGGAGGATTGAATTATACAGATTCTGTTGTAGGAAGAGAATTTGATTTAGCAGCAAACAAAGAATCTATATATAATATGATAAAGAATAAAGAGCATAAGTTTTTAGAACTTAAAGTAAATCTTCAAAAACCAGACATAACAACTGAGCAAGTAAAAACTGTGAATTCTGTTATAGGTCAATATTCAACTACTTATTCTCAGGCTGTAGAAGGTAGGTCATATAATGTAGGTCTATCAGCAAGAAAAACTAGTGATGTATTATTAATGCCAGGCGAAGAGTTTTCATATAATAAGCTTACAGGACCTAGCAATAAGGCTAATGGTTATAAGGATGCACCAGTTATAGTTTATGGGAAATTAGAACAATCAGCAGGTGGAGGTGTTTGCCAGACATCTTCAACAATTTATAACGCTGCTCTTATCTCAGGAATGGAGATAACTCAAGTCACAAATCATTCGTCTGCATCAACGTATGTGCCAAAAGGAAGAGATGCTACTGTAAGTGATGGAGGATTAAACTTAAAGTTTAAAAATCCATATGACCATCCTGTATATATTAAAAACTATGCAGGTGGAGGAAGTGTATCATCAGTAATATATGGTAACTCTGGTGACAAACCTAATATATCAATAGAAGTAAAACAGACTGGTCAAAATAAGTATTCTACATATAGAATATTTAAAGATTCAAATGGAAATGTAATAAAAAAAGAACATATATCAAATAGTTCCTATAAAGAACTAAAAAAATAAATCATTTTTTAAAGTGATATTTATACAAAAAAACAAGGAAGCCTCTTACTTTCTTGTTTTTTTTGTATAAAAGTAACATTATTGACTCTTGTTTTGATATTAGAGTCATTAATATATAGAAAATATTCCTATATATTGGTATAATTGTAAATAGATTTAGTTATATAAAATGTATGAGGAGGTGACATGGTTGAATTTTATAGGCAATAGATATGAGGTAGTAAATTCTGATGACGTTTTAGAAATTAACAAAATCTATAAAGCTAGAGATGTTTTTTACAGAAAAAATGTGCTAATAAAAGTCATAAAGCACAATAATTATATCTGTGGGGATTTTGTTTCAAATTTAATTGATGAAAGTACTGCTTTAGATGAAATAAACTCTCCTTATATACTAAAAATAATAGATGTTGGAATTCATTGTACAGAAGAAACAACACTGTATTATGTTGTAAGTGAAGACTTTAATGGTATCGGATTAGATGAATTAATTCTAGGGAATTATCTTCATTTAGAAGCAATTGTAAATATAATGATACAAGTTTTAAAAGCTTTAGAAATGATACATAGAAATCATTCATATCATGGTAGTTTAAAATCAAGTAGTATAATAGTAGATACAGAATATAATATCAAGGTTTGTGATTTTGGAATTACAAAAGCAAATAATGGGGTTAATACAAGAAGTTATGGAAATAGAAGGTATTTATGCCCACATCAACTATGTATAAATTATACCGATAAAGAAAGTGATTTTTTTGCGACAGGACTTATTTTATTTGAGTCAATATTTAAAAAATTACCTTTTGGAGAATTGAATTCAGAAGAAAGAATATTACAGTCTATTGATAAAGGATTAGATTGGAATAGTATAAAAGCAATTAATGGGAATACAGAACTTATAAACGTTATAAAGAGGCTTCTTGGTAGAAATAACAAGTATACCAGAGCCAATGATATTATTGTTGATTTAAGTAAAGTAATGTATGAAAAAGCTTATATAGAAGTTGAAGATGAGAAAAAAGAAGAGAAAAAAGAAAAAGTCGTACAGATAAAAAAAGAAGAAAAAATTAAAGTGAGAAAAAAATTACATAAAAAACTTGTTGTTGCTGGTCTAGCAATAGTTATGATTTCAATGATTATTATCAGCTCTATAATATAAAAACTATATATTACATATTTAAAAGCAATATCTATGAACAATATACATATAGATAGAAAATTTAGTTTAGTCATAAATTATGAGAGGAAGTGGTTATTATGTTAGAAAAAAATAATGAGGTATCAAACATCTAAGAATATTTTAACAAATAGCCACCTGCTTTTGTAATTTAGAATAAAAAGCTGTGGCTAAAAGTCACAGCTTTTTGCTACTTTTTAAAGGCAGGAACATATTAAAAAGGAGCAAAGTATGAGTGAAATAAAAATAATAGCAAGCGATAAGTGTTGGATTGAAGATATAGCAAAGAAACAGCTTGAAGATATTTCAAACTTAAATGGAGTTTTAAAAATAGTAGGATTACCTGATTTACATGCAGGTAAAATACCTGTTGGTCTAGCTGTTGAAACTAGTGACTTTATTTATCCACATATAATTGGAAATGATATAGGATGTGGAATGACCTTATTTAAAATTGGGATTTCAAAAAAGAAATTTAAAAAAGAAAGATGGATTAAATCTCTTGATAAGATTAAAGACTTATCAGATATAGAAATAGCAGATATATATGAAGAAGAATGTCCAATTTTAAATTTGGGAACTATTGGAAGTGGAAATCATTTTGTAGAGTTTCAGTGTGTAAATGAAGTTTATAATAAAGAAGAATTTGAACAATTAAGATTATCAACTGATGATATAATGATGTTGGTTCACTGTGGCTCAAGAAATTATGGAGAAACTATTTTGAATAAATTTTATAATAAAAATGGTATTGAGGTTGAAAGTGATAAAGCAAGAGCGTATATGGAAAGTCATGATAAGGCTTTAATTTGGGCAGAACGTAATCGTGAAGCTGTCAGTAAAAAAATTATGCAATCAATAGGTATATCTGGAAATATTGAAAAGATATTATCTATAAATCATAATTTTATAGAGAAAAGACAAGATAAATTTATACATAGGAAAGGCGCTGTTTCAAGTGAAAGTGGAGCTGTAATTATACCAGGTTCGAGAGGGAGTTTATCATATATAGTTATGCCTACTGAAAATACAGAGATATCTTTATATTCTCTGTCACATGGAGCTGGTAGAAAATGGTCTCGTTCAATTTGTAAATCTCGTCTTAAAAACAAGTATAATAAAGACAACATAAAACAAACTAAATTTAAAAGCCATATTATATGTAATGATATAAATTTATTATTTCAAGAGGCTCCAGAAGCTTATAAAAATATAGAACAAATTATTGAAAGTTTGATAGAGTATAAGCTTATTCAAGTAGTGGCAACTATGAAGCCACTGATTACTTATAAAGGTTAATTTTCAAAGTTAAGAAAGATTAAAATTATATTAGATTATAAATAGCTGATTTTGTTAGAACATGTAAAATTGTTTTACTATTATCAGCTATTTTTTTGTTCTCATAAAAGAATATAAAATGCAAATAAAGAGATTATGTTAATAAAATAAATAGAAAGTTTAAAAAGTGTGTTGAAAAATAAGGATATAATGAGTATAAGTATTTATGGATTCTTGATGAAGTACAATTTTTATTATGCAAAAATATCAATGAAATTATTTTTATTGACATGAAGATGGAATCTATGAAATAATATTAGGAGCACCAAGATAAATGATTAAGTAAAAATAGAAAAGGAGCAGTTTTTTATGAAGAAAAATACTAATAGTAATGAGTCCGGGGTTAAGCTTCTTAATAAATAAGGAGTTTGATGCAGAATAACTCCTTATTTATTAAGTCGTTCACAAAATAACTATTATCAGAGTAAATGGTATGGGGATTTAAAAGCCTATGACTTATAAATAAAGGAGAAAAAATAATGAATAGTAATACATTTGAAAGATTACAACTAAACGAAGTTAAAGAGTTAATAAAAGCATATTGTGTAAGCTCACTTGGAAAAAATCTGATAGATAAATTAACTCCTAGTGGTAATATTGGAGTAGTAAGAAGAAAGTTAGCAGAAAATAAAGAAGCTAGAAAGATAATTGAAAATAGCAATCATATACCACTTGAAGGATTGTTTAATGCAGGTTCTACAATAGACAAAATTGAAAAAGGAATGATAATAGAACCAATTGAACTTGTAAATATTGAAGATTTTTTAAGAGGATGTAGGAAGATTAAAGCTTTTATGCTAGAAAAAGAATTTTATTCACCTACATTAAGTTCCTATGCTTTAAATATAACAGAATGTAAAAATATAGAAGATGAAATAAATTACTGTATAAAATCGAATAAAGTCGATTCTAATGCTAGTAAAGAATTAAAAAAAGTAAGAAGAAATATAGAAATTACAGAAGGAAAGATAAAAGATAGACTAAATAAATTTATAACATCAACTATAAATAAAAAATATATACAAGAGTTTATAATAAGTAAAAGAAATGATAGATATGTAATACCAATTAAAGCTTCCTACAAAAATGAAGTTGATGGTACTATATTAGACACCTCATCAAAGGGAAATACTGTATTTATTGAACCTATAAGTGTTTCAAATCTAAGTACAGAGTTGACTATGTTAAAAGCTGATGAGACCATTGAAGAATATAAAATCTTATCTTATTTAACAGAACTTATATTTGATAAGATAAATCAGATAAAATTGAATATAGAAATACTTTCTGAATATGATATGGTATTTGCAAAAGCTAAGTATAGTCAAAAAATAAAAGGTATTACTCCGAAAATAAATAATAATGGCTATATAAAAATAATTAAAGGTAAACATCCTCTTCTAACAGGAGATGTTGTACCTTTAGATTTTGAAATAGGAAAAGACTACAGAAGTCTTGTAATAACAGGACCTAATGCAGGAGGGAAAACTGTAACTCTTAAGACCGTTGGATTATTAACTTTAATGGTTCAATGTGGATTTGATATTTCTGCAAAAGAAGGCAGTGAATTTAGTGTATTTGAAAAAGTTTTTGTGGATATAGGAGATAATCAAAGTATTGAAAATGCATTAAGTACTTTTTCATCACACATAAAAAATATCGCAGAGATTATGAGTTCATCAAATAATTCTACTCTTGTTCTATTTGATGAGATAGGAAGTGGAACTGAACCTAATGAAGGTTCAGGATTAGCAATATCATTATTAGAAGAGTTTTACAGAATGGGATGTATAACAATAGCATCAACTCATTATGGAGAGATAAAGAAATTTGCTAATTTACATCCAGAGTTCGAAAATGCTGGTATGATGTTTGATAAAGAAACTTTAGAACCAATGTATAAGTTGACTATAGGAAAATCTGAGGATAGTAATGCTCTTTTTATTTCAAAAAAAATGGGAATAAAAAATAGAGTACTAGAGAGAGCTAAAGAATATATAATTGATAGAAACTATAATTTAGACTTAATTAAAAGAAGTAAATTACAATCGAATGTTGAAGAAAATAAAAACTCTGAAATTATTTCAAACTATACAGATTATAATGTAGGAGATAAGGTAAAATTATTAGATGAAAATGATTTTGGGGTTGTATATAAACCAACAGACAAGTTTAATAATGTAGAAGTATTATTTAAAGATGATTTTATTTCAGTAAACATAAAAAGATTGGAACTTAGTATAAAAGCGTCAGAATTATATCCAGAAGGATATGATTTGGATACCTTGTTTACTAGTTTTGAAGATAGAAAATTAGAAAAAGATATTCAGAGAGGTTCAAAGAAAGCTCTTAAAAAGATTCAGAAAGAAATTAGAGAAAATAGAAAACAAATATAAAAACACAAAAGAAGCTATCTAAAGATAAAATTTTATTTTTAGATAGCTTCTTTATTAACATATCTTCATAAATCCAATGACCAACAGTATTAAACCACTTAACCAAGATAAGTTTAGATTTATTTTTTTAACAAATACATTTCCTAGTAAGCAACCAAGTAGAACTGCAATTATATTTGAGAGTAAAGAAAATAGAATAACTTGTATATAATTTACTCCTACAAGACCACTACCAAATCCAATTGCTAATCCATCTAGACTTAGAGCAATAGCAAGTGTAAATGCTTCAGCGGACTTAAGTATTTTAGATTTACTTGTATCTAAAGTATCAGGTTCAATGCTTACATTAAAATTTAGTTTAAGGTCTAACATATTAAGATTATAATCTTTTGAATGTATGGATTTTTTCTTAAAATAAGATTTAAAAAAGCTTTCAATTAGTCGAGCACTTCCTAATAAAAATAAGATAAAGAAACATATTAACATTGTTATATTTTGAGGTAAAAAATCTCTAACGATTGTACCTGCAAAAAGTGATATTGCTAAAATAGCTGAACAGACTACACTAATAATTATATTTGAATATAAAGGAACTTTAACTTTATTTACGCCATATCCAAAGCTTGTTACAAAGGCATCTATACAAAGAGAAGTCACTAATAAAATTGATTCAATCACAGCAGATTAACATCCTTTCTCTTAAATTTTGTACTTATATTAGTTATAGTATTGTAAAAATGGATAAATTGTTACAGATAAACCAATAAATTGTTGATAAAATTTCAACATCATACAACACCTAAGTAACAGAACAATCATATTAATAATATAAAACCAATCATAATAAAGCAGGTGAAAAGGATGGAACAAAATAGTGCGGTTGGAAATTTCGGTGACTTATTTAAGATTTTGCTAGAAGAAAAAGATATATCAATGGGAGAATTGAGCAAAAAAAGTGGAATTGACAAAGCTACTATATCTCGTATAGCTAATAATAAGCAAAAACCCAATATAAATCACTTGGAAAAGATAGCAATACATTTAAATATTAATTTAGAAGAGTTATTAAAAGCTTCAGGACATGAATTTAAAAGCAATAATAATCAAATATTTAATACAGATAGTGATTTTAGTAATTTTGATGATATTCTTGGATTTGCAAATTTAATCAATGATAAGAATTTTAATGGAAACATTGAAAAAGAATTGAGTAAGTGCAAATTATATGTACAGACAGATGAAGGTAAAAAACTACTTTTTGATAATTTTAGTAAAAAAGTAGATTCTATTGAAAAGCAAGGTCAATTTACAGATAGACTAAGAAAAATGTATGCTGACTTTTGTACAGGAGGACTTACAATAAAGAAATATTTATTGATTGGAAGTATGTTACTTTATTTTGTAATATCAACAGATGTTATTCCAGATTTTGTATTTCCAATAGGATTTATGGATGACTTAGTAGCACTAAATATAGTTACAAAATTACTCAAGGATGATAAGTAATTTTAAAGTTGTATTTATTACTTAAAGAAATAAAAGTATAGATAAAATTTATTCTCTTATTTGTAAGTAAGATATTAAAAATTTTAAAATGAACAAGTTAATATATATTTTATAAGTATTTAAGTATATAAAATAAAATAATATCCAAACTAATACAAAATAGTAATAATTGTTTTGTACTGGAGGATATTTATGAACTGTAAATGGATATCTAAAATAGATGGACAAAAAAAATGCCCTAGAGAAGCGGATTCTTCTGGATATTGTATCTTTCATAAAGAACATAAGTCTGATAAAGATATACAACTAATGATGGATACTATTTATAAAGAAGAAATTAGTGAATTTGATGGGTTTATATTTGAAAATGAATTTAATGCAGAAGAAATATTAACTTATAATTACAAAAGATTGAATTTTTCTGAAGTAATATTTAAAGAGAAAGTAAATTTTAAAAAATACATTTTTAAAAAGAATATTATTTTTAACTATACAGAATTTAGAAAAAGTGTGTTTTTTAATGGTGGTGTATTTCTAGAAAACTGTGATTTTAATAAAACAAGATTCAGTAAAGCCTATATAAATGACCGTATATTTGAAAAAGTAAAATTTAAAGGACCTGACTTAGTAGTTAATAGAGCAGAAAATTTTCCACGAATGGATGGAATTATTTTTAGTATGTGTACAAAGTTTGTACTAAAAAATGTAGAGTATAATAAAAGTGAGTATAAGCATGGAAAGATAAATTATAGAATAGCTAGAAATCAAGCAACAAAAATTGGAGAATACGAAATGATAGGGTTTTATTATTATAAGGAAAGAATTTATAGTAGTAAAATAATGAAACGCTCTGATTATCCTACTTTCAGTGACTATTTAGTTGAGAAATTTTTTGACCAAGTAGCACGTTATACTACAGGTTATGGAGAAAAGCCATGGAATATATTGTTAGTAATTATAGTGATAATAAGTGTTTTTGCCTTATTATACTTGTTTGTAGGCATACAAAGTTCAAATAGTACACTTGTAGCTTTAAATATAAATAATATAGGTGATTATTCATTAAGTGAGATTTTTAGAATGTATATAGACTTATGGTATTTTAGTATGGCTACATTTAGTACAGTAGGCTATGGAGATATGGTTGCTACAAGTTTAATTGGAAAGGCTTTAGCAGGAATAGAAGTATTTTTTGGAGTTACAATAGGAGCAATTTGGGCATCTGTGATTATTAAAAGGATGATAAGATAATATCTGTGTAAATATGGATAGGTATTAATTACTAGATATAAATTGGACTAAATAGGGAAAATTTAAATATAAATATACTTAATAATCCAAGAAGGTGAAAAAATTGAAAAATGCAATAAGAAAAATTATAGCATTAGCCATGATACTAGTTTTTATAATACCAACTTATTCATTTGCAGATGAAAAATCTGTAGACAAATACTCAAAAACATCTATACTTATAGACCAAGAGACAGGTAGAGTTTTATATAGTAAAGAACCTGATATGAAGGTACCATTAGCTAGTTTAAGTAAGATGATGACTTTTTTACTTGCAATAGAAGCTATTGAAAATAAAGAAGTAAAAGAAACTGATGTAGTAAAAATAGACAAGTCTATTGCATCTGTAAAAGGTTCAAGTTATAAACTTAAAAATGGTGAAGAAGTACCACTTATAGAGCTTATGAGAGGTCTTATGATTGTATCAGGAAATGATGCGGCAATTGCTATAGCAAAACATATTTGTAAAACTAAGGAAGCGTTTGTGGATAGAATGAATAAAAAAGCAAAAGAAATAGGAATGACAAATACACATTTTCTAAATCCAAATGGTCTTCCAATATACGATTTAAATAATCCAAAACAACCAGCAAAAGAAAATAAATCTACTGCAAGGGATATAGCTATTCTTGGTAAATACATGTTTGACCATTATGAAAAACAAGTAACAGCTATAACTGATATGGAGACATATACAAATTCAGATAGAAGTTTTGAAAAAAGCAATACAAATGCATTATTAAGAATTATACCAGAAGTAGATGGTATAAAAACTGGATATACTGGTAATGCCGGATATTGTTTATCATTTTCTATGATTGTAAACAAAAATGAAAAAAATGAGAAAAAACGTAGAGTAATAGGTGTAGTATTGGGTACTAATCATAAAAATAAAAGAACATCTGCTTCTTTAGCACTACTTAAATATGGAAAAGAAAATTTTAATATGAAAAAATTAATTGATAAAGATAGTTTTATTGGTAAGAAATATATTAAAGGCATGAAAGAATTAGAAGTTACTTTAAAAGCTAAGGATGAACTTTACACAGTATTAAAAGATGATGAAAGTATAAAATCAGAAGTAAAGATTAAAGATATAGAATATCCTGTTAAAAAAGGTGATACTATGGGTACTATAAAATACTATACTAATTCAGGTGACTTACTTGGAAGTGTAGATATAGTAAGTAGTAATAATGTAGACAATATATCATTAAAAACAAAATTAAAAATGAAATTTGCAAATTAAATTCAAAAAAATGGTATAAAATACACAAAAAAATATAAAAATAGAAAATATGGAAAAAATATTGTTATTTTTTCACCTCTATGATATACTACTAGAGGTGAAAAAATAAAATAAATCACACACAGCATTGGGATCCTTAAAAGGTGCCTATTACATGGTTTTTTAGGGAGAAGATCAAGCTGGAGGTATAAAACCAGGAGGTAAAATATGTCAGTAATATCAATGAAACAATTATTAGAAGCAGGTGTTCACTTTGGTCATCAAACAAGAAGATGGAACCCTAAAATGGCTAAGTATATATTCACAGAAAGAAATGGAATATATATAATAGACTTACAAAAAACAGTTAAAAAAGTTGAAGAAGCTTACAAGTTCACTAAAGAAGTAGCTGAAACAGGAAAGCCAATCTTATTTGTAGGAACTAAAAAACAAGCTCAAGATGCGATAAAAGATGAAGCTGAAAGATGTGGAATGTACTTTGTTAATGAGAGATGGTTAGGTGGAATGTTAACAAACCACAAAACTATAAAAACTAGAATAAATAAATTAAGAGAATTAGAAAAAATGGAAGAAGAAGGTGTATTTAATGTTCTTCCTAAAAAAGAAGTTATAAAATTAAGAGCTGAAAAAGAAAAACTAGAAAAATACTTAGGTGGAATAAAAGACATGCCTGAATTACCAGGTGCAATGTTCGTAGTTGACCCAAGAAAAGAAAACATAGCTATACAAGAGGCTCATAGATTAGGTATACCAGTAGTTGGTATAGTTGATACTAACTGTGACCCAGAGCAATTAGACTTTGCTATACCAGGAAATGATGATGCTATAAGAGCCGTAAAATTAATAACTGGTGCTATGGCAACAGCTGTAATCGAAGGTAGACAAGGTGCTGAAGAAGAAGTAGCTGAAGACCAAGAATAATAATTTGACAATTAAATGGTAAGGGTCGCCCTTACCATTTATAATATGGAATAGAATAAGTAGGAGGAAACTTAAAAAATGGCTAATATAACTGCTCAAATGGTAAAAGAGTTAAGAGAAAGTACAGGCGCAGGAATGATGGACTGCAAGAAAGCTTTACAAGAAGCTGAAGGAAATATGGAAAAAGCAGTAGATTTATTAAGAGAAAAAGGATTATCAAAAGCTGCTAAAAAAGCTGGTAGAGTTGCTGCTGAAGGTCTAGTTGCGATAGAAATGAATGATGATAATACAGTTGCTTCTATGGTAGAAGTCAACTCAGAAACAGATTTCGTTGCTAAAAATGAAGACTTCAAAGTATTCGTTAAAGATGCTGCTTGTATGGCATTAGCTACTGATAAAGAAGATGTAGCTTCTTTATTAGGTGAGACTCATAGAGAAGGAATAACTTTACAAGAAGTTTTAAATAATAGAGTTGCAAAAATCGGTGAAAAATTAGACTTTAGAAGATTTGCTAAAGTTGTAACTAATGGACAAGTTGCTGGATACATTCATGGTGGTGGAAAAATAGGTGTTCTTGTTGAAATGGAAACAGAAGCTAGAGATGCTAAAGTTTTAGAATTAGGTAAAGATGTAGCTATGCAAGTTGCTGCTATGAATCCTAAGTACGTTTCAAGAGATGAAGTAGATGCTGAATACATAGCACATGAAACAGAAGTATTAACTCAACAAGCTTTAAATGAAGGAAAGCCAGCTAATATAGTTGAAAAAATGGTTAAAGGAAGATTAGAAAAAGAATTAAAAGAGGTTTGTTTATTAGAGCAAACTTTCGTTAAAAATCCAGATATAACTGTTAAACAATTAGTTGCTGATGTTGCTAAAGCAGTAGGTTCTGATATAAAAGTTGTTAAAGTTGTGAGATTCGAAGTTGGTGAAGGTATACAAAAGAGAGAAGAAAACTTTGCAGAAGAAGTTGCGAAGCAACTTAAGTAATAACCAAAGAGAGAACACGCAGGTGTTCTCTTTTTTAAAAAATAGAAAAAAATGGATATGAAGGATTGAAATAGGAGGTTTCTGATGGATAAACCAATGTACAAAAGGGTATTGTTAAAATTAAGTGGAGAAGCATTAGCTGGAGAAAGAGGTTTTGGTATAAACAATGATGTAGTTAATGATATTGCTATTGCTATTAAAAAAATACAAGAAATAGGTGTTGAAGTAGCTGTAGTAGTAGGTGGAGGAAACTTCTGGAGAGGTAGAACTAGCGAAGGAATGGACAGAACTACTGCTGATTATATAGGAATGTTAGCTACAGTTATGAATGCGATGGCATTACAAGATGCACTAGAAAATATAGAGGTTGCTACAAGAGTTCAAACTGCTATAGATATGAGACAAATTGCAGAGCCATATATAAGAAGAAGAGCAGTTAGACATTTAGAAAAGGAAAGAGTTGTTATATTTGGTGCAGGAACAGGAAACCCTTACTTTACAACAGATACAACTGCTGCTTTACGTGCTGCTGAAATGGAAGCAGAAGTTATCCTGTTAGCTAAAAATGTTGATGCAGTATATGACAAGGATCCAAAAGTACATGCAGATGCTAAGAAATTTACAGAATTAAGTTATATGGAAGTTATACAAAAAGAATTAAAAGTAATGGACTCTACAGCTACATCTTTATGTATGGATAATAAGATTCCAATAAAGGTATTTGAGCTTACAACAGAGAATATAATAAGAGCAGTAAAAGGTGAAAATATAGGAACTACTGTAAAATAATGAAGAATGAAGGAGGAGTAAAATTATGAAACTAGAAATACATAAGCAGTTAGAAGAGAAAATGAATGGGACAATTGATGCTCTGAAATTTGAATTTGGGACTATAAGAGCAGGAAGAGCTAATGCACAAATGTTAGACAAGATAAGAGTTGATTATTATGGAACTCCAACTCCGATAAATCAAATTGGTGCTATATCTGTACCAGAACCAAGAGTATTGATGATATCTCCTTGGGATAAATCTGCTATGCATGAAATAGAAAAAGCTATATCTAATTCAGATTTAGGATTAAATCCATCAAATGATGGTGAAGTTATAAGACTTTCTGTACCTGCTTTAACAGAAGAAAGAAGAAAAGAACTAGCTAAAAAAGCTAGTAAAGCTGCAGAAGAATTTAAAGTTAGAATAAGAAATGAAAGAAGAGACGCCAATGAAAAGATTAAAAAAATGGAAAAAGGCGGAGAATTAACTGAAGATGAGTCAAAGAAAGCACAAGATGAAGTTCAAAAAATGACTGATAAATTTATAAAAGAAATAGATGCATTATTATCTAAAAAAGAAAAGGATATAATGGAGGTATAATATTGAAAAAATATTATAACCTTTTAGGTCTTCATGTAGATGAGGTAAAAAAATATTTTGATGAACAAAATATAACTTATACTATAAAATCGATTGAAGGCAAAAAGGATAAAGATAAACTTGTAGTTCCTAGAGTTATAAAAATATCTGAGATAGGTGATAATGTAGAACTAATAATCACATACTTTTCTGACTCCTTAGTTTAAGGAGTCAGAACAATATTGGAGGCAAAATATGAATAACAACATTATGTATGACATAGACTTAAATAACATACCTACTCATATTGCTATTATAATGGATGGGAATGGAAGATGGGCAAAATCTAGATTTCTTCCAAGAACTGCAGGACATAAGGCTGGAGTAGAAACTATAAGAGATATAGTAAAAGAATGCTCAAATTTAGGAGTTAAGCACTTGACATTATATGCATTTTCAACAGAAAATTGGAAGAGACCAAAAATTGAAGTTGATACACTTATGAACTTATTATCTACATACTTAAGAAATGAAATAGCTGAGCTTCATCAAAATAATGTAAAAGTAACAGCTATAGGAGATATAAGTGCTTTACCAAAGACTTGTATAAGAGAATTAAACTCAGCTAAGGAAATGACAAAAGACAATACAGGAGTTAACTTAAATTTAGCATTAAACTATGGAAGTAGGGCAGATATAAAAAATGCTCTTATAGATATAGTAAAAAATTGTGAAAGTGGTAAAATAGATATAAACAATATTGATGAAGATATTATAAAAAACTATTTAAGCACAAAGTCTATACCAGATCCAGACTTGGTAATAAGAACAAGCGGTGAACAAAGATTGAGTAACTTTTTACTTTGGGAAGTTGCTTATTCTGAGTTTTACTTCACTGATATACATTGGCCTGATTTTAATAAAGAAGAATTACAAAAGGCTATTTATGTATATCAAAAAAGAGATAGAAGATTTGGAGGACTTAAGTAAGGAGATTATTTTATGCTTACAAGAATTATTGCTTCACTAGCTCTGGTTCCATTATTTCTATTTGTTGTATATGGAGGGATTCCTTTATATATAGCTGAGATGGCAATAGTTTATATTGCATTACATGAGTTTTATAAGGCGTTTAAAATAAAAGATATAAATCCAATCTTCATTATTGGATATATATTTTCTATTTATTTAGCTATAAAAAATATTTTTAACTTACCATTAGAGTATACTTATGCAATGATTTTCATTTTATTTTTAGCAAGTATAATTTATATGTTGATGGGCAAAAACAATGTTATAGATGTTTCGATTACGTTTTTAGGGATTTTTTATATAGGAGTGTTTTTAGATTTTATAGTTATAACTATAAATGGTTTTGAAAAAGGTAATATCTATGTATGGCTTATATTTGTTATATCTTTTATGACAGATATATTTGCATATTTTAGTGGCTATTTACTTGGAAAACATAAGTTAATTCCTAAAGTGAGTCCTAAAAAGACTGTAGAAGGAGCTATTGGAGGAATAATAGGAAGTACACTTTGTTGTATTATATTTGGATATTTATTTGGTATTAATTTGCTTCAATTAGCAATAATAGGAAGCATAGGAAGTATAATAGCTCAATTAGGAGATTTATTTGCATCTTCTATAAAGAGATATGTAGGGATAAAGGATTATGGAAAGATAATACCTGGTCACGGGGGTATATTAGATAGATTCGATAGCGTTATATTAGTTGCACCTTTTGTGTATAGTGCTATTAAATTTTTTATTAGATAAAGATTGGTTTTAAAAGAGCAGTCTATAATTGCTAGTAATGAAAATAGCTATGTAACTTCTAAAAGCAGAAGATTCTGCGATTGTTTAGTTACATGGCTATTTTCATTGTTTAATGATTTAGAATATATTAAGTGGATTATATAAAATAGGTATTGATTTACAAATATATACTATACTTGTAGTATGTATTTGTTTTGTATACGAGAATTGTCATTAAAAAGTATTTTTTTGTTTAATAATATCGATATTCTTAATTTTATTATCTTTTTATAATATATATATCTAAATGTAATTAGTTTATTATATATTTATAAATTTTATTTTTAAACATAATTAATAATAGATAAGTAGATTGTTGCTTTTATTGTACAAGTATATGTATAATTTAAGTAATATCTCAAAAAAAAGGAATATATTTCCATAATGTGATAAAATAAATTCAAAGAGTTAAATTCTAGGTAAATGGTACTTTAATTGTTTATTAAAATAAATTAGATATTCCATCTTCAATGTCATTTACTTGATGATTAAATTTAAAGTAGACTAATATTTAAAATAGCTTTTGAATTAGGTAATGATTTATTATACACATAAAAACTTTCACAGATATAAAATGTTAGTAAAATAAAAAAATAATAGATAAATGTTTATTTCAAAAAGTTTGAAATTTGAGGGGGATGGATTAATGGAGACATTAACTAATAATATTATAGATAAATTAACGAATTTAAATGGGAATTATAATTTTAGGATGATGCTTTCAAGCTTAGAAAATCAGAAGAATCCATATGGAATTATGTTTATTGGAATAGATGATTTTGAGCAAATTAATAATTTATATTCTTACTCATTTGGAGATAAGGTTTTAAAAAAATTTTCTAGAGCTATTTTACCCTTTTTACCTGAAGATGTAAGTTTATATAGATTGGATGGAAATGGCTTTGGAGTTTTGTATCCAGATGGAGATTGTTATGAATTAATAAAACTATTTAATAGGTTTCAGGATGTAGCACAATGTATAAAACAGATTAATGGACATGCTATTTCATTTACTATATCAGGAAGTATTTGTTTTTATCCTAAGGATGGTATAGATTGTGATTCATTGTACCAAAATGCACGTGTTACTTTTGAGAGGGCAAAGAAACAAGGAAAAAAGACTCTCCTTGTCTACTCAAAGGATAAGTTAACTTTTTCTCAGTATTCTATAAAATTGATAGAGTATCTAAGAGAAAGTGTGTTAAATGATTTTAAAGGATTTTATTTAAATTATCAACCACTCATTTTTGCTGATAATAAGAAACTATATGGATGTGAAGTATTACTTCGTTGGAAGAATCCTAATTTTGAAATGAAACTTGGCCCAACTGAGTTTATACCTTTTTTAGAATCTTCTGGACTTATGGATAAAGTTAGTCAATGGATAATTAGAACTGCTTTAAAACAACTGAATATATGGATAAAATATATGCCAAATTTCAAGATGAACATAAATGTATCATATCAACAACTTGAAAACCCTAGCTTCAAGTTCTTTATTTTAGATACTATAAGAAAAGAAGGTGTGCCACCATCTCTAATAACATTGGAATTGACAGAAGATAATACTATAAAAAAAATAGAAGAAATAAGACGTTCTTTCGATTTTCTTCGAAGTCAAGGCATTAAGATTACCTTTGATAGTTTTGGAGCGAAACATTCATCCTTAGAAATTTTTCGTGAATTAAGTGCAGATTCTTTAAAAATTAATCATACTCTTTTAAATCGTATTACATATGATGTAACAGACCAAAAAATTGTTTCACAAATTATTAACTTGTGTCACAGTATGAATATGACAGTCTATGTTGAAGGAATTGAAGATAAGGAAACTTTAAAAATTATTGAACAGATGAGACCAGAAATACTGCAAGGGTTTTATTATAAAGAGCCTATAAATGCAGATAAGTTTCATGAATATTATTTTGAAAAATATGTTGATTCATTTAACTATCAGGAAGATATTATATCAAAAGACACTTCTTTAGAAAAGGAAAAGAGCATGGTATATTCTGCACTCACTCCAACGCATTCAATGAATATAAAAGAACTGATAGATAATGCATATGCAGGTATATTTCAAGTTGGAATGGACCATGAATTTACTTTTCTTACATGTAATGAAGGGTATCGTAGAATGCTTGGTTATACAATTAAAGAGATGGAAGAAAAATTTAAGAATCAAGCATTAGGATTTGTTCATCAAGATGATATAGAATATGTAAATTATGAAATTAGGAGACAACTTGGAATTAGTGATATAGTAACTATTGAATTTAGAGTAGTAAAATCTGATGGAACACCTATATGGATACTCGGAACAGGTAATGTCGTAAGAGGAAAAGAAGGATTTAAGAGCTTAATTGTAGTTATTGTAGAAAATGATAGACTTAAGAAGAGGTCTTTAGAGATGGAAGAATCATATTGGAAATACAGGAAAGTACTGGATAATATTCCTGCTTGTGTAAAATGTATTCGTTTTGATGAAGATTTCACTTTAGATTACATTTCTCCTAGTTTTATATCATTAATAGGTTATACAGAAAAAGAAATAAAAAACAAGTTTGATGGAAAGTATATTGATTTAATCTTTGAAAAAGATAGAAAAAATGTAATAAGTGATATAATAAGCCAAATTAATTCTAAAGATATAATTACACTCAACTATCGCATTAGATGCAAAGACAATCGTTTAATTTCTTTAGAAACAATTTCTAGGTTATGTGAAAATGATAAGGATGGGAAACAGTATTTTTATTCAAGTATAGTAGACGTAACAGATGAAACTTATGAAGAAAAAGATAGAACATCTAATAACTTAGCTAATCGATACCAAAAAGCATTAAAGCAATGGGGTGACATTTTATTTGAATATGATTTTAAGGATGATACAATAATATTTTCTGATAATTATTACAATATTTTTCAAGTAGAACCAAAATCAACAATTACTGAACAGCTATTAAATATTTATGAAGATGATTGTAAGACCTTACTGGATGCTTTAGAAGAGGCACAGAGAGGTAACAAGCCAGAAACAATAGAAATACGTATACTCTCTAAAAATAATGTGCATTTATGGTGTTCTATAGAGTTTAATGAACCAGATAAGATTGGAGATACTGCTATATCCATACTAGGAAAAATAAGAAATATAGATGAAGAAAAGAAAGAGTATAATAAATTAATTGAACAATCTCAAAATGATTTAATGACAGGATTGCTAAATAAGAGCACTACTGAGGAAAAGATTAGAAACATATTGCTATCGAGTGATAGAAGTAGAAGTTATGCTCTGTTTATGATTGATGTAGATAATTTTAAATATGTCAATGATACTATGGGACATGTATTTGGAGATAAAATATTAGTTGACTTAGCTGAATGTTTAAAAAGAAATTTTAGAAAAGCAGATATAGTTGGTCGTGTAGGAGGTGATGAGTTTATAGCTTTTATGGAGTACAGTGGAGAAAAAGAAAGTATACAAAATAAAGGTCTTGATATATTAAAAATACTAGATAGTACATTTAAGTATGATGATTTATATTTTGAAATAAGTGTAAGTATAGGTATTTCTGTATATCCAGAAGATGGAGAACAATTTTATGAGTTATATCATCATGCAGATAGTGCTCTATATAGAGCTAAAGAAGAAGGAAAAAACACATATTGTATGTTTTCTATCTAAAAAAATCTATATTATCAGAGATTGGTCTATCTTAGATATATAGAAGATAGAGCTATTTAAGGTAAATACATACTACTGCAAAGTGTTGATTATGCAAAATTCTATGAAACAGGAACCCTGTGACTTTAGTCATGGCAGATTCAGAAGTGATTAGTCATTTGCAAATTATATAGATATATTATAATTGAGGTAACAATAATGAAGAAAAAATATGATTTTTTAATTTATGCTACTATTTGGTTAGTTGCTATTATAATTTTTATATTTTCCCTATACAATAGTATAGAACATATTAAAATTATAAATTATACTAGTACCATTGGTAGTGAAACTCAAAAAGTTGTTAAACAAGAGTTGAATAATAAAAGAAATGATAACTTGATAAAACAACTAGATAGCATTTTAATAGAGCTAAGAACAGGTAAAGGGGAAAATGGATTACAAAGGTGTGATAATAAAGAATTTCAAGAAAAATTAATTCAAATGGATTCTATGTGGAAATCTATGAAAAAAGAAATTATAAAAGTTAGAAATGGTGGTTCAGGTGATGAATTATACAGATTGAGCGAAACATATTCTTCACTATCTAGAGATGTTATTTTTATATCTGAAAAACATTCTGACATAAAATTGCATACCTTTGCTACTGCATTACTTATCTATCTTATAGTCTCAACAATAAGCCTATTGATTTGGGAATGTTATAATAAAAGAAAATTTGATAAAATATTTTATACTGACAATTTGACAAAAATAAAAAATCAAGTTGCATTTGAAAACAGAGCTATTGAAATTTTACATCATGCACATAAGGGAGAATATGTGTTATTAAATATTGATATTGACAATTTTAAATATATTAATGATACACATGGATATGAATATGGTGATAAAGTTTTAATAATAGTTGCAACTGCACTTTCCAAGACATTTAATACTAAAGAAATTTGTGCAAGAGTTGGTTCAGATAATTTTGTGATACTTGCAAAATATAGAGAGACTCTATTAGATGAAATTAGTAAAATTCTGACTGATGCCATAATATCTGAATTAAATATGAATGTAACTCAAACTATATCTTACTGTATAGGTGCATATTTAGTTGAAGATGAGAAATTAGATTATAAATCTATTAACTCTATAATGGATAAGGCAAATATTGCACATAAGGTAAGTAAAAAGAGAGGGATTTCATCTACAGTATGGTATAATGAAAATCTGTTAAAACAATTACAAATGGAAAATAGTATTTATAATTATATGCACAAGGCACTAGAAAATGAGGAATTTCATATGTATTTGCAACCAAAATTTCAAATATCTTCTTTAAACGTTGTGAGTGCAGAAGCTCTTGTACGATGGTTTTCTCCAGAACTTGGATTTTTGTCACCAGATCAATTTATTCCATTATTTGAGAAAAGTGGATTTATTATTGAATTAGATTTTTATATGTTAAAGAAAGCATGTTCATTTATAAAAAAGACATTTATGAAAAAAAATCAATACACTTATCCTATAGCAGTTAATTTTTCAAGAGTTACTATTTATCAAAATGACTTCTACCAAAGATTTTTAGATATTGTTAGAGAATATGAAATTCCTTTTAAATATATAGAAATAGAGGTAACTGAAAGTGCTTTTAATGAAATATCTGAGCCAGTTATTTCGATTTTGGATAATCTTAAAAAGTTAGGATTTTTAATTTCTATGGATGATTTTGGTTCAGGATATTCTTCTCTAAGTCTTTTATGCTCTTTATCGATTAACGGGTTAAAGTTAGATAAAAGTCTACTTAAAGAAACTTTTAATAGAGAAAAAGTGTATAGTATTATTCAGTGTATTATCGAAATGTCACATCGTATAGATATGTCTGTTGTATGTGAAGGTATTGAAACTAAAAAGGATCTAGATTTTTTAAAGACGATTAAATGTGATGTGGGACAGGGTTTCTATTTTTCTAAACCGATAGAAGAAAAAGAATTTTTTAATAAATATGTAACTGGAAAAATAGTATAATGTTTTTTTATTGATTTATGGATTGAGCTATTTAATGAAATATGAAATAGCTCAATCCATAGTTATGTACATCAAAAATATAAATCATTCAAACTGTTTTTTATATTTATATAAAAATTCTTCTATATTTTTTGATTGTTCCCATATTTCAACTGCCTCTACATCTAGTAAATAAAGTATAGAATCATTTACAAGTTCAACATATTCCCCATCTTCTGAGCCAAGTGCATGCCTTTCAATTTTTAATCCTTTTTCCTCATAATATATTTTTGTTTCTCTATATAATGATTCTCGTTTTTGTATATAGTCTTTTACTTCATTGTTTGGAAAATTATATGAATCTACCAATGTTTCACCATTTATAAAGGTTTTTTCATTAGCAATTTTTTCATCCCAACAATGGATTTCGTTCCAGCTAAAAAATATCTCACCATCATTTGGTATGAATGAAAATCTAGTAATAATATATAAATAATTGTTGAAATTTACTTCATAATATTCAGGGATATCTTTAAATTCAATATAGTAATTTATATAATTAAAATTACTACTGTCTCTTTTTACAAATGGTATTTTTTCAATAAATTTATATATCGATTGTTCATTTTTAAAAATTCCTATATCGTAGCTTCTTTCAAATTGATTAATTTTTAATAAATATGGCATATTTTCTCCTTTTTTCTAAAATATAAATTTAAAAATTTTTTAATTAAATATTTGTATATGATTTATATAATATTATAATAATGAGTTTTAAATCAATATAATAGTATGTATTTTTGGATAGCTATTTTTCTAGTTTTGTAATGCCCAGTATTCATAACCAAATATACTTTTTCTTTTACAAAGTTTAACTAATTTATTTCTATTTATTGACTTGTACATTTTATTGGAAACTTTCATTCTTTTTATTTTATTATCTGCCTCTATTTTAAAATAATGTTCCTTTCCAGAACGAGAAGAAATACTTACTTTATCAATCACTTTTACAAATTCAATTTCAGGTTTATCCAATGTGGCAACATAATTTAAAGCTGGTGTTGTAGAAAAACTAAGAATGAACGTAGAAAAGAGAACTAATAAGATGATAAATTTTGTCTCTCTTATTTTTTTTGAAATTAACATTAAAATATATGGTATAAATAATATTATCATATAAATGAAAACAAAAGTGAATCTCTCTTTTGTGGATGTATATAATAAATTTGTAGATAGAAGAAGAATCATTATTGACAATACACATGCAGTGAAAGGAAATGGTATATAATATTTTTTTAAGTCTCTTTTTTTAGGCATTTCCATTGGCATTTTAGGATATAGTAATAAATACACTATCCAACAAAATAATGAGATAAATATGTATATAGAGAACTTAAGCTTAGTGGGAAGAAAAAAAGCAATAATAGCAAGTGTTGTTAGAAAGTAACGAATAATGCGAACAACATTTCTTTCTTTTTCTATGACAGTTAAATCCCAGTGATTTTTTATAAATTCGTGTTTTCTTTTTTGAGCCTGATTCATTTAATCATCTCCTGTTAGTAGTATAGTTTTAAATCTATTACTTTGATTTATTTTAACATATTTATTTCTACTAAACTATAATTCATATCTATTTATAAAAGAATTATTTATCTAAATAGGTGAAAATTTTCCAAAATAGATAAAATGTGATAAAATATATTTTGCGAGGTGATAATATGATTTCATACGCTCCATTATGGAAATTATTAATTGACAGAAAAATAAAGAAAATGGAATTTGTAAATATATCAGGTATAAGTATTTCTGTTTTAGGGAGACTAGGAAATGATAAATCTGTTTCTATGGATACAATGGAGAAGATATGTCTGGCACTAGACTGTAAAATAGAGGATGTTGTTGAAATAAAAAGAGACATTTAATGATACTAAAATATTTTATAATACTTTATAAAATACAGAAACAATGGATTGATTTTGGTTTGTAGAATATACTACATGAAATTTCTATGAAGAGTAAAAATAATTGTTTTAGTAGTGTTATAATGTTTTGATAGGGTATATTTATTATTAGAAAGGATTATTATATGAAAAAGATATCAATTTTAGGCTCTACAGGCTCTATAGGTAAACAAACTTTAGATGTAGTCAGAGAAAATAGAGACAAGTTTGAGATAGTTGCAATATCAGCTAATAGTAATATTGAGTTATTACTAGAACAAATAGTAGAATTTAAACCTAAATACGTAACAGTTTTTGAGGAAGATAAAGCATTAAAATTAAAAGAAATGTTGTCAAAAGATATAAAAATAGAAGTTTTAGCAGGGATGGAAGGACTAAAAATAATATCATCACTTGATGAAGTTGATGTACTTCTAACTGCTGTTGTAGGAATGATAGGCTTGGTTCCAACTCTTTGTGCTATAAAGAAGGGAATAGACATAGCATTAGCGAATAAAGAAACGTTAGTAACTGCTGGCGAACTTGTAATGAGAGAGGCAGAAAAATATAATGTAAATATTCTTCCTGTTGATAGTGAACATAGTGCTATATTTCAATGTTTAAATGGAGAAAATAAAAAAAACATAGAAAAGATAATACTTACAGCATCTGGAGGTCCATTTAGAGGAAAGAAAAAAGATGAACTTGTAAATATAACTAAAAATGAAGCTCTTAAGCATCCAAACTGGAGTATGGGTAGAAAGATAAGTATTGATTCTTCAACACTTATGAATAAAGGTCTTGAAGTTATAGAAGCTAAATGGCTATTTGGGGTAGAACAAGAAAATATAGATGTAGTAGTTCATCCACAAAGTATAATCCATTCAATGGTACAATATACAGATAGCTCAATAATAGCACAATTAGGATGTCCAGATATGAGACTACCAATACAATATGCTCTTACATATCCAGATAGAATGGAAAGTAGCTTTGAAAGAATGAATTTTTCAAAATTTAGCACTTTAACTTTTGAAGAGCCAGATTTAGAGACTTTTCCATGTTTAAAATTGGCTTATGAATGTTTAAAAATGGGAGGAACTTATTCTTCTGTTCTAAATTCAGCAAATGAAGTTTTGGTAAGTGAATTTTTAGAGGATAAAATTGGTTTCTATGACATACCATATTACATAGAGAAGACTTTAGAAGTTCATAGTAGCATAAGTAAACCAACATTGGAGGAAATATTAGAAACAGATAGATGGAGTAGAGCTTATGTTGCAAATCTGATAAAAAAATAGGAAGGTGAATTTATGACTATAATAGCTGCATTAATACTATTTAGTATAATTGTATTAATACATGAGTTAGGACATTTTATATTTGCAAAAAGAAGTGGTATCAAAGTAAATGAGTTTTCTATAGGTATGGGACCTAAGATATATAGTGTAAAAAAAGATACAGAGTATTCTATAAGAGCACTTCCAATTGGTGGATATGTGAGTATGGAAGGTGAAGATGAAGAACAAATAAGTCCAAATTCTTTTGGAAATAAATCTATATTACAAAGATTTAGTACTATTGTAGCAGGACCAATATTTAATATAATATTAGCAGCAATACTTTTGGTACCAGTATTTTTATATATAGGTTCTCCAACAACTAAATTAGGGAAGATAATGCCAGATACTCCTGCACAGGCTGTAGGGCTTCAAGTAGGAGATAAAATAAACAAAATTAATGGTAATTCTGTTAAGTCTTGGGATGAAGTTGCAAATATAATAAATACTTCTTCTGGTGGAGAATTGAAGCTTAGTATAACTAGAGATGGAAGTGATAAGGTTATAAATGTAACACCTAAAAACAATAATGGAAAGTATGAAATAGGGATTCAACCACAAAGAGAGAAGGATTTTTTTGGTTCAATTGTAAATGCATGTAAAACTACTGTGGATATGACGAAGCAAATGTTGACATTCTTAGGTCAAATGGTTACAGGACGTGTCCCAGGAGGAATTGGTAATGCTGTTGCAGGTCCAGTAGGTGTTATTGGTATGGTATCAGATGCAGCTCGTACAGGTATTATAAATGTAGTGTATTTAGCTGCTATAATAAGTTTAAATCTAGGTATAGTAAATCTATTACCAATACCAGCCCTTGATGGATGGAGAATACTTATGTTATTACTAGAAGCAGTTAGAGGTGGTAAAAAACTTGACCCAAATAAAGAAGGTATGATAAATGTGGTTGGTTTTGGAGCTTTGATGTTATTTATGCTTTTTATCACATATAAAGATATATTAAGGTTATTTCAATAATTTAGTTTTTTATAGATATTAAGAAAAGGGCTATGTAGTTTTAAATGAGAATAAATAAATTTCAATATACGATATTTATTCTTATTTCTTTAACTATATAGCTTTTTAATTTATAATATATATGTAGATTAGAGTATTTTTAATAGTTAAATAGAATTAATATAAAATAATATATAGAGGTGGAATATGAGTTACGAGAGAAGAAAGACTAGAGAAGTAAGTGTAGGAAATATAAAAATAGGAGGAGAAAACCCTATAAGTATTCAATCTATGACAAACACTGATACAAGAGATGCAGATGCTACAATAGCTCAAATAAAGAGACTAGAGGAAGCTGGTTGTGATATAGTTAGAGTAGCAGTTCCTGATATTAAAGCAGCTAAAAATATAGGTAAGATAAAGTCTAGTGTAAATATACCTATTATTGCTGATATACATTTTGATTATAAATTAGCTCTTGAAGCTATAGAACAAGGTGTGGATGGAATTAGAATAAATCCTGGTAACATTGGTAATATAGAAAGAGTTAAGGCTGTAGTTGAGAAATGTAAGGAAAAAAATCTGAAAATTAGAATTGGAGTTAATGGAGGTTCTTTAGAAAAAGAACTTTTAAAAAAGTATGGTTCTGCAACAGCAGAAGCATTAGTTGAAAGTGCAATGGGGCATATTAAGATTCTTGAAGATTTAGATTTTCATAATATAGTTATATCTCTAAAATCATCTGATATTTATAAAACTGTCGATGCATATGAATTAATATCAAAAAAAGTTGATTATCCTCTTCATGTTGGAATTACAGAATCTGGAAGTATCCATAAAGGAACAATAAAATCTTCTATAGGTGTAGGAGCACTCCTTCTTAAAGGAATTGGAGATACTGTTAGAATATCTTTGACAGGAGACCCAGTTGAAGAGGTTGTTGTTGGTAAACAAATCTTAAGAAGTCTAGGACTTTTGAATGATAAAATTAAGGTTATATCATGTCCTACATGTGGTAGATGTAATATAGATTTAATTAGTGTTGTAAATGAGGTTGAGGAAAAGATTGGAAATATGGAAAAAGATATTACTGTTGCAATTATGGGATGTGCTGTAAATGGACCTGGTGAAGCTAGAGAAGCGGATATAGGTATTGCTGGAGGTAAAGGTGAAGGTCTTTTATTTAAAAAGGGAGAAATAGTAAGAATGATTGATGGTAATAAGTTAGTTGATGAGTTACTAGAAGAGATTGATAAGTTATAGTATAAAATAAATCGATTTTAATTGGCTAGATTTTTAAATACTTTTAGACTAGATTTTATCTAGAGTATTTTAATCATCTAGCCATTTTTACTTTGAGAAACTTTAATAGATATAAAAAAATATATATTCTGATTTAAATGAAAAACAGCTAATTTAACAGCTGTTATCTTGTTAAGAGCGTTTTTAATTGTCTTGTTTAATTGTATGAATATAATTCATAATAAGTTAGCAATAAATCGACCATTTTACCATAGCTCTGAGTACCTTCAACAACACCATTAGCTTTTAAATAAGAATTGTTGAACTCATTAGAAATTTCATCAATTTTACCTTCATATTTTTGCCAAAACTCACTTTCATTTTTTAAATCTTTAAGGACTGACTCTGAAATACCTTTAGATATGTCAACATAGGCATTATAATCAATCCTACTTAAGGCAGAAGCAGTATAATTTAAAGCTAAAATATAACCAGAATAGTTAAAATCAATATTAGGATGTTTTATACATGTAAGATATGCTATAAAATTAGCCTCATCTTCACTAGCAAATCCTCTTTGATGTGCCATTTCATGTTCGACTGTACAAGGAATATACAAGTCAGGTATTGCTACATTTACATTTGCCTCACCTGTAAATGGAAAATATATACCTGTTATTCCTGTATAGCACATAATATTCGATGAAATAACATACTTAGCTTTAGAATAACTTCCACTAACGCTAGGTAATATATCTAGAACATTATCATATCCTAGTTGAGCTCTATTTATCACACCTTTATAATCTGTATTAGATTTTATAACTCCATTCTTATCTTGTAATGTGAGTTTTCTAGTTTCATTTGACTTAGTTACAAGAAATTTATATAATTTAGTAAGTTCTTTAGCACTATGTTGCTTTGGTTGAATAGAGCTCTTATTTTCTAAATTATATTGATTTATAAGGGTAGTTTCAAGTGGAATCCTATTATAGTTTATCCCCCAAAGCACTATAAAAAGAAAGTATACTATTGATACAATAGATAATATATTTAAAATAGCATTCTTTAAAAATATTTTAAAATTTTTTTTCTTATTGAAAATCGTAAATATAGTAGAGCATAAAAATAAAATGATAGATATAACAATTATGTACATTGTTATTTCATATAGAGAAAATGGGAAAATTCCTGAAATCTTACTCAATATTTGTACAATTGTTTTATCTATTGCTTGAGAGTAATATTTTTCAACAATGTGTGGAATTTTACTTGCTATAAAATTTAAAAGTAAAGCAATAGGAAAAAGAATTAAAGAAAAATATTTTGCTTTTTTGTTCATATTTCACCTCACAGACTCTAGTTTATATAAACATATTATATATCAATTGGAGATATGTTGTAAAATAAGTATATATATGTATTTATAACTTTATACTAAATTAATGATAAGTTATAATATATTAATATGAATAAACAATATGTATACAACTAATAATAATAAAAAATATTAACTATATAAGGAGTAGATAAAAATATGGTAATAAAACTTACTAAAGATAACTTCAATTTTAGATTCAAGCAATATGAAGGCATGTTTTTTCATGCAGAATTAATTGAAGGAAAAGAGTCAATTAGATATAAAATAACTAAAGATAAAGAAGGTGTAGAGTTAAAAGAATTTGGAAGTACACATATAAAAGATAATATGATATATGTGCCTCAAATAGAAGCATACATAGATTTAAATAGTATAAAATAAGGATTATAAAATTTAAATAAAATTTTTTTAGTAGGGGGAATTTAATATGAGTAATCCTATAGATATAATAATAAGACCTATAAGGAGTGAAGATGCACAAGCTGTTAATGAAATGAGAAGGACATATGGTGTTATGAGAAATACTTTGGCTCTAATGAGTGATAGAGTAGATAAAACTATAACTATGTTGAATTCTTTAGGAGAAAATGATTACATGTTTGTTGCTGAGATTGATAACAATGGAGAAAAAACTGTAATAGGTTTTGCTGGTTTACATGTAAATTCCTCTCCAAGATTAAGACATAGTGCAGAACTAGGAATAACTGTGGATGAGAATTATCATAGAAGAGGAGTAGGAAAAAAACTAATAGAGCAGCTTTTAGATATAGCAGATAATTGGATTATGTTAGCTAGAGTAGGATTAGAAGTAATTGTGGATAATGAAAAGGGATTAAATTTATATAAAAAATTAGGTTTTGAAGTAGAGGGTATTAAAAGATATGCTGTAATTAGAGATGGAAAATTTGAAGATACCTATGTTATGGGAAGATATAATAAAAATTTGATTTAAAGAGTCTGATAGGAATAGAGAAGTAGAATAAATTGTCTTTAATATAAATTTTCATTAAAGATAATTTATTCTACTTCTCTATTATATTAAAAAACTTATTTTTAAATGTTTATAAAAACATTCTATATACAAATAAAATTATTAGCAATATCAAAGCTATTTTAAAAGCTAGACTAGCAACAGTCTTTATAATTTTTACAGAAACACCTATAGCAACTATAGCAAATACTATTTTAAAGAGTAAATCTAAATCCATATTTAAGCCTCCTATTCTATAATACATATAGATATTATTGACAAATATCTAGGAAAAAATTCCATCAATATGCTACAATAAAATGTTTATATTTGTAATTTATTGAATATGTTATTATATAATACATAAAAGAATAAATCAAGATAACAATAAAATACTTATAAAAGGTATAGATATAACTGAAAATAGTGTTGTAAAAAACACACATTGTGAAGCTAATGTTATATTGGAATCATATTGATTAGCCATTATAGCAGTATTTGCGGCGGCAGGCATTGAAGAAATTACTACTGGTATAGCTAAAATCATCTTATCATCTATCCATCCCTTTAGAATAAAATATACAATCACAGGAAGTACTAATAATCTTATAAAAGTGACTAGATATAATTTTTTATTGATAAAACAATCTAGAGCTGAAGAATTAGCAAGTAAACTTCCAATGATAATCATTGATATTGGTGTAGTGATGTTTCCTAACATCTTAAGCGGGTCATTTATAAATTGAGGTAATCTAAGTCCTGTCACAAATAAAAAAAGTCCAATAACCACAGCTATTGTAGCAGGGCTTATAAGTGATTTCATTGAAAAACTTTTGTTTGTACTACCTTTAGATAGAAGGTAAATTCCTAAAGTAAAAGAAAACAAGTTAAATGGTAGATTGAATATAGCAGTATAGAATATCGCTTCATGGCCTAGAACAGCTTCAATTACAGGATAGCCCATAAAAGCAACATTTGAAAAAACAACTATATACTGATATATCCCCAAATCTTTTTTATTGTCGCATTTCAAAACGTATTTTAATAAAAATGCAATTATAATTGAGACCATATACATAATCAGAGATGTAAATAATAACAATAGTATTTTTTGTATCATTTTATTATCAAAGTTAATTTGCATGGAGCTAATTATCATTGATGGCAAAAAAACCGTCATTGTCAAGTTTGAAAGTTTAGATGTGCAGTGGTCATCTAATAAGTTGAATTTTCTGACAAAATATCCAACTAAAATAATTATAAATAAAACTGCCACTTGAATAAAAATATTGCTGAAGTTCATAAAATGTCCCCTCCCTATATATACATTATATACCAATTATATAATAAAATCTAATGATTATAAAATTTAAAATCTAATGTTACAATATAGTGACAAAAGGTAAAAATTCAATATTATAGCATTAATTATGGATTATAATGTATAATAATGTTTGAGAGATTATATTTTATAAAATGGGTAGGTAGCTAATAATGAAAAATACAAAATTTTCTATAAAAAAAATAAAAAATATATCTAGTGACCCGAAAGTGATACATGCTAAAGGGGCTCTTCTTGAAAAGATGGGTAAGACAGAAAGTGCAATAGAATTATATAAGAGTGCAGCATTAGATAATTATGTAAAATCTCAATATACTTTGGGAAATATATATGAAAGTAAAAAACAATTTAAAGAAGCCGAAAAATGGTACTCAATGGCATATAAAAATGGAAGTGAGGATGCCGCTTTTGATTTAGGTAATATGTATTATAGATTGGATGGTTATGAGTATGCCATATATTGGTATGAAAAGATAGCAACTTTAGGATATTTACCAGCACAAAATAATTTGGGTGTATGCCATTTTAAAATGAAGGATTTTATAAGAAGTGAAAAATGGTTAAAAGCAGCAGCAGACAATAACTTAGGGAAAGCTTGTTTTAATCTAGGAGTATTATATACTTTTTTGGAGAAGGATGATGAAGCATATGAGTATTATAAAAAAGGTTCTGTACTTTTAGATGATGATGCAAAATATAATTTAGCAATATTAAATGGAAAAAAGAAAGATAACAAATCGACAGTGAGTCTATATAAACAATTGTATAAATCAGGTCATATGAAAGGTTGCTTTAACTTAGGTATGATTATGGAAATAAATGATAATTTAGAAGAAGCAGAAAGGTACTATAAAAAAAGTGCAGATAGAGAAGATGTAAAATCTGAATACAGACTTGCATATGTATACGATAGAAAAGAAGAACTAGGAGATGCAATTTATTATTATGAGAAAGCAATAGAAAAAAATCATACACTTTCTAAATATAGACTTGCTAATTTATATAATAGGGAAAATGATATAGAAAAAGCAAAAATTTATTACAAAATGGCTGCAGAAGATGATATAACAGAGGCAAAAAATAATCTGGCAGGTATATATTTTGAAGAAAAAGATTATGAAAATGCTATTAAATATTATGAAGATGCTATAGCTGTTGGATGTAAAAGTTCACTTGAGAATCTTGGAGATTTATATTATCAAAATCAAGATATAGAAAAAGCAATTTCGTACTATTCAAGGATTCCTAATAATGCATCTTGTCAAATCAAATTAGGAAATATCTATGAGGATTTAAATAATATCGAAGAAGCTATAATTTGGTATAAGAAAGCATCTGAAAATGGAGATACTAGGTCTAGTTATAGATTGGGATGTATATATGAAAATCTAGGAAATACAAAAAATGCTAGAAAATATTTTGAGATGGCAAGTAGTAAAAGTCATATGAATGCTCGTATACACTTAGGTAGAATTTACTTTAGAGAAGGAAAATTAGAAGAAGCTAAGATGATGTTTGATACACCTGCTAATGAAAATAATGTGTATGCTCAACATATGGTAGGATTAATTTATGATATGTTCTATAAAGACTATGTAAATTCTAAGTTTTGGTATGAAAAGTCTAGAGCACAAGGTTGTGTTGAATCAATCTATAATTTAGGACAAATTTATTTGAAATTAAATGATGATGTAGAAGCTGAGAAATATTATAAAGAAGGTATTAAATATGGAAGTAAGAAGTGTGAGTATATGCTTGCAGGCCTTTATTATAAAAAAAGTTTAGATATGTATACTTCTTTAGCTAATGAAGGATATGATAATTGTGAAGAGATAGTAGAAGATTTCCCTAATTTAAATATAAACTTTGATGAAGTATTAATTCCTCCATTTAAACTACAAGAGGAAGTAATTGACGAAGAAGAGTATGTGCCAATTTATATATTAAATATAAAAGAGAGTTTAGATTCTATGTTAGAAGGTCTTGAAACTGAAATGATTATAGAGGAAGAACACGATAACTAAAAAACGTTATAAGAGTCTATAGATTTAAATATATAAAAGCCATTAGAATAAATGAAATCAATTAATTCTAATGGCTTTTTTAATAAATATTTTATAATAGCTTATTTCTTGACATGAAAAATGTAATCACTATACATATTATAGAGGTAATAAGCAGAATTATCCAAAATCCATTTGGATTATTGGAAAATGGCATATTGATAACATTCATACCAAAGAATCCTGATATTATTGTAGGTATTGAGAAAATTAGTGTAACTACTGTTAAAATTTGCATAACATTATTTTGATTATTACTTATAATTGCACTGAAAGCATCCATAATTCTACTCAATATATCTCCGTATATTTTAGCCATATCAAGAGCCTGTCTATTTTCGACTATAACATCTTCTAATAGGTCTTCATCGTCTGGGTATTTCTTTATACCAGCAGTTCTAACCATTTTGTTTAAAACCAGTTCATTAGATTTTAATGAAGTAGAGAAGTATACCAAAGACTTTTCTAATTCCAATAATTGAACTAATTCTCTATTTTTCATTGATTTGTAAATTTCTCGCTCTATTATGATTGTCATCTTATTTATTTTTCTTAAGTAATGCAAATAATAAGCTGCATTTTTATGAAGAATTTGAAGTAAAAAGCGAGTTTTTTTAAATGTAAAAAAATCTTTAATATGACCAACTATAAAGTCGTTTAAAATCTTAGTCTGTGCATTACAAACGGTTATAATAGCTTCTTTAGTTATTATAATACCTAGGGGTATTGTAGTATAATGAGAAGAATTAGAGTCACTTTCGTCTACTGGTATATCTATAAGTATAAGAGTATGATTGTCTTCAACATCTATTCTTGAGCGTTCTTCTTCATCTAGTGCAGATTCTATGTTTTCTACATCTATATTCAATAAATTAGAAATTTCGTTGATTTCGCTATGATTAGGTTCAACAAGATTTATCCAACAGCCATCTTCAAAAAAACTAAGTTTCTCTAATTTTGAATCTATAGTTTTGTAATATCTTATCATGGCAACACATCCTTTATTCAGTTTTATATAAATCTCATCATTTAATAGTATCTATTAATTAGCTAATTTATATAACTGAATATATGTATTAGTTTTGATTTTAGATATTATTAAGTGATGAGATTGTAAAAAATTCTCTCCGCAACGGACTAGTATCCATTGCCCATCACTCTCCTTATTTATTATTTTATATACCTATATACTAAATTCGTATTTTAAGCACTCTTTAATATAATACCTTTTCCAGGTATATAAATCAAGTTTTGATTTGATTAAATAATATTTTTACCACAATTTACATGTTAAATACAACAGTTATATTTAACTTAAATAAAGAATATATATATTCTGAGTGAAAATATTAAATATATTAAAAAAATAAGTGTGTGTTTATATATTTACTTATTTACAATAATATATTTAAAATACGGTATTTTATTTTCAAAAGTAAATTTTATTTATAATTTGTAACGAAAATAAGAGTACCATAAATATAAGAGAATGAGAGGTTATTGAGATATGAGTGAATTTAAAGAAATTGTAGCAGAAGATATTAAAAATAATCCATTTGGATTGATAGGGAAAGACTGGACACTTATAACAGCAGAAAAAGAAGGCAAAGTAAATACCATGACTGCTAGTTGGGGAGGTCTTGGAGTTATGTGGGGAAAAGATGTTGCCTTTGTAGTAATAAGACCACAACGTTATACTAAGGAGTTTATAGATAATACAGATAAATTTTCTCTTACTTTTTTTGATGAAGATTTCCGTAAAGAGCTTTCATATTGTGGTAAAGTATCTGGTAGAGAAGAGGATAAGATATCACAAATTGGATTTAATATAGAACACTTAAATGAGACACCTTATTTTAAAGAAGCAAAGATGGCTATTATATGTAAAAAGATGTATAGTCAGAAAATAGAGCCTCAATGTTTTATTGCTGAAGGTATAGATGGAAGATGGTATCCACAAAAGGATTACCACACTTTATATATAGCTGAAATAACTAATGTTCTTGTAAAAGAAGATTAAATATAAGACTACTATTAAATTGAGTTGAATAGGAGATTTGCAAAAAATATATTGATATATAAAAACATATAAAAAAGCTAAGGAAGTAAATATGTTAACAAAGGTTAATCGATAACATATATAAACTCCTTAGCTTTATAAAATTTCAAATTATAACTCTTTAAATTACAACTCAGAAATCAATTCATTGATAACATCTTCAACACTACTTAACTTGTCAATCTTATATGCATCATTTCCACAAAATAAAAGTGAATTTTCAACATCTCCTTTAACTGCATTGATTAAAGCTTGAGAAATACAGTAAGGAGTTTCTTTTGGATTGCAAGGAATCAAGCAATTGTAACATTTTGTTATTTCTGGACGAGTTATTTTAACTTCTTCTATAAATTTATTTCTTATAGCACGTCCAGGAAGACCTACAGGGCTTTTAACTATATGAACATCGTCTTCACTAGCATTTATGTATGCCATTTTAAAGTTCTCATGTGCATCACATTCATAAGTAGCAACAAATCTTGTACCAACTTGTACACCACTTGCTCCCATGTCTATATATTTTTTAACATCGCTACTTGATGTTATACCACCAGCAGCAACAACTGGAATGTTTCTGCCAAATTTTTCTCCATAAGTATTTGCAACCTTTAAGATTTCAACAAATTCCTTATCATAGTCTATAGAATCTATGTTATCAAGTTCCTCATTAGAGTATCCAAGGTGACCACCAGCTTTTGGACCTTCAACAACTATTAAGTCAGCTGTAGTTTTTTCTTTTCTATCCCACATCTTTAAAATTACATTAGCAGCTTTTGCAGTTGAAACGATAGGAGCTATTTTTACATTACTTCCTTTTACCAATGATGGTAACTTATTAGGTAATCCAGCTCCAGATATTATAAGGTCTACGCCAGCTTTAACAGCTTCCTTTACGTATGTTTCATATTCTTTCATAGCTACCATGAAATTAATACCAATAATACCACCATTTGAAATTTCTTTAGCTTTAGAAATATGTTTTTTTATAGCTCTTAAATTTGCATTTATAGTGTTAGTTTCAAAATCTTCCTCATCATATCCAATTTGAACCCCAGAAATTACACCAACACCACCAAGCTTAGCAACTGCACCAGCTAATGATGATCTAGATATACCAACACCCATTCCACCTTGAATTATAGGAACTTTTGCAACTAAATCTCTAATTATTAACTCTTTTATGATAATCCCTCCTTAATGTAAACATGTTTAAAGAACTAGATTATAATACTTAATATTATTACCTAGTCCTAATTATTATACTACAAATTATAATAAAAGAGTAGTTATATTTTATAGATGAGATGATAATTATATAATATTTAAAACAGCTCCATTAGAATCACAACATAACTCTTTTATTTGCCAATCAGATTTTAATTTTGATAGGTAGTCTTTCATATTATCTACAAAATTATCATCATTTTCTTGTATTAAAGACATTATAGTAGGCCCAGCTCCACTTAAAAAGACTCCAATACTATTTAATTGCTCAGATTTTTCAACAATATCACTGTAGTTTTCAATTAGAGTTCCTCTATAATCTTGATGTAATTTATCCTGACAAGCCACTTTAAGAAGGTCAAAGTTTTTGTTTAGTAGAGCTGATACAAGTAATGCAACCCTACTGACATTAAATACACCATCAGAATAAGGTATTTCTTTTGGTAAAACACCTCTAGCTTTTTCAGTTGATAACTTAAAATTAGGTATCATTGCACAAAATTTAAGTTCGTTAGGAATTTCTATAATATCATAGTGTATGTTATCATTATCAGTCACAGAGACAATCATATTTCCTAAAATAGCAGGGGCAACATTATCTGGATGCCCTTCTATTTCTGATGCTATATTTAACAACTGGCATTTATCCAAATTAGCATTTGATAGAGCATTTGCAGCTATAACACCAGCTACTATGCAAGATGCACTACTACCAAGTCCTCTACATATAGGGACTTCACTTTGAATTTTTATTTTGATGCCAGTAGGTATTTTGTCTGGCTTAACTCTATCAAAAAAGTACTTCATAGATGTATAAACCAAATTATTTTCGTTTTTATAGGCATCTTCACAGCCTTCTATTTCAAGACCATTTTCAATTTCTTCAATATAAAATTTATTATATATATTTAATGCAATTCCAAGACAATCAAACCCTGGACCTATATTAGCACTTGTTGCAGGTACTATAATCTCTAACATAACAATCACCTATACTTTCAAAAATTTTTTTATAGCTAGTTTTAATTCATCTTTTTCACAAATATCTTTATGTAGTATTTCTGCATCCTTAAGATTTTTAATAGGTTTTGGTATATCTATTTTAGAAATACTTGATAATCTATCAATTATAGCGAAGTCATCAAGGTTCTCAAAATCACAATCTATAGATTTTAGAACATCCTCAGAAAACTTGAATGGACTTGCAGTACTTACAATAACAGTTTTTGTGTTATCAGAAGTTTCTTTTTTGTACTTTTCATAACAATTGTATGCAACAGCAGTATGAGTATCTATCAAATAGTTATAATTTTTAAATACATTATTTATTGTTTCTTTAACTTCTTTTTCATTTGAATATTCTCCATAAAATGAAGATAAATTTTTTTCCATATCTTCATTTATTTTGTAGACTCCATTATCATTAAGGTCAGATAATAGTTTATTCACGATAGCAGTGTTTCTATTTGATATCTCAAACAACAGTCTTTCTAAGTTACTAGATATTAATATATCCATAGAAGGAGAAGACGTTAATTTTAATGTTCTATTTTTATCATAAATACCAGTTTTAAAGAAATCATAAAGAACATTATTATCGTTTGATGCACATATCAATTTGTTTATTGGAAGTCCCATTTGTTTAGCATAATATCCAGCTAAAATATTACCAAAATTACCAGTTGGTACAACAAAATTTATTTTATCATTTAACTTTATCTCACCCTTATCAACTAATTTCATATATGAATAAAAATAATATGCAACTTGTGGAAGAAGTCTTCCTATATTAATTGAATTAGCAGAAGATAGTATATAATTATTATCTAATAATTTTTGATTAAATTCTTTATCAGAGAAAATTTTCTTTACACCAGATTGTGCATCGTCAAAATTTCCTTTTATACCAACTACATACGTATTTTTTCCTGTCTGAGTCTTCATTTGAAGCTTTTGTACTGCACTTACACCATCTTCTGGGAAGAATACAATTATCTTTATTTTATCAATATCTTTAAATCCCTCAAGAGCAGCCTTTCCTGTATCTCCAGATGTAGCAGTAAGAATCACAACATCTTTCTCTAAATTATCTTTCTTAATAGATGTTTTAAGAAGATGAGGCATTATAGTAAGTGCCATATCTTTAAATGCTAAAGTTGGTCCATGATATAATTCCAAGAAATAAGTATCATTTATTTTATTTAATGGAGCTATACTAGTGCAATCAAACTTTTCGTCATATGCATTTTCTATACAGTCTTTAATCTCATCTTCAGTAAAATCACATAAAAATTTACTAAGCACAAAGAATGCTATCTGAGAATACGTTAAATTCATTAAATCTATAAGTTCATTTTCAACATTTGGAAATTTACTTGGGACATAAAGACCACCATCATTTGATATTCCCTTTATTATTGCTTGTGATGCAGTTACTTTTTCTTCGGTGCCTCTTGTACTTGAATAATACATTTCTATAATCCTCCATATATTTTAGATTTTTAATTAGCTAATTAAGTTAAGTACAGAATATTTTAAAAACTGAATTTAGGTAATAAAAAAAGACCCTCATCCCTAAAAAAGGGACGAGAATCTGTTTCCCGCGGTTCCACCCAAATTGATTTAAAAAAATCCACTTGATACTTTAACGTAAGTAATAAAAACGTCTATTCCTACTAAAATCATTAAGATAACTTCAGATAGAAGCTCATAGGTAGTTTTCAATCTTTCTAATTAGGGAAACATTTCAGCTAATAGTTTCCTTCTCTGGTAACCGATTCAGATTTACTCTTCCTAATCAAAGCCTTTCAATATTCTTAATATTATTAATTATTCTAGATTATAAAACAGACAAAGTCAAGTATTAATATAAAAATTTGGGAAAAATATTTTTTAAATTGTAAAAAAATTGTAATCAAATTGGGTCATAGAAAAATATTTTTTTAACTGTTTTTAAACTCTTAGGATTTTGTGTTTTCATAGGAATGAAGCTGTTTTTAATATAACTAATCAAGAGGGAACAGTTACATCTCTGTAATATTACAGTTTTATACTACACTATATTACAAAAAAAGTTTACAAAACTTTAATTTGAAAAATGTAATTATATGGTATATGATATAAATATAAGTAAATAATGTTAATATTTAAACTATTAATAACAATTGACTTAATAAAAGTATATAATTAGGAATATTTAATTTGAAGAAATTGTTAATATAAAATTACAGCTATATTCAAATTAAATTCACAAGTATTTCACATAATAATAGTATACTGTAAACAAAAGGAGGTATTAAATATGGGAATAGTACTTATAACAGCAGCATTAGTTTTGGTTATGTATGGACTTTCAATTCTATCATATATATCAGAAAACAATATATTAGAAGACACTGTAAATGATAACCAATAAGGTTTTAAATTATATAAATGAGTAGGAACTGTAAATAAAAATTACTTTTATTTGCAGTTTTTTTACATATATGTAAAATAAAGTTAACTAATAAAAAACAATCCTTATATCGAAATAAAGGTTAATTAAACTTTTTATACATTAATAAAAAATAATGTTTTGTTTATAGTATATATGGATAATAATAGTAAAGTATAAGAATAATGAGAATAATATATAAGAAATAATAATATAAAGAGAGGTAAAATGTTATGGTAGATATTATTGTAATTGGTGCTGGACCAGCAGGTTTAACTTCAGCAATTTATGCTATGAGAGCAGGATTAAGTGTCACAGTATTTGAAAAAAGTATTTATGGAGGTCAAGTTGCAAGTACATCTGAAGTAGAAAATTATCCAGCAGTTCAAAAGATTTCTGGGGTAGAATTTTCTAATAATATATATAATCAAGCTATCGCTCAAGGTGTTGATATTCAGTTTGATGAGGTTGAAGAGATAAATCTTGAAGGAAAGATAAAGGTTGTAAAGACATCTTCAGGTGAGCATAAAGCAAAGGCTGTTATTCTTGCAAATGGAGTTGAAAGACGTAAATTAGGTTGTGAGGGAGAAGAAAAATTTACAGGTAGAGGAGTATCTTATTGTGCTACGTGCGATGGAGCATTTTTTAAAGATAAAGAAGTAGCCATAGTAGGTGGAGGAAATACTGCTTTAGAAGATGCTTTATTTTTGGCTAACAACTGTACAAAGGTGTACTTAATTCATAGAAGAGACAGTTTTAGAGGTGAAGAAGTATTAGAAAAATCTGTAAAGGCAAGAAAGAATATTGAGATACTTTATAATCATGGTGTAGAAAAAATAGAAGGTGAAAAGACTGTATCAAATATAGAAGTAAAGAATTTAAAGACTGAAGAGAAAAGAACAATAGATGTTAGTGGTATTTTTATTGCTATAGGTCTTAAACCTAATAATAAAATGTTTGAAAATGTTCTTGACTTGGATGAAGGTGGATATATAATTTCAGATGAATCTTGTACAACATCAGTAGAAGGTGTATATGTAGCAGGAGATAGTAGAACTAAATTTTTACGCCAGATAATAACAGCAGCGTCAGATGGAGCAATTGCGGCCGTTCAAGCTGCTAATTATATAAATATTGAATAATATAAATTTTAAATAAAAATAGCCATATATACTGAAAGATATCTTTTAGTATGTATGGCTATTTTATTAACTAGAGATAAATATATATTATTTACCTTGTCTAGATTTATTATATCTTAATCTATCATGTTCATTTAAGAATCTTTTTCTAAGTCTTATAGAATCAGGTGTGATTTCAACTAATTCATCATCTTCTATAAATTCTAGAGCTTCTTCAAGAGTAAATATTCTAGGTGGAGATAGTTTTATAGCATCATCTGAACCAGAAGCACGTACATTACTCATTTTTTTATTTTTACAAGGATTGACTACCATGTCGTCTTTTCTAGAATTCATACCGATTATCATACCTTCATAAACTTCTACACCAGGGTCTACGAACATTACAGCTCTATCACTTAAAGCATTAAGAGAATAACCCATAGTAACACCAGGTCCTTGTGCTATTAAAACACCATTTCCTCTTGAAGGTATCTCTCCTTTGAATTCTTCAAACTTTTCAAATGAACGAACTAGAGTACCTTCTCCACGAGTAGCATTTATAAATTCACTTCTATATCCTAAAAGACCACGAGTAGGTGCTAAGAATTCTATTTTTACATAGTCTCCTTCTATTGACATAGATTCCATCATACCTTTTCTTAAGTTCAATTCGTTTATAATAGTACCAGAATAAACTTCAGGACAGTTTACAACAACTCTTTCTACTGGTTCCATTAATTTTCCATCTTCTTTATGCATTAAAACTTCAGGTTTAGAAACACCAATTTCATAACCTTCACGTCTCATATTTTCAAGTAGTATAGATAAGTGAAGTTCTCCACGTCCAGAAACTTTATATCCATCAGTAGTTTCAAGAGGTTCAACTTTAAGCCCAACATTCACTTCAAGTTCTTTTTCAAGTCTATCTTTTAAATGTCTAGTTGTAACAAACTTTCCACTTTTTCCAACAAATGGAGAGTCGTTTACTAAGAAGTTCATTGAAAGAGTAGGTTCTTCTATTCTTATCATTTCCATAGGTAGTAGATTATCTAAATCACATAGAGTTTCTCCTATAGATATATCTGGTATACCAGCTATAACAACTATTTCTCCACTAGTAGCTTCATCAACTTCAACTTGTTTTAAACCTTCATACACAGAAAGTTTTGATACTTTTCCTTTAGATACAACAGAATCTTCTCTACATATAGCAACTTGTGTATTGCTTTTAAGAGTACCTTTGTAAATTCTACCTATACCAAGTCTACCTACATAATCATCATATGCAAGGGCTGATATTTGGAACTGTAAAGGTTCATTGTCATAATCAGGATAAGCTTCAACATGATTTACAATAGTTTTAAATAGAGGAGAAAGGTCTTCACTATCATCATCCATTTCAAGTTTAGCTATACCTTGCTTAGCTATACCATATATTATAGGGAATTCACATTGTTCATCTGTTGCATTTAAGTCTACAAATAAATCGAAAACTTCATTAACTACTTCTTCCGCTCTTTGGTCTTTTTTATCAATCTTGTTTATAAATAATATTGGTTTTAAACCGAACTCTAAAGATTTTTGTAAAACGAATCTAGTTTGAGGCATTGGGCCTTCACTAGCATCAACTAATAAAATAACTGTGTCAACAGTTTTCATAACACGCTCAACTTCAGAAGAAAAGTCGCTATGTCCTGGAGTATCAACTATATTTATTTTATAATCTTCATAGTTTATTGCACAGTTTTTTGAATATATAGTTATGCCTCTTTCTTTTTCAAGGTCGTTACTGTCCATAACGCAGTCTTTGACTACTTCGTTCTTTCTAAAAACACCACCTTGAGAAAGGAACGCATCAACCAATGTTGACTTTCCAGCATCAACGTGGGCTATAACTGCGATATTTATAATTTTATGTTTTTGTGACATCTTTGTTGCTCCCTTCGATTAAAATAACTTACTAATTATATCACAATATATTATTAGGTACAAGGAGAAATAGATTAAAATGTATTAATATAGCTCAAATTGAACAAAAATGCTAGTTTTGTATATAAAAATTTATTTTGTTTAAAAAATTTTTATATACAAATAATAGATTTATAAATGAAAATATTAATAAAAAGCAAAGGATGATATATGTTGGAAGTAACAAAAATAATAATTAAGTATTTTGCTAGCGAAAGTGATACTTTCTTAAAAGAAGAGATTTGTAATTTTGATGAGCTATTAGAATGGTCTCATAAATTTATTGAAGGTAAAAAGACAGAAGATGTTTTATATATAAAGTCTAAAGAAAACTACAAAGTAAATGTAATTAAATCTTTGGAAATTAAAGAATTGGAAATAATAAGAAAACAACAGATACCACCATACATGTAATAATAATATATAAAATGTCTATATAATGTTGATAATATGATAAAAATGGAATTTATGGAAATAATTTATAACAAAAAAGATTTTTATAAAATTTATATTTGGGTATAAAACTATTAATTAGACATTAATTAGGAGGAACTTAAATATGATAAGAGTATGTCCAAACTGTTCAAATGTGGATGTAAATAAGTTAAAAACTTTAGTTGGAGAAGAAAATGTGAAGACTGGTTGTATAGGTCAATGTAGAGCATTTAAAAAAGAAGCTGTCGGGATAATAGACAATGAGCTTGAAATAAAAGAAACAGAAGCAGAATTTTTCGAAGCATGTAAGGAATAAACTATAAATAGAATATAAATTATAAGAAATAGAGTATATAAATTGTACAAACATTAAACAATTTATATACTCTATTTTTATTTATATATTTAATTAGGAGTATACTTTTTTAGTAAATACAAATAAATATAACTAATAAATTTATTTATAAAAAATTATAAAAAAATATTGATTAAGTATACCTATAGGGGGTATAATAAAAATATAGATTTCTAAATAAATAATTTATCAAGATTACATATCAAAGTGCAAAATTATAAATTGATTGAAAACATGTTAAAAGAAAGGACGGATTTATTATGAGTTCAAATAAAGTAGTAGAAAGTTATAAAATCACAGGTATGACATGTGCAGCCTGTGCAAAGGCAGTAGAAAGAGTAACCAAGAAAATGGATGGAGTATATGACCAGAGTGTAAATATAGCTACTGAAAAACTTAAAATAGAATATGATAATTCTAAAGTTAGTTTTGATGATATAAAACAGGTTGTAGAAAAAGCTGGATATGGAATTGTAAAGGAAGAAAGTAATAAAAAAATTGATATGAAAATTGATGGAATGACATGTGCAGCTTGTGCAAAAGCAGTAGAGAGAGTAGTAAAGAAATTGGATGGAGTAGAGAACATTAGTGTAAATATAGCAACAGATAAAGCTAATATAGATTATAATCCATCAAAGGTAAAATTATCTCAAATAAAAGCAGCTATTGAAAAAGCTGGATATAAGCCAATAGAAGAGGTAAGAGATAAGGTTGATGTAGATGAAGATAAATTAAGAAAAGAAAAAGAAATGAAGTCTTTATTTGTTAAATTTATAGTTGCAATAGTATTTGCAGTTCCATTGTTTTATATAGCAATGGGACCTATGATAATAAAGCCTATAGGGCCATGGCCTTTGCCAGAGATTATAAACCCTATGACGAATACTTTGAATTATGCATTAATTCAGCTGATTTTAGTAATACCAGTAATGATAGCTGGATATAAATTTTATATAAATGGATTTAAAGCACTTTTTTCTTTAAGCCCTAATATGGATTCTTTAGTTGCAATTGGTACATTAGCAGCATTTTTGTATAGTTTATATACAACAATACAAATAGCAAATGGACAAATTCAAGGTATGCACCATCATCAGTTATATTATGAAAGTGCAGGAATAATAATAGCACTTATTTTACTTGGCAAATATTTAGAATCAAAATCAAAAGGAAAAACATCAGAAGCAATTAAAAAACTTATGGGATTACAACCAAAAACTGCAATAGTATTAGTGGATGGTAAAGAAGTAGAGACTCCTATAGAAGAAGTAGGAATTGGAGATATAATATTAGTAAAGCCAGGTACTAAGATACCAGTAGATGGTGTCGTAATAGAGGGATATACATCAGTTGATGAATCTATGCTTACAGGAGAAAGTATACCAGTAGAAAAGAATGTTGGAAGTAAAGTTACAGGAGCTAGTATAAATAAAAATGGAGTTATTAAGTTTAAGGCTGAAAAAATCGGTGGAGACACAACTCTTGCTCAAATAATAAAATTAGTTGAAGATGCTCAAGGTACAAAGGCACCTATTGCCAAACTTGCAGATACTGTGTCTGGATATTTTGTACCAATAGTAATTGCAATAGCAGTAGTGGCATCATTATTGTGGTTTTTAGTAGGTGGAAAAGATATAGTCTTTGTACTTACTATCTTTATATCAGTGCTTGTAATTGCTTGTCCTTGTGCACTAGGATTAGCAACACCAACTGCTATAATGGTTGGGACTGGAAAAGGTGCAGAAAATGGTATATTGATAAAAGGTGGAGAAGCATTAGAATCTGCACATAAAGTAAATACAGTAATATTTGATAAAACAGGAACAATAACAGAAGGAAAACCAAAGGTAACAGATATTGTATTAAATAATGTAGAAGAAGAATATCTTATTAAGATTGCTTCAAGTGCAGAAAAAGGTTCAGAACATCCTCTTGGTGAAGCAATAGTAAGATATGGTGAAGAAGAGAATATAAAATTGGAAAAAGTTGACGATTTTAAAGCTATACCAGGTGCTGGTATACAAGTTATTATCAATAAAGAAAATATATTACTTGGAAATAAAAAACTTATGAATGATAATAATATTCTTCTTGAAGATTTAGAAGAAAAATCTAATGAGTTGGCAAGCCAAGGTAAAACACCTATGTATATAGCTGTAGATGGAAAGTTGGCAGGAATAATTGCAGTAGCAGATGTAGTTAAAGAAAGTAGTAAAAAAGCAATAGAAATCCTTCATGATATGGGAATAAAAGTTGCAATGGTAACTGGAGATAATGTAAAAACTGCAAATGCTATAGCAAGTCAAGTAGGTATAGATATGGTGTTAGCAGAAGTATTACCAGAAGATAAGTCTAAAGAAGTTGAAAAATTGCAAAACCAAGGCAACTTTGTTGCAATGGTAGGAGATGGAATAAATGATGCTCCAGCCCTTGCAAAAGCAAATATAGGTATAGCAATAGGAAGTGGAACTGATGTAGCAATTGAGTCTGCAGATATAGTACTTATGAAGAGTGACTTGATGGATGTTCCAACAGCAATTAAACTTAGTCATGAGACTATAAAAAACATAAAACAAAACCTATTTTGGGCATTTGGATACAATACGATTGGTATACCTGTAGCAGCAGGATTATTGTATATATTTGGAGGACCTTTGTTAAATCCCATGATTGCAGCAGCGGCTATGAGTTTAAGTTCAGTTTCAGTTGTTTCAAATGCACTTAGACTTAAAAATTTCAAACCATATAAAAGAGATTAGATTAAAAAGTTAAATAAAATGTATAAAAAAGAGCTATCTTTAAATTAAAAGAATTAATTTACAAATTAAGATAGCTCTTTTTTCATGTAAAATTCACAACAATGATATAAAATATAAGTAATGTAGGAAATTTCAAATAAAATAGAAAGGATTGATAGAATGAACTCGTCAATACTTGTAATTGAAGATGATTCAAATATACAAGAATTAATATCAGAATTTTTAAGTGCAGAAGGTTATCAAGTTGATACAGCCAATGATGGGTTGGAAGGTATACAAAAGTTTAAACAAGGAAGTTATGATTTAGTTATATTAGATATAATGATGCCAAATCTAGATGGTTATGGGGTTTGTAAAATGATAAGAAAATCATCAAGTGTTCCAATTATATTTTTGACTGCTTTGAATGATGAAGGGGACCAACTTAAAGGCTTTGACCTAGAATGTGATGACTGTGCGACACTTTATATAGTGAAAAGCTATATCGCTTAGAAGATTAAATAAAACTAATACATACAAAAGTATGTATTAGTAATCCGATAAGTAGAACTAACAACTTGATTAGTCAAATGATAGGGTAACGCCTTGAAGGGCTAACACTGATACTCCAAACAGCGTCTATAGGATAAGATATAGAGGTTGTAAGCTTGGTAAAGTCGGCTGAAATGTACCCTAATAGTATACAATACTAAGGAAAATCGAACTAGAGGTAGTCGAGTACATGATAGGTCGGGTGTCTATAAAATACCTATGATTAGAATGAGTGTAGAAAACTCCGACGAATCTCCGAGAGAAAGACTCTATACGCATGCTTTATAGAAATGTAAAGGGACTAAAAAGTCGTTTCAGAGGTTGAGTAAAATTAGTCGTTATGAAAAACCTTATATTGTTACAGGCAATATTGTTGAAACAGGGTTATAGGAGAGGTCTAAGGGTATATGCAAAGATAAAGTTGTTGGAAAGTGGAAAGTTCGTGACATCGATGCTCTTATCAAGCAAATGAAGTGGTAGTAAGGAAAGTTAGAAAGAACATTTTGATTGACAATAAAATACAAAAATGGTATAATTTATGGAAAGTATTTTCATTTTCATTCATTGAAAACTCCTCCTTTTTTAGTTTTTAATATATTTTCAAAGGAGTTCAAGAATATGGAAAAAGCAGAAATTACTGAAATAAAACTAGGTAGAACACAGTTCTACCTAGATATAATGATAACATATGAATTTTGTAATCATGACTTCAAATTTACACGACTATGTCCAAAAATAGTGAATAATCGTGAAAGAGTTGAACTTATAGAAATTACAAAAGAAGAAGGTATGAAAATCATACCTTCCTCAATATTAAATGTATTTCTCAAGAACTGTCGTGAATACGACAGAAAATGCATTTAATATATGTTATTAATATATTAAATTATATGGGGTAAAATATTACCCCATATGATACACCAATCAAAATTAACTACAAATCTAATATAACTTACTTTTACACGAATGAGAGTAGAGCCACAGTACCTGTGAAACTATGATAATAAATAGTGGAGGGATAGGCTCAAGTCAATTATTTAAAAATTATCTAATTAATTTCAAACAAAACAAATCAAATTTTAGGGTTCAAGTTAAGACTAAGAAAGATTATATTCCATGTTACAAAAACTACAAGGAGATAATCGACCTAAACCAATGAAAAATACGGAAGAAATAAGCTTAAAGAAAGATACACTAAGATATAATGAATATTACAATATGCAACATATATTTGACAATTTATATAGACAAAGCTTAACTGGAAGCAAATTCACTAATCTATATAACATCATAACAAGTAATGAAAATATAATGTTAGCTTACAGGAAAATAAAGTCTAATCATGGAAGTAAAACTCCAGGAATTAATAGACACAATATAAGATATTGGGAAAATCAACCAATAGATTATTATCTCAATTATATAAAAACTAGATTAAGCAATTATAAACCACAACAAATAAAAAGAGTTGAGATACCAAAAGGAAACGGTAAGATGCGACCATTAGGAATACCAACAATAGAAGATAGACTAATACAACAGTGTATAAAGCAAGTTTTAGAACCTATATGTGAAGCAAAATTCCATAGAAATAGTTATGGATTTAGACCTAACAGAAGCTCTGAACATGCAATAGCAAATGTACTTAAGAAAATCAATATCGACAAAGCTTATGTGATTGTAGATATAGATATAAAAGGTTTCTTTGATAATGTCAATCACAGTAAATTATTAAAGCAAATTTGGGCAATAGGAATAAGAGACAAAAAAGTGATAAGTATAATAAGTGCTATGTTAAAAGCTGAAGTAAAAGGAATCGGAAAAGTATCAAAAGGTGTTCCACAAGGAGGAATCTTATCGCCACTTTTAGCTAATATTGTATTAAATGAATTAGATTGGTGGATAAGTAACCAATGGCAAACATACAAAACTAAGAAAGAATATAAATATACAGGTAATAAATACAGAGACCTGAGGAAAAAAACTAATCTGAAAGAAATGTACATAGTCCGATATGCAGATGATTTTAAAATCATATGTAAAAACTATGACCATGCAAAAAGAGCATATTTAGCAACACAAAAGTGGTTAAAAAGCAGACTAGGATTAGAAGTAAGTCCAGAAAAATCTAAAATAACAGATGTAAGATACACAAATTCAGAATTTCTAGGATTTAAAATAAAAGCCTATAAAAAATATCAAAAATATATTGCGTATGTAAGATTAACAGAAAAAGCAAAACAAAAGGTAACAAATAACATAAAAGAACAATTAAAAATAATACAGAAATTTCCTATAACGAAGAATGTATATAAACTAAATAGAATAATTGCAGGGGCACATAACTACTATGGCATTGCAAATAATGCTTATATAGATTTTTCAAAAATAAATTATAATCTTTCTAAAAGCTTCAAAACACGTTTAAAAGGTTGCAGAACCAAACATGGATATAAAACAATGGAATACATCATTAAATACAAACACTATAAAGGATATGATAGATATGTCAACAAAGCAATTATATATCCAATATGTGGTATCAAAATTAGAAATCCATATAATTTTGAACAAATAATATCAAATTATACGGAAATAGGACGGATGAAAATTCACAAAAAACTAGGTTATATAGATAAAGATATATTGAACTACCTAGTAAGAAATCCAATACCCAACAGAAGCATTGAATATAATGACAATAGACTATCATTATATTCAGCACAAAAAGGTATGTGTCCTATATGTAATCTACCACTGGACTTATATATGGAAACGCATCATATAGTGCCAAGAGAACAAGGGGGTACAGATAAATACGATAATCTAATTTTGTTAAATCATATAATACACAAGTTAATACATATGACAAGTGATGAAATACCAATGTTATATATCAAATGGGCAGAAAATCAAAAACGTGCAATGAAGAAAATTAATAAATACCGTAAAATAGTTGGAAATGAAATAATTACGATTGATAAATAATTGAGGGAACGCCGTATGAGGTGAAAGTCTCACGTACGGTGTGGAGCGGGGGAAAAGATGGAGATAACTTCAAAGTCTTACCTATCGCTATATATAACAAAGCCATTTTCATTTAATCTTCTTATAAAAAGAGTAGAAGCTATTTTGAGAAGAAGTAACAAAACTATAAATGATAAATTTATAGTATTTGAAAAATTAAAGCTAGATTTAAACACATATATAGCTGAGATAGATGGAGAACCTATAGAGCTTACACTAAAAGAGTTTAATATATTGAAAGCTCTAATAGAAAAGTATCCACAGGTTATAACTAGAGAAGGTCTTTTAGATAGTATATGGGGTTATGACTATTATGGAGATACTAGGATTGTAGATGCACATATAAAAAATATAAGAAAAAAAATATCATTACCATATATTAAAACTGTAAAAGGGATAGGATATACACTTGAGAAGGATATTTGATAAGTGGGAAAAGTTAAGCATAAAGTATAAGTTATTTTCTATAACGACATCATTATTAATAGCATTAGCTTTAATAATATATTTAATTTTATATTTTTTATTGCCATCATATTATCATGAGTATAAAATTGAGTCTCTTCAAGAAAGTTTAAAGTCTTTAGTAGATAGTTCGATTCATTTTGATACGTATACTCTAGAAGAAAGACTTTATTATATGGCTAAAGACCAAAATCTTGCTATTTTATTAAAAGATAGTCAAGGAAAAATCGTATATGGTAAAAATGAAGTAGTTATTTTAAGATATAGTAAGTACATGATTAATAGCATTGAGGATGAATATAGAACATCTATACCTATATATACTAAAGATGCAAAAGATGGGCCATATACTTTGGAACTCGTTATGCCATTACAGCCAATTGATGAAGCAAACGAAGTTATAAGAAAGTTAATGCCATACATCATATCAATAGCGATATTAATAGCAATTATTGGAGCCTATATATATTCGATTGTAATAACAAAACCTCTGATAAATATAATAGAGAGTGAGAGAGAACAAGAATATAGGAGAAAGGATTTTGTAGCTACAATATCACATGAACTAAAAACTCCAATAACCATAATAAGTGGTCAAATTGAAGGGATGATTTATAGTGTAGGTAAGTATAAAGATAGGGATACTTATCTGAAAAAATCATATGAATGTACACAAGAATTAAAAGATTTAGTAAATGAAATGATAGAAGTTTCAAAATCAGAGATACTTGAAAAAGATTTGAAGCTTGTATCAATAAATATAAGCGAACTTTTAAATAGATTGGTAAAAAGACAAGTATTTTTAATAGAAGAAAAACATATGAAAACTATTTTAAAAATAGAGGAAAATCTAGAAGTAAAAGCAGACCAAGAAAGAATAACTAAGGCAATTAATAATATAATAAATAATGCCATAAAATATTCTCCTGAAGGTTCAGAGCTTATAATTAGACTTTATGATAAAAATAAACGTATAAATAAAAAGACTTCTAATCAAAGGGTAATTTTAGAAATTGAAAATACTGGTGTAACTATAGAGAAACGTTATTTAGAAGAAATATTTAATCCGTTTTATAGAATAGAAAAATCTCGTTCACGAAAAACTGGAGGAAGTGGACTTGGACTTTATATAGTCAGTCAAATTTTTAAAAGTCATGGATTTGATTATAGTATAAAAAATAAAGAAAACTCTGTAGTATTTACAGTCGAATTTAAAAATTGATTTGTTTGAATAAATAATATAGAAGTTTCAATAATAGTTCATTCTAAAATCATAAAAAATTCATACTAAAAATGTATTATATAAATATAAATAAAAAAAGTTTTAAACCATAAAATACACCAAACTATAATGATGAGATTTTATTACATCCTCCATATAAGTCATCATTATAGTAATCCCAACAATTAAGTTATTGTGAATTTAGAAAATAACATCGAGCATATAGTTTATGTTTGATGTTATTTTTATTTTGAAACAAGAAATATTTAATCTATCAAAATTTATATATTTAAGCACTATTAAATTACATTTAATGACTTAAAAATTATAAGTGATATTGCAAATAAATATATGTACTTTGGGAAAAATAAATATAGAAAATATTATATTTACAGAGGAGGTAGTTTTGATGGATAGATTAAAAAGAGACATGAAAAATATGAAAGAAGATATAAAAGACGGTGTTAAAAAGACAGCTTATGTAATGAAGAATACTGCTGAGGATTTAAAAGATGATGCACAAGGTGCTATGGTAAACTTAGAAATGAAAAAAGACGAAATGATGGAAAGATACGAGCAAAAAAAATTTGCTAAAGAAATAGAAAAGCAAATGAAAGATGAAATGAAATAAGATTTATATATAGTGTATAATAGTATTAAATTGTTTGTTAAAGAAATAGACTTTCTAAAAATAACTGTATTACATTTAGAAAGTCTATTTCAAATTAGTTTTAACCACTAAATTCAATTGTAAAATAATTATTAGAAAATTAGGTTTTTTAAGCTTCTTTATAAAATAATAATTTGTATTTATAAGTAAATCTATAAAGTGTGTAATTGAGTTTATAAAACATTTACATTAAATTCGGATAAAGTGTTTACTATATCAGGAGTAGGAGATTTTTCTGTAATTATAGAACTAATATCTTCTAAGTGAGCAAATTTAAAGTTTCCATCAAATTTAAATTTTTTATCTTCCATAACTATAAATACTTTCTTACTTGAATTTATTATAGCTTTTTTTGTAAGCCCATCTTCAATTTCAAAAGTTGTAAGTGAAGAGTTAAATACATCCACACCACAACTACCCATAAAGGTCTTGTCAAATTTATATTTTGATATAAAGTCTATAGTTGGAGTGCCAACAAATCCATCTAGACTAAGATTTAATAAACCTCCAGTAGAGATTATATTTAAATTATTTGGTCTTGAAGTAACTACATTTAGTATGTCCAACATATTTGTCACTAGTGTCACCTTTTTATTACTTTCAGCTAGAAGTTTTGCCAGTAAAATATTAATTGTAGAGATGTCTAAAAATATAGTTTCTCTATCTGTAATTAGATTAAATGCTTTCTCTGCTATTATTTTCTTTGTTGGAATGTTGATTTCTTTTCTATCTTTTGTATCTTGGTTTTCTAAGGTTTCTCTGGCTAATACAGCTCCACCATAAATTCTTCGTATTGAAGAGATTTTTTCTATATTTTTTAAGTCTTTTCTTATACAATCTTCTGTAACGTTAAATTTAGAACTGAGTTCTTTTACAGTAACTCTACCTTCTTTTTTTAGGATATTTAATATAGCTTGAATCCTTTCTTCTGCAAACATTTTTTACCTCTTTTCCTAATGTAGTATTATAGTAAATATTATAAGATAAAATACCATATATCAACTATTTTAACATGGAATACAAAATTAATTTAATATAAAAAGTATATTTTTGATAATTATATATTTAGAATTTAATAAATAAAGAGATTATAAAATTAAAAAGAAAAGTAAAACAATAATAAAAAAGAAAAAACAATAACAAAATTATTGAAAATAATACCAAATCAATATATAATAAGAATAAATAAAAACTAAAGGGGGATATTTTAATGCAACTAATCTTAGATACAGGTAATGTAGAGGAGATTAAGGAATTATGTACTTGTTTACCAATAGATGGTGTAACTACAAATCCAAGTATTGTCTCAAAAGAAAAAAAGAATTTTAAGCAACTCATAAATGAGATTGGTGAAATTATAGGTGAGGATATGCCTATACATGCTCAAGTGTTAAGTAAAAAGTATGAAGAAATATTAGAAGAGGCATTATATATAAGTAGTTTGAGAAAAAACATATATGTAAAAATACCTGTAACACAAGATGGTTTAAGAGCTATAAAAGACCTTCATAAAAAAGGGATAAAAATAACTGCTACTGCAATATTTACAGCACATCAAGGTTTTTTGGCTGCAAAAGCTGGAGCAAACTATATCGCGCCTTATGTAAATAGACTTGATAATATATCTGGTGATGGAGTATCTATGGTTTCAGAGCTTATAAAAATAATAGATACATATAAAATGGACACAAAAGTACTTGCTGCAAGTTTTAAAAATGCACAACAAGTTATAGAATTAATGCAAAATGGAGTACATAGTGTTACAGTACCATACGATATTTGTAAGGCTATGATGAATCATCCATTGACAGACTGGAGTGTAGATAAGTTTATAGAAGATTGGGAGAATACTTTTGGAAAAGGTAGTAAAACAAATAATATCTAGCATTATAATTAAAAAGTGGTTTTATGCCTAATTATGTAAGTAGACTTGTATTAAAAGATGAAAATATGAATTATTTTTAATAATTTAAGCTATTATTTTAAGTTAATTCATATTTTCATCTTTTTAGATTTCTAAACCTATGAATCTCCACCAGGGGAATGTCACACATATTATTATAAAATAAGTTAAAGGAATTAAAGTTAAACCATACTTAAAAATAACCTTGCTATTATACAGATTTTCACCGTGTCCAACCATTATTGTTGCATGATGGAATGGTAGTATGTATTGTATACTTACTATGATATAGACAAATAGGCATAATGTAATGCTATTTTCTTTTAGTATGTGCAAACTTCCAAGCAATGGTATTACCACAGATGATGTAGTAACAGCACTTCCAAGACATATATTCAATACTATTGTTAGAGTTATTAAAAATAAGATTGAAATAATTTCTGAAGAGTGTGGTATAAACTTTATCAAATAATTTCCCATTATATCTACAACTCCAGAGTACTTTAATACTCCTCCAATTGAAAATGCCGCTACGAAAAAAATAAGGACTTTCCAGTTTATTTCTTTTAAAGTATTGAATCCAATTATTTTTCTTAATAATAAAAGAAGTACACAAATTGACATTATGATTAGAGTGTTTATGTTATGTATAAACTGGGTCAAAAACATAAAAAACATTACTCCTAGGCATAAAAAAGTGTATTTTTGTTCCTTATTCAATAAATTAAACTCCATTTTAAAATTAGAATATGAAAATTGAAATTTATTAGAATCAAGATTTTTGTTAGAAATAAATTCTATTGAAGCTAATTCTTTTTTAAAAATAAAAATAAATAAAAAATAAGTTACAAGACAAGTAATTATAGTTGGAACAGACATATAAAAAGCCCATTGACCCCAATTTATATTACAGTTTCCAAGTTCTAATACAACGTAGTTTAAAAGGGTATCTCCATTTATAAAAAACATAGATGTAAAGGTAGATGCTGTAAATATGCTAAATAAAAGTATAGATTTTGAATCTTCAGTTATTTTTTGTTCTTTTAAAAACTCTTTGTAAAAAGCTGATACCAAAATGACCCTTGGGAATGGTTGTGGAATAAAAAATATTAACAATATACCTAAAATATATGATAAAAGAATCATTTTTTTAGGAGTGTTAACAATATTTAAAATTAATTTTTCAGAAATAATCCTTGCAACACCTGTCTTTGTAACTGCATTAGTAATTATGTAGGCAAGGACTATTATATAAAAATTTTCTGTAAATAAAAATTGTAAAATTACATTTAAGGGTGCAATGTTAAAAATAAATGCTAGAATTACGAAAAATAATGCAACTACAGTTTTTTCAACAGAGTCTATAGCCCAAATTAAGATGGTTAAAAAAGATAAGCATATAGAAAATTTTATATTAAAACTGTAATTAAGAGAAAAGTACAGAATTATTGTAGCTATAATAGTCATATAAAATTTTTTTGGCTTAAGAATAATACCCATTTTTATATTCACCTCCATAATTTATTATATCATAATGGAGGTAAATACATTTTATCAAAAGATTATTCATTGATTATATGATTTACAATAACTTTAATTTTTTAATACCCTTTATGGCATATAGTTAAATTCTTCACTTTGTTTTTTAAAAATAAAAAATTTATCAATTCATTATAATATAATCTTAGAGTAAGCTTTATATTTCAACTATAAATAAATTGTATTAAAATATCATATATTTTTCGAAAATGTAAAGAATATAATTATAATCGGGATAAGAGAAATTAATACTTAATATAATCGAATATTAATACAAAATCAGTATAATATATACGTATATATTGACAAAATTAATTATATAAATTAAAATAATATTCGTAAAGAAAAAATAATGTTTTGGATTGTATAACATATAATTTTGACAATATGGGTCATAAGTTTCTACCGGAATACCGTAAATATTCTGACTATGTATACTATTATTTAGTTAATTAAATATTTAATTAACTGAATTATGAAGGATACGGCTCAGCTTATCAATTACTGTGTCGTTTTTTTGTAAAATTTAATAGGAGGTGTTGTTATGCAAACAACAAACAGTAGTACCATGCAGAAACTTTTTCCAATTTTGACTAATAAAAATGTTGATATGAAAAAAGAAGTCATTGCAGGAGTAACTACTTTTTTAACTATGGCTTATATAATAGCTGTAAATCCAAATATTTTATCTGAGACAGGTATGCCAGCTGGTGCACTTGTTACAGGGACATGTTTAGCAGCGGCATTTGGATGTATTTTAATGGGTGTAGTTGCAAATCTTCCTTTTGCTTTGGCATCAGGTATGGGTCTTAATGCATTTTTTGCATACACAGTAGTTTTACAAATGGGTGTTCCTTGGGAAGTGGCTCTTACAGCAGTATTTGTAGAAGGTATTATTTTTATAGTTTTATCAGTAAGTGGAGTTCGTGAGGCTGTTGTAAATGCAATACCAAAAAATATGAAATTAGCTGTTACAGGTGGTATTGGTATATTTATTGCACTTATAGGTTTAGTAAATAGCGGAATTGTTATTGGAGATCAAGCTACTCTTATCAAAATGGGTAGATTTACACCAGCAGTAATAATAACTTGTATAGGATTAATAATTATTGCTGTATTAGATAAAAAAAGAGTTAAAGGTTCTATACTTTTTGGAATAGTAGTAAGTTCATTACTTGCTTGGGGATTTGCTTTTATGAATCCAGAGTATGCACAAAAACTAGGGATATATTTACCTGGTGGAGTATTTAAATTTGAAAGTTTAGCACCAATAGCAGGTAAAATAGATTTAGGATATGTATTACATCCAACGAATATAGGTGGATTTTTAGTAGTAGTTTGCACATTTTTATTTGTTGATTTCTTTGATACAGTTGGTACATTAGTAGGTGTTTGTTCTAAAGCAAACATGCTAGATGAAAAAGGAAATGTTCCTAATGTAGGAAGAGCTTTACTTACAGACGCAGTTGCAACTACAGTAGGTGCAGGACTTGGAGTGTCTACAGTTACAACTTATGTTGAAAGTTCAACAGGAGTTATTGCAGGTGGAAGAACTGGATGGACAGCAGTTACAGTTGGGATTTTATTTTTAGCTGCAATGTTTTTCTCTCCTGTATTTATAGCAATTCCATCATGTGCTACAGCACCAGCTTTAATATATGTTGGATATTTAATGCTTGGTACAGTTAAGGATATAGAGTTTGACAATATAACTGAAGGTGTTCCAGCATTTGTTACTATTGCTTGTATGGCATTAACTTATAGTATAGGTGATGGTTTAACTTTAGGTATATTAACTTATGTTTTCGTAAATGTATTTTACAATATATTTGGAACTAAAAAAGCAGAAGATAAGAAGCATGTTTCTATAGTAATGATTGTCTTGGCTATATTATTTATAATAAAACTTTGGCTTTTATAATGAATATTATTTAAAAAATTAATTTAATAAAATAAAGAGCTGTAATTTCTAACATGTTTTAATGAGAAATTACAGCTCTTTTGTATTTGTTAAATTATTTAACTGTATCTATTAGCTTTCCATTTTGTAAAATTTTAGGCACAATTGTTATATTAAATTCTTTTTGTAAATCCTTTATCACATCTAATTCTTGTTTTGTTATTATTGAGATTGTGTTACCATCTCGATTCCCTCTAGCAGTTCGGCCACATCTATGCAAGTATTCATTTTTACTTTTTGGAAAATCTAAATTAAAAACATGACTTACATCTACTATATCTAGTCCACGAGCAGATAAATCAGTTGTAATTAAAATTTTTGCTTTTCCAAGTTTAAATTTATTTATTGCATTTTTTCTATCTTCTTTTGCCATGTTTCCAAAGATTCCAATTGCCTTATAATTATGATAATTTAGTTTTGATACTAGAACTTCTATATTTTTTTCGTTGTTTACAAATACAATTGCTCTTTTTGGATTTGTGGCAGCTAATGTTTTTCTAAGAAAATTAAATTTATCCCTTATTTCACCTAATAAATATGAGTGATTTATATTAGGATTTATTTGTGACTTTTCTTTCGTTTTTATTATTTCAAATTCTTTCATAATTTTATCACAAATTTTTATAGTATTATCAGTAAGGCTTGCAGAACATCCTATAATCTGTCTATCCCTTAATGTAGTTCTTATTATATCTTCTATACAAGTTATATTTTTTCCATTCAATAGATTGTCTACTTCATCTAAGACGATAGTTTTTATATTATGTGATTTTAATTTCTTTTGTTTTATTAAGTCTAAAACTCTTCCACAAGAACCAATTACTATATGTGGTTTTATTGTTTTTATGTTTTTTATTTGCTTTTGTATATTTACTTCCCCAATTAAAGCTAAAGAAGTTAAAGGAATTTCTGAGTTTTTAGCTAATAATTCAACTTGGTTTGTAATCTGCATTACTAGTTCATGTGTAGGTGCAAGTATAAGCGCTTGTGTCTCTCTTTTTGATGTATCAATTTTTTCACATATAGGTAGAAGATATGCCAGTGTTTTTCCTGTTCCAGTCTGAGAATTAATCAATAAATCTTTATTTTGTATTATATTTTCTATAGCAAGTGTCTGAACTTCTGTTGGAGAAGTTATGTCTTGTTTTTTAAGCCCATCTATCAAAGTAGAACTTATTTTTAATTGTTCAAATGTATTCATGTTTTGCTCCTTCTATTTAATCATTAATATTATTATAGTCAACTATTTTTTATTATACATTGTTTAAGCAAATCGAACTATATATTCTTTTATAATTATGTGTAATTTAGAAGTAAATATAATTTATATTTCCATATTTCTAATGGTTTTGTATTTTCTAAACTTTAAAAATAAACAAATAAAAGTTGTAATTATTTGATAGTTGTTATATATTATATATAACAACTATCAAAACTATAATATGGAGGGAAATTATGTTAAAGGTAATCAATGTATCTAAATCATATAAAAATAAGAAAGTAGTAAATAATATTTCATTTGATGTAAATGATGGAGAGCTTTTTGGGTTTATAGGTCATAATGGTGCAGGTAAAACTACTACTATTAAGGCAATTGTTGGGATACACGATTTTGAAGAGGGAGAGGTGCTTGTAAATTCTAAGTCGATAAAAAAACAACCTGTTGAATGTAAAAAAGAAATGGCATATATACCTGATAATCCGGATTTATATGAATCATTAACTGGTGTACAATATCTTAATTTTATAGCAGACATATTTGAAGTTGATAAAAATAAAAGAGAAGAGTTAATAAAATATTATTCGAATAAGTTTGAACTTAATAAAGCATTAGGAGATTTAATATCTTCATATTCACATGGTATGAAACAAAAATTAGCCATAATTTCAGCTTTAATACATAATCCAAAAATTTTAATTCTTGATGAACCTTTTGTAGGTCTTGACCCAAAGGCATCGTTTATATTGAAAGAGATTATGAAAGAATTCTGTGCAAAAGGTGGTTGTATATTTTTCTCAACACATGTTTTAGAAGTTGCCGAAAAAATTTGTGATAAGATTGCCATAATAAAGGATGGAAATATAATTGCTTATGGAAGCACAGAAGAAGTTAAAGGAAGTAATTCACTTGAAAGTATTTTTTTGGAGTTAATAGAAAAATAAATTGTTTTTTATACAATATAGTGTCTAAAGTGAGGAATGATAAAACATGAACAATCTAAGTATATTAATAAAAACTAATATAATAAATGAATTTAAATTGAATACTTTAAAAAAAGCAGATGGAAGAGAAAAACAAAAAATAATAGGAATGGTATTTTCAATTGTTATTATAGCAGGGTTGCTAATTTTTTATGTAACTAGCTTAAGTCTTTCTCTAGTTGATATTTTGAAACAGATAAATCAAATGGAAATGTTACTGATATTTGGGTTTGGACTGTCAACATTAACAACTATCGTTACATCATTATACAAAACTTCATCATATCTATTTCAAGCAAAAGATTTAGATCTCTTGACTAGTTTACCTATAAAAGAATCTACTATACTAGCAAGTAAAATATTGATGTTGATTGGAACAAACTATTTATTTTCTTCAGTATGTATGATTATACCAGCAGTAGTTTATTTTTTTAATTCTGATGTAAGTATAGCTTATTTTCCTTATTTAATATTATTATTTTTAGCTTTGCCTCTATTACCAATAGTTGCATCATCAATAATTTTTTTATTTATAGGGCAGATATCATCAAAAATAAAATATAAAAATTTAGTATTAATCATAGGTAGTGTAATATTGCTTTTACTTTATACTCTATTTATGTCAAGACTGAATTCTATATCAGCTGAAATGTTAAAGAATAGTGTATCTATTTCAGAAACTATTAGAAAAATATATCCACCTACATATTATTTTGTTGATGCTCTTAAAACAGGAAGTATAATTTCTTTTTTAGCATTTATATCAATATCAATAATACCATTTTTTATGTTTATAACTTTATTTGCTAAAAGATTTAAAAATATAAATTCTAAAATGCGTGAAAGTTATAAGTCAAAAAGTTATGAGTTTAAGAGTCAAAAAATTTCAAGACCATCAAAAGCTCTATTAAAAAAGGAGTTTAAAAGATATTCTTCTTCATTCATTTACTTTTTAAATTCATCTGTTGGTCTGTTATTTCTAATAGTAGGTACAATTTTAATATTACTATTTGGGGCAGATAAAATGGCTGAATTGCTAAAAATGAATATTGATTTTAGTATCATAAAAATACAGTTATTAGGTGTGTTCTTCTTTATAATGGTAATGAATTGTACAACATATTGTTCGATTTCTTTTGAAGGAAAAAATTTATGGATATTAAAATCTTCTCCAATAGATGAAAAAGAAATATTCTGGTCAAAGATATTGATGAATTTTTTATTAAATGCACCATTATCTATTTTGTGTTTGATATTAGTGTCTATAAAATTAGATTTTGAAGTCCAATTTATTATTGTATCAATTTGTTTACTTACAACTTTTTCAATGTTTGTAGCTTTGATGGGGTTATTAACAAATTTATTATATCCAAATCTTGATTGGAAAAATGAAGTTGCAGTTGTAAAGAGAAGTGCAAGTATGATAGTTACAATGTTAGCATCATTAATATATATAGTTGTACTTGGAGGTATATATATATTAATGGGAATTTCATTTTTAAATATGTATATTGTTTTAGCAAGTGTGCTTACATTAATACTAGATTTTATGATATGGAGAATTATTTCTACTAAAGGAGTAAAAATTTTTAAAAGTTTATAGATGTGTTTGTGTCAAATAGAGACTTATTTTTTTTAGTATTGCAAAGAATATGTTAAGTAGTATACTATGATATAGTGATATGAAAAAATTTAGGAGAAAATAAATGAGAAAACTATCCAAAAAAGAAAAAGATTTTATTCAATATGGATTTTTGCTATTTTTGATATGTATTACTACTTATTTAGTGTTAACCACTTTAGATATAAAAATGATACCTAAAATTATAAGGATGGTAAATAAGGCCTATATATTCTTTGGGATATTAATAATACTAGTATATATGCTAATTGAAGCTATTGTAACTCATTTGATAATAAATGCAGTTCAGAAGACAAAAGTAAAATTTATTGGTATTAAAATGGCTACGATGGGATTTTACTATAACTTAGTTACTCCATTTGCATCTGGGAGTCAACCAATGCAAATATATGCACTTACAAAATATGATGTGAGCCTTAGCAAATCAGTAGCTATAGTTACTAACAAGACAGTGGTGTTTCAAAGTACAGTTACCATGTTTTGTGGAATTTTAATTTTACTAAATAAGCCGTTATTAATGCAACAAATACATTCTGTTAGAGTTTTGATAACGGTCGGGATGATTATGAATGTAAGTATGTTGTTAGGTGGACTACTAATAGTATTTAGTCCAAAACAAGTAAAAATGGTAGCAGAAATTTTGATTAATTTTTTATCTAAATTTAAGACATTTAAACTCTTAGATTCAAAACGTGATAGAGTAAATCATTATATTGATGATTATAATTACTCTATAAAAATATTTATTAAAAATGTGAGAGTTTTAGTTTTAAGTATATTACTTACTGTGTTGCAACTAATAGCGTATTTTAGTATAGTCTATTGTGTGTATAAAGCTTCAAATCTAAAAGGAGTATCATACATACATATAATGACACTACAAGTGTTTTTGTATATGGCAATATCGCCAGTACCAACACCAGGAAATGTTGGAGCGAATGAAGTTACATTCTTTACTATGTTTTCAAAAATAATTCCCAAAGAGTTATTAGGGTATTCAGTACTATTATATAGTGGATTTGTATACTATTTTATATTAATAGTCTCGGGGATATTTACGTTTAGGACACATTATACCTTAAATAATTGGAAAAAAGAAGAAGAAGTAAGTTCTAATTTAGAGGAAGTTATTGAAAAATTTAATTAGTAAAATAATTAGGGAAATTCTAGATACGAATATAGTGTTAAATAAGCTATATTATATTGAGAAATTTCCTTTTTTTGATTAAAACTATAGAAATTTGAAATAATAAGTAATAAATAGAAAAATTTATATTGTTTTGAAAGGACAAAATATGAAAAAAGATAAAAAAGATGAAAATAGAAGTAATATTTTTAGTACGAAAAAAAATCTTCATAACAAGCTTGAAATTGCTGAAGAATTACATCCAAGTAAAAATATAGGAAGTATGCTTGGATATAGGATAGATAAGAAAAAAATGAATAAACCAAGTTAATGAAAATGTTGAAAATAGTACGTTTTAAAAAAAATATATAATGAAATGTTTTATTGTTAAATTTAAAGTTATTTTAATAAGAAAAAAAGTCGAAAAATATCTAAAAAAGATATATATATAGATAGTATTAATATATATATATTATAAACTTGACAAAATCAACCTTTTAATAACTGGTAAAAAATATTAAAATTATAGAAGCGTTATTTAATTATCAAAAATGAAGGTTAAGTTGCAGGAAGGAAAAAATATGATTGATAACATTTATTTGTGTGCTATAATTATATAGTAAAACGAATAAATGAGTATGTCATATAATGCATGCATATTGGGAGGAGAGACTGACATGGAATCATCTATACACACAATTGCCAGTAATAATTTATTGGTGATTTTTGCTGTTGTAAGTATAACTGGAATAATTTGTAGCAAGCTTAGCGAAATATTGAAAGTTCCTGATGTTGTACTATTTTTACTTGTAGGAATTCTAATAGGACCATCATTTTTAAAATTTATAGATATTCGCGGATTTCAAATAGAAAATCAATTAATACTTACATTTGGTTCTGCATTTATCTTATACTTAGGTGGAAAAGAAATAAGTTTAAAAGTGTTGAGAAATGTAAAGATATCTGTATTCTTACTAGCTACTTTAGGAGTTGTGATATCTGCTTTTATAATGCAACAAGTAATAAGCTTTGCTTTTGGAATAAGTGCGATGACTGCTTTACTAGCAGGAACTATAATAGCATCAACAGACCCAGCTACTCTTGTACCTATATTTAATCAAGTAAAAATAAAGGATAGAGTAAAACAAACTGTAATAAGTGAATCAGCTTTTAATGATGCAACAGGAGCTATATTAACATCAGCAGTGTTAGCTGTAATTTTATCAAATAAATTTTCATTAAGTGAAAATATTTATGAATTAGGGACAATGGTTATTGTCGGAGTTGTGATTGGTTTAATTACAGGAATACTGCTTTTGAAATTGGTTAATGATAAACCATATGGAATATTCAAAGATTTTGCACCAATAATATCTGTTATTTCAGTTGTTGTTGCATATGAATTATCTACAAAATTAGGTGGAAGTGGATACATGTCTTGCTTTATTGTAGGTATAATAACTGGTAATAAGAAAAACTTTAGAATTTGGTTAAGTCAAAAATCTTATGATGCAGATTTCTATGTTGCTGAAACTTTAGGTACTATTTGTCGTATGGCAATATTTATAATATTAGGTAGCCAAGTTAATTTAGCTCAATTAGGCCAATATTTTGTACCATCTGTAATTACAGTACTAGTATTAATGTTTATAGCAAGACCACTTTGTGTTTTAGTTTGTACACTTGTGGATAGAGAAGCAAAATGGAGTAAAAATGAAATGTTATTTATGATGTGGGTAAGGGAAACTGGAGTAATACCAGCTGCACTTTGTGGTATCATTTCAGCAATGAAAGTTCCTGGATACGAAGTAATTTCATCAGTAGTATTTATGACTATACTAATAACTTTAGTAATACAAGGAAGTACTACAAAATTGGTAGCTAAAAAACTTGGATTATTAGAAGAAGAAGTGATAAATATAAGTGAAAAAGTATCAACTTTTTAAAATTTCACTTTAAATAATACATAATAATGGCTATTTTAAAATTATCTAATGATAATTGTTGAAATAGTCATTTTTTATGTAGAAGTAATTTACAGAATTTACATATTGGATATATTTATTATCAAAATTTGTTGAAGCTATGATATAATTAGTTGTATTTAAAATAAGAATAGCAAATAAGGGAGGAAATTTATGTTTACGGTTATGGATATTGTACAGCCAGATACAGTAGAAGAAGCGTACTCAATTTTAAATAAAAGAAAAACTAATCAAGTGATTGGTGGAAGTGCTTTTTTAAGAATGGGGAAAAAAAGAATAGGTACAGGGATAGAATTATCTAATTTAAACTTAGACTATATAAAAGAAGAGGAAGATTATATTGAGATTGGCTCTATGACTACTTTTAGAACTTTAGAGACAAGTCAAATAGTCAAAAAAAATTTTGGAGATATAATAGAAGATTCAGTTAAAGATATAATAGGAATTCAGTTTAGAAATGTAGTAACGGTTGGAGCTACAGTATTTTCTAAATATGGTTTTTCTGACTTGATAGTAGCATTGCTTTCATTAGACACAGAAGTAGAATTATATAAAGCTGGAAGGATTAGTCTTGAAGAGTTTCTTAATAGAGAGTATGAGAAAGATTTACTAATTAAGGTATATATAAAGAAAACAAATAAAAATGCTTCTTATAAATCACTAAGAAATGCAAAGAGTGATTATCCTCTCCTAAATGTATCTGTATCAAAACACATGGGAAAATTTAAATTATGTGTAGGTGCAAGACCTCAAAAAGCTACGATTGCGAAACAAGCTAGTGAATTCCTATCTAATAATGAAGTTAATGAAGTTAATATAGATAAAGCAATAGAAATTGCGTCAGAAGAATTAACTTTTGGTTCTAATATGAGAGCATCTAGGGATTATAGAAAAGCTATGAGTAAAGTACTTTTAAAAAGAGCTATAATGGAGGTTATTTAATGTTAGTGAAACTTAATATAAATGGAAAGAAAAAAAGTGTAGATATAGAGCCAGAAGAATATTTAGTTGACACTTTAAGGAAAGTTGGTAATTTAAGTGTAAAAAGAGGTTGTGACACAGGATGTTGTGGTCTCTGTACAGTTTTAATTGATAAGAAACCTACATTATCTTGTGCAACATTGACATTGAGAGCTTTAAATAAAGAAATAACTACAATTGAAGGTTTAGAAGATGAAGTTAGAGAGTTTAGCGAAGTTTTGGTAAAAGAAGGTGCTGAGCAGTGCGGATTCTGTTCTCCTGGTTTTATACTTACTGTACTTGCAATGAAAGATGAGCTTGAAAATCCTACAGATGAAGAAATAAAACATTATCTGACAGGAAATCTATGCAGATGTACAGGATATATGGGACAGTTAAGAGCTATCAAAACTTATCTGGAGGTAAAGTAGAACATGAATATAGTTGGAAAAGGAATCAAAAAAATAGATGGAATGAGTATTACAACAGGTAAACCTGTGTATACAGATGATTTATCAGCAAAAGATGCTTTGGTGGTAAAGATACTTAGAAGTCCTCATGCTTATGCAAAAATAAAAGATATAGATACATCAAAGGCAGAAATGGTTGATGGTGTTGAATGTGTTTTAACATATAAAGATGTACCAAAATCTAGATTTACACTTGCTGGTCAAACATATCCAGAACCATCTCCATATGATAGATTAATTCTTGAAGATGTTGTTAGGTATGTAGGTGATGAAGTAGCTATAGTTGCTGCTGTGGATGAAAAGACAGCAATTAAGGCAATGAATCTTATCAAGGTAAAGTATGAAGTACTTACTCCTGTTTTGGATTTTGAAAAAGCAATAGGGAATAAAGTTGTAGTTCATGATGAGGATAGACATTGTAACTTTGACATAGGTATGCAGAGAGAAAATAATATAGTATCACATCATGATTATACTAAAGGTGATATGGACAAAGTACTAAGTAATTGTGATATAGTAATTGAAGAAACTTATTATACTCAAGCACAAGCGCACGCAATGATGGAGACATATAGAGCATACAATTATTTAGACCACACTGGTAGATTGGTTGTAGTAAGTTCAACTCAAATACCATTTCACGTTAAAAGACATTTGTCTCGTGCATTAGAGCTACCAGCTAGTAAAATTAGAGTCATAAAACCTAGAATTGGTGGTGGATTTGGCGGAAAACAAACTGCATGTGTGGAGATTTTCTCAGCAATTGTAACTTTAAAAACAGGTAAACCAGCTAAAATAATTTATGATAGAAAAGAAACTTTTAATTGTTCAACAAGTAGACATGCGATGAGATTGAAGGTTAGACTAGGTGCTACTAATGATGGAATAATAAAAGCTATAGATATAAATGCACTTTCTGATACAGGTGCATATGGAGAGCATGCCTCTACAACTATTGGTTTGGTTGGAGAAAAAACTTTACCAATGTATAATAAAGTTGAAGCAACAAGATTCATTGCAGATGTAGTATATACTAATAAAATGCCAGCAGGAGCACTTAGAGGTTATGGAGCTTCTCAAGGATGTTTTGCTGTTGAATCAACTATAAATATGCTTGCTGACAAATTAAAAATGGACCCAACAGATTTAAGGTTAAAAAACGTAGTAACACAAGGTGAGACTACATTTGCATATGGAAAAACTTTAAATAGTGTGGATTTAGTAAAATGTATAAATAAGGGTAAAGAGCTTATTGGATGGGATGAAAAATATCCTTGTAAACATCTTGAGAATGGAAAGATTAGAAGTGTTGGTATGGGAATTACTATGCAAGGTTCTGGTATACAAGGTCTTGACAAGTCTTCAGCTGAAATTAAATTGAATGACTGTGGAGATTATACACTTATGATAGGTTCTACTGATATGGGTACAGGAAGTGACACAATCCTAGCCCAAATGGCTGCTGAAGTACTTGAAACGAGTATCGAAAATATAACAGTCATATCGGCTGATACTGACTTAGTTCCATATGACCCAGGTTCATATGCTTCAAGTACTACTTATGTAACAGGTATGGCAGTAGTTAAAGCTGCTCAAGACTTAAGAGCAAAAATAATTTCTGCTGGAGCTACTAAACTAGGTGTTGATATAGATGAAGTAGAATTTGATGGTGTAAACTTAACTAGTAAAAAAGGTAGCACATTATTATTTGATATAGCAGTGGATTCTACAATTGGGCCTGACACTAATCAATTGATAGGTCTTGCTTCTCATGGTAGTCCAGTATCACCACCACCTTTTATAGCTGGTTTTGCAGAAACTGAAATAGATAAAGAAACTGGGAAGGTTGATTTAGTAAATTATGTGGCTATAGTAGACTGTGGAACAGTTATAAATAAAAATCTAGCTAAGATACAAGTTGAAGGTGGAATTGTTCAAGGGATTGGAATGGCCTTATTTGAAGAAGTTAGATACACAGAAAAAGGTAGTATGGATACGAATACATTTATGCAATATAAGATTCCGGCTAGATGTGATATTGGAAATGTAGAAGTAGATTTTGTTGAAACTTATGAACCAACAGGGCCATTTGGTGCTAAGTCAGTTGGAGAAGTTGTTATAAATACACCTTTGCCAGCTGTACAAGAAGCTGTATTTAATGGGGTTGGTGTGAGAATAAATACACTTCCTATTACACCTGAAAAAGTATTCATGGCAATGAATAAATAATTATTTATGAAGATTTTAGACTAGTTTTACATGTTAAACAACCAGTTATGTCATACCTGTTGAAAGATATTTAATAAGTAGTTATTATAATATTATGAATTTTACTTATAAAATATAAAATTAACTAAGGGGATGATGTTTTGGCTGGAAATCTAAATAACATAAGAGCAGTAAATAATTTTAGAGGAGATAAAAACATTTTAGAATGTTTAGTCAGCTTTGAGGGTCGTTCGATAAGTCAGAGAAAAGTAAGAGTGTTCTTTAAAGAAAAACAAAATCAAATAGAAATTGACTTTGCAGAAGAGGAAATTTCTAAACTTGTTGAAAATGTAGTTTTAAATACATCATATCAAGAAATGTTGTATGATGAGATAGAAAAACAACTAGAAATTGATTGCATAGGTACTTGGATGATATTATCTAAATTAAAAGATAGCAGAGTTCATTGATTTTGACATAAATTATTAGAGCCTAATTTTAAGGCTCTTTTTTAATGTTTTTATAGAATAATAGAAAATTAAATTTGAATTTGTATACGATAATTATAACATATATTTAAAATATAGATATTTGAGTTTATATGTATCATATTGTATAATATAAATTGAATTAATAAAATAGTTCGTTAAAATAATTTATTTATATAAAATAACTGTTTAACTTTATAGAATTTGTATAAAATAAAGTTATATTATTAATTTTTAGCAATAAAATTTTTACTAGGAGACAGATATGAGAAGAAAGAGTATTAATATAGCATTAACAGCAGTTGTTACAGCAATTTATGCTGTTTTAACTCTGTCATTGGGATTTATAAGCTATGGACCAATACAATTTAGAATAGCAGAGATTATGATGCTCTTAGCATTTTTAGATAAAGGATACATAGTAGGTCTTACATTAGGATGCTTTTTAGCAAATGTTATAGGACCATATGGTGTACCTGATATAGTATTTGGGACATTAGCTACATTTATAAGTGGGAGTTTGATTTATTTTACTAGAAAGATAGGTGGACAAAGTAAAGGCACACTGATCATAGCTTCTATATGGCCAACTATCGTAAATGCAGTTGTAGTTGGATTGATGTTAAACATATTTTTTGGACTTCCTTTGATTTTATCTATGATACAGGTAGGTTTTGGAGAATTTGTGGTTGTGACAGTGGTTGGAGTACCATTTTTCAGTTTCTTAATGAAAAAATACAAGAAGGTCATCGATATTAAATTTTAAAAAATAAATTATCATTTCATAGATTAAGATTAGTATTAATAATAAGGGGGATTTTATTTGTCAAAGATAAAAAGATTAACTGATGTTTGGACATATATTAATGATAAACAGAAGTTTACAATTAAAGAGTTGTCAGAAGAGTTTAATCTTTCGACTAAGACTATTCAACGATACTTGACAGAATTAAATGAAATGGGACTTCCAATTCAGACAGAGAAGGGTAGGAATGGAGGATATAGGGTTTTAAATAATAGTTATATACCTCCTGTTGTATTTACAGAAATAGAAGTCATGTCCATCTTCTTTGCTCTTAAGTCACTTCAAATTTATAGGTCGATGTTAATAGATAAAGAAATTGATTCTATAATAAGAAAAATAAGTTATGAGCGTAAAAGCAGTATAAAAGAAGGAATAGATAATATAAAAAGTTATATTGAGTTTATACCTAATGAAGGAATGTATAAAAGTAGTGATATAGTTGAAATTTTTAGAGCTTCATCAGAGTCTTGTATTTTAAATATTAAATATAAGTCTGGAAATCAATTACATGAAAAAAATGTATGTCCTATAGGTATATTTTTAAAGAAGTGTGTGTGGTTTACACCTGTGTATGATTATGAGAGTGATAAGATTATATTAATTTGTATGGAAAATGTAATTGAATTTAAAAGGATAGGAAATAGCAAAAAGAAAAATATAAGTTTGAAAGAGTGGATAGACACAGTATATATGGAAGCATATGAAAATATGCAATTTGCTAAAGAATTTGATGAAAATACTAAACTATGTGTACTATTGACTGAAGAAGGTGTATTGAAACTAAAGAATGATTCTTATGATTTAGATATAAAGATGAATGAAGATGGAAGTGGTATAATTGATACATTTATAAAGCATGATGAAATAGATTGGTATGTATCTACTTTATTTTCAATAGGGCAAGAGGCAAGGGTGGTAGAGCCGAAATTTATAAATAAGTTGCTTTATGACAAGGCTAAGGAGTTAAAATATTTTTTTGAAGAAAATATGTTATAATATTTAAAAATGTTAAAACTAAATAATCATTAAGGAGAAATGTATTATAATGGAAGATTTTAATAAGAATGCTAAGATAATTGGTATTGGGACTGAAGGTATCAATATAATAAATGAAATAGAAGAAAAAATAAAAGAAAATGTAGACATAGAAAGAATCAATATAAATCAAGAAGTTGAGAAAGAATATGTAAGAAGTCTTTTAGACGGAGTAGACATATTATTTTTAGCCTATTCAACTGAAGATAAACAAAGTAGAGAAATTATAAAAGCTATTTCATATATGTCAAATGAAAGAAGAATTTTATCTATAGGAATGAATTGTTCTGATAAGGAAAATAAAGAAGATTTGGAACTTGGAAGAGAATTTAAAATCAATAGAGAGAGTATTTTTAAATTTGTTGATTTGATGAATATTATGATAGAGTCTATTTCAGATTCTTGTATGATAAATATAGATATAACTGACTTAAAAGAAGCGATTATAGGAGATAAAGGAATTAAGTATTCTTTTGAAGAATTTGAAGATACAAAAGAATATAGTAAAATGGCTAACACTTTATTTGAGAGAATGGAATATCTTGGTGAAGAATTTGTAAATAAAAAAGGCATTGTATTTGTTGAAGGAAATATGGATTTTTCTCTAGTAGAATTGAATGATTTAATAAATAATATTCAAAGTAAGATAGAAGAAAAATATGAAGTGATATTCTCTTTATACTTAAAAGAAAATTTAGGTGGAAAGATTAAAGTTGCTTTATTGTATAATTAGCATATTTTAGATATTAAGGAGAAAGATATGTCTGAAAATATAAGGATTGCAGAGTATTGGTTAATGGAAGAATTTTTTTATCAAGAAACAGATACACCACAAGTTTTTAGAGAAGAAAGTATAATTGCACTTGGTTTTGATATAAAAATAAATCTAAAAAAAGTATTCAATATGGGAAAAAAATCAGAAAAATATATCAATGAGAACTGTAATGACAAAGATTTTATAAAAAAGTTTATGTCAATTAAAAAAGGAGATTATTTTTTATATAAGGCATATCAAAATATAGAAGAAAAAATTAAATGTAGTGTATCTATTGGTATAGTTGATGAAAGTTTTGAAGATGGTTATGAATTAAGTCATATTTTGGGGCATACATTGCCAGTGAAATGGATGCACAACTTTGATGCAGTTTCAAGTTACAAAGTATATACAAGCGAGTTTTATAAATTAAGTAATAATGATATTAGTTCATATTTAGAAATCATTAAGTTACAAGATAAGAAATCATTGAGAAAAATGATAGAAGAAAGTGACAATAATAAATGGTATCTAAAAAACTATTATTATAAAAATGTAGATGAATGTATAGACAATGAAGAATTATTTATTCAACCGACTAACCTAGAGCAATTAGAATATCTTAAAAACATAAATACAGATGATTATATTTTGTTATATAATAGTGAGAAAGTAATCTGTGAAAATGACCATACAATGAAGAGTGTATTTGGTGTATGTCAAGTTATGGAAGGATTCGATATAGAAAAAATAAGTATCTTAGAGGGAGGATATTTTTTACCTGTTAAGTGGATAGAGCATGAAAAAGAGAATATAGATGGAAATGCTTGGGTCGTATTTGAAAATAATAGTCTAGTTGAGAAGTATATAAAAAGGTTTACTAATAAAATGCCTTTAAATACTATACTTTATGGTCCACCAGGAACTGGTAAAACATATAATGCAAAACAAGAAGTTTGTAATTTGATAAATGGAACTAGTTTAAAAGATAGAGATTACATAAGTAATACAAATTATAAAAATAATGTAGAATTTTGTACATTTCATCAATCATATGGATATGAGGAATTTATAGAAGGACTAAAGTCTGATGGTGAAGGTAATTTTAAACCAGAGGATGGAATATTAAAAGATATATCTATAGAAGCATGTTATGATGCATTGAAGTTTGAAAAAAAGTTGAATCTTGAGTTGGAAAAAGAGTATTTGACTTTAGAAGAGATAAAAACTAGAAAAAAGAAGTTGATATTAGAAAATATAGAATCTAGTGACAGTTTTAATTTTGAAGAATCAGAAAACTATGTTTTAATAATAGATGAAATCAATAGAGGAAATATATCTAAAATATTTGGTGAGTTAATAACATTACTTGAAGAAGATAAAAGACTCACTAAATCAAATCAAACTATTGTAAAATTACCATACTCAAAAGAAAAATTTTCTTTACCTCCCAATTTGTATATAGTTGGAACTATGAATACGTCAGATAAATCAATAGCACTCTTAGATATAGCTTTGAGAAGAAGATTTAATTTTGAAGAAATTATGCCAGAGTATGATTTATTGCCTATTGTAGATGGTATAGATATTAAAAATATGCTATATACAATTAATAAAAGGATAGAGTTTTTATATGATAGAGACCATGTAATTGGACAAGCTTACTTACTTGATGTAGATAATATTGATGATATAGTGTCAGTATTTAGAAGTAAAATAATACCACTTCTTCAAGAGTATTTTTATTATGATTCAGAAAAAGTAGGTCTTATTTTAGGTGGTATAGGGAAAGATGAAAAAGATAAATATATTGTTTATAAAGAAGAACTTATAGCTTCTGAATTATTTAAAAAAAATAATACTTCTGTGATTGAAAATAAAGTTAACTATTGTATAAAGCGAAACATATCTAGTGAGGAGTTAAAAAATATATATGAGTAAAAATATATATGTTAAAGAAACTTACGAATGGATAAGGGTTGGTAATGGTGAAAATGAGCTTACAGAAATTGAATATGAAAAATTGCTTAAATATATAGATAATAATAATGATGTATTAAAGAGCAATATAATAGATATTAAGTATAAAAAACTTAGATTCATAAACTATGTAGGTGTTATATGTTTTGAAAATGTAATACTTGAAGTGCTTCCAAAACTGTCATTAAGTGATAATCTTGCAAAAGATAGAGAAATGTTATTACAGATGCTTTCTATATGTAATAAAATTCCAATTATAATGAATGAAAGCATAAGATTAAGTTTGAAAAATTATAATCTTTTAAATTTCTTTGTCATGTATTTTATTGAAAATATGCAAACACAAATTAAAAGAGGCATTCACTTTGAATATATAAATAAAATAGAAAATTCAAATGTTATAAGAGGTAAAATATTGTTGAGTACATACGCAAGAGAAAGAGGAATTTCTCCAGTGAAAATAAAATGTGAGTATGATGAATATAGTGAAAATAATTTCTTGAATCAAGTTCTTAAAAAAGCATGTATATCTATTTTATATAGAATAAATGATAATTTAATTCAAAGTAAGATTAAAAAAATTTTAAGCTATTTTCAAAATGTAGACTTAATTTATGTAGACAAAGAAAAACTATTAGATTATAAATTTTATAAAAACAATGATAGATTTAAAGACTGTTACTTACTAGCTAGACTCATACTTTTAAATTTATCGATGGATAATAGTCAAAATAATCAAGAAGCATTTTCTATATTATTTGAAATAAATACTTTATATGAAGAATATATAGGTGTCTTAATAAAAAATATATGGGACAATTCATCTAGAGAAACTTATATACAAGATAAGAGTAAATTTCTCTTAAAAAATGAACAAACAGGAAAGAAAAATTTTAATTTAAGACCAGATATAGTATTATACGATTTAAAAAACGAATATGAAATTATAATTGATACAAAATGGAAAGCTATTGAAGTAGATTCAAATGTTTTTTATAGGTCAAGTGATATATATCAGATGTATGCATACATAACAACCTATGAAAATGCAAAAAGATGCATATTGTTATATCCTTGTATTCAAAAGGATAAAAATTATAGTTCTTGGAAATTATCAGAATCATTTAAAGGTAAATTTATAGAAGCAAAAACTGTGAGATTAGATGATGTGAAAAACACAAAAGATGATTTGAAAAAAATAATTTTTAATTATAAATTTTAGAAATAAGAATTATAAAAATAATAAAAATACTTTAAAAAAGGGTAAATATAACTCTATATGTATAGAAAAATTTCTGATGTATAGAAAAAAATTTATAAAAATCTTAAATTTAAAATTTTGAAAAGCATTTATATGTAAAGTGTGGCATCGCAATTGCTTGTTTAATATAAGATGCGTGTAAGATTAAGAAAGTATATCTACTAATTTGAGATTTGGTAGATATACTTTTTATTAATCTTAACTTGAAAAATAAAATATTATTAAATTATAACTAAACTTTTCTGTTATGATATAATTAAATAGATAATTTGAAGGATTATTATATAGAATACTTATTTGGAGTTGATATTTTATGGACAAACACAGTGATTCAGTAATGTATGGTGGAATGGAAGTATACAATATTTGGGGGACAACAACAGTAGACTCTATAATTGGAGATTCTGATGTAATGCGTGCTCTAAAAAATAGAATTCGCAAAATTGGAAATAGCGATTCTACTGTAGCTATAACTGGAGAAAGTGGTACTGGAAAAGAGTTAATAGCAAGGGCCATTCATCTCGCAGGAAATAGAGGGAATAAAACATTCGTTGCTATAAACTGTGCTGCTATACCAGAACCTCTACTGGAAAGTGAACTTTTTGGATATACAAAAGGAGCTTTTAGTGGAGCAGATTCAAAAGGTAAGATTGGTAAATTTGAATTGGCCAATGGAGGAGTCGTATTTTTAGATGAGATAGGAGACATGCCAATTCAACTACAATCGAAGTTATTGAGAGTATTACAGGAAAAGAAGTTTACGAGAATAGGCTCAAACGAACTGATTGATATAGATGTTAGAATCATATCGGCTACTAATAGAGACTTATTTGAATTGGTTAAAGAAAATAAATTTAGAGAAGACTTATACTATAGATTAAATGTAATACCTTTAGAAGTACCTCCACTTAGAGAAAGAGGAGATGATATACAAATATTAATAAACAATTTTATAGATAAATATTCCAGAAAGATGAAGAAAAATGTGTACCATATAGAACCAGATGTAGAGCAAATGTTGCTTAAATATCCTTGGCCAGGGAATATTAGAGAGTTGGAAAACACTATAGAATTAGCCTTAAATCTCCTTGAAGAAGATGGCATAATACACAAAGGTATAATAAATAGAAAGATAATTGAATATTTTAAGCGAAACAATATAAATATAAAACTACTTGAGGAAAATGACTATGAGATAAGTATGGAACAAGAGATACTTACGCTTGAAGAGTTTGAAAGAGCATATATAAAGAAAGTGTTGAAGTTTTATGGTAATGATACTAAGTCTAAAAAGTTAGCTGCTAAAAAACTTGGAATATCATTAGCTACTTTATACAGAAAAATAGATGTATAATAATTAACTTTTTAATTCTCAATTCTAAAAATTGAAATTATAAAATTGATAAAAAACACTTGGAAAATAATTTTCCAAGTGTTTTTTTGTGTAATAGTATTTTATTATCCAAAAATAAAAAAAATTTAAAAGAATTAAAAAAAATAAATGCTTTATCAAATTATCAAATACTAACAAATATAATAAAATTTATATGTGTAAAACAATTCTGTTAAAAAATTGGCATTATAATTGCTTCATAGTAAATTGAGATGACAAAATAAAAAAAGAAAGGATGTTGTATGAGATAATAATAACTGTCATTAAAAAATAGTTGGGAGTGATAACCTTGAGTAAATATCAAAAGAGTGTCTCTATGTTTGATATTGATGGAAGGCCACCAATTTTAAAGTGTCTGCCACTATCAATGCAACATATATTAGCAATGATAGTTGGAACTGTTACAGTACCTATAGTCGTAGGAGGAGCTGTAGGTGTTAGCCCTACACAAATAACGCTTTTAGTCCAATATGCATTAATAATAGCTGGCATATCGACACTTATACAACTATATCCAATAGGAAATATTGGTTCAAGATTGCCTATAATTTTTGGAGTTGGATTTACTTATGTACCAACACTTGTAGCAGTTGGAGGAAATTACGGATTAGCAAGCATTTTGGGGGCACAACTAATAGGGGGAATTGCTACAGTATTAATAGGATTATTTATAAAAAAGATAAGAAGATTTTTTCCTAATATAGTTGCAGGAACAGTAGTGTTTACAATTGGATTATCTTTATATCCTATAGCAATAAATTATATGGCAGGTGGTGTAAATAGCCCTACTTATGGCTCTATGCAAAATTGGTCAGTAGCAGCTATAACACTAGTGGTAGTTATAGGTCTTAGTCAATTTGCAAAAGGGTATGCAAAATTGGCAGCAATATTTTTGGGAATTATAGTTGGATATTGTGTATCTTTAGTTTTGGGTATAATAAATTTTGACCCTATTAGAGAAGCAGCTTGGTTTGCAGTACCTAAACCACTTGAGTTTGGATTGGAATTTGATATACCTGTAGTAATATCAGTAGTAATTGTAAGTATAATCAATGCTGTTCAAGCAATTGGAGATTTATCAGCTACTACAATGGGAGGTATGGACAGGGATATTACAGATAAAGAATTATCAAGTGGAGTAGTAGGAAGTGGAATTTGTACTATGATAGGAGCTTTGTTTGGAGGTTTGCCACCATCATCATACAGCCAAAACGTGGGGATGGTAGCTATGAACAAAGTAATAAGTAGATTTGTGCTTGGAATAGCTGGTATATTTATGTTATTGTCGGGGTTTGTACCTAAATTTGGTGCATTAATGACTACTATACCATATTCAGTTTTGGGAGGAGCTACAATATCTATATTTAGTATGATAACAATGACAGGTATAAAGTTAATTATTACAGAAGAGTTGTCATCAAGAAATATTACCATTGTTGGTTTGGCAATTGCTTTAGGCATGGGAATAACATCAGTCCCAGCAGCCCAAGAGGCATTTCCTTCATTTGTAAAATTAGTATTTGGAGAATCTCCAATAGTAATCGCAACATTGGTTGCATTCATTTTAAATCTAATAATACCAAATAAAAGTCTAGAGGATGAGGCTAAAGAAAGAGCTGTTATGGAAGAAGCCAATTAAGATATAATAATTTGAAAGGGTTGTTTAAATTATTTATTATGAGGTTGTTAGATTATTTTTGATAGCTATTCATTTTAATAAAAAATTTATCAAAGAAATATATACCAGACAATTAATATTTATTCAAAAAGAAAATCGGGGAGGGTATATTAGAAAATTTGTTAATTTTTTATAAAAATAGCTCAGTTTAGCTGTGTTTATCGGTTGAGCAATAAATTCATGGTCATAAAAATATTTATAGAAAATAATTATAAAAATATTTAGTCAAGATATTTATGTATGGGAGGATTTATTTTATGAAAACACGTAATACTTCAAAATATGATGTCGATGGGATACCACCACTAAAGGAATCAATACCTTTAGCTTTACAACATCTGTTAGCAATGATAGTAGGAAATATGGTACCAGCGATATTAATAGCAAACGTGGTAGGACTTAACCAGGGGCAAGCGACAATGCTGATTCAAGGCTCTATGTTAGCGGCAGGTTTGGCAACGTTTTTACAATTATATCCAATACCTTTATTTAAAGGATTTAAGTTAGGTTCAAGATTACCTGTAATGATGGGAATGAGTTATGTATTTTTAGGAGCATGTCTTTCAGTAGCAGCTAAGGATGGTTTAGCAGCTTTATTTGGAGCACAGATTGCTGCTGGGGTAATCGTATTCTTTGTAGGATTTGGAGTTAAGAAAATTAGACATATATTCACTTCAATAGTTTCTGGAACTATAATCGCATGTATGGGACTTGGATTATTTGCAACAGCTATAAAGAATTTAGCAGGTGGAGAAGGGGCAGAAACATTTGGAAGCCCAATAAACTTTATAGTGGGAGTTATAGTTGCTTTTGTAATAATAATGATAAATAAATATGGTAAGGGTCTAGTAAAAAATTCTTCGATATTGATAGGAATATTGGTAGGTTATGCTATATCTTTAGTTTTAGGATTAGTTGATTTTTCAGCAGTTCAAGGAGCAGCCATAGTATCTTTACCAACACCAGCAGCTTTTGGATTAGAGTTTAGACCAGAGTTAATAGTAATGTTTACTATTATTTACATAATAGGTATAGCTGATATGATGGGTGCATGTACAATAGCTACAATAGGTGCAATGGATAGAGAGGTAACTGATGAAGAGTTATCATCAGTTGTTTTAGGAAATTCTATAACTTCTATAATTTCATCATTATTTGCAGCTCTTCCAACTGGAGTATTCAGCCAAAATACAGTAATCGTATCTATGAATAAAGTTACAAGTAGATTTGTAATAGCACTTGGTGCACTTGTATTATTACTAGCAGGAATATCTCCAGCATTAGGTGCAATAATGACAACTATACCATCTTGTGTTGTTGGTGGAGCAACTTTAGTAGTATTCTCATCAATAGCAATGTCTGGTTTCTCTATTATGAGTATGGATGGATTTACTGAAGAAAACAATCTTATAGCAGGAGTATCTATAGCAACAAGTATGGGTCTTACAACTGCACCACAAGTTTTAGACCAATTCCCAGCAACAATTGGAACTGTTCTTGGAGGGTCAAGTATAGTTTCTGGAGCAATAATAGCTATATTACTTCAGACATTATTTAAATTAAAATCAAATAAAAAGTCTGAAAACGTTACTTCAAACCTTGAGGAAAATATTGGATAAATGTATTAGATATGATATGAGAAAGCCATATGATAAAATGTTGTAATGAAAGTATTAATAAGGGGGATTTAAGATGATTGATATACTAATAAAAAATGCAATAGTTGTTACAGTTAACAAAGATAGAGAAGTCATATTTGATGGAGCAATAGCTATTCAAGGTGATAGAATTTTAGATATGGGAAACACAGCTGATATTGAGCCTAAGTATCTGGATGCTAAAAAGGTTATAGATGCTAATGGAAAAGTTATATTCCCTGGCTTTATAAATACTCATAATCATTTATTCCAAGTATTATTAAAAGGTCTAGGTGATGATATGGCACTTCATGAGTGGCTAAATACAATGATGTTTCCATCAGCAAAATTCTTAACAGAGCAAGATACTTATGATGCTGCAATGCTTGGATGTATGGAAGGTTTAAAAAGTGGTATAACTACAATGGTTGATTACATGCATACACACAATAGACCTGGACTTACAGATGGAATAGTAAAAGCGTATAAAGATTTAGGAATAAGAGGCGTTGTAGGTAGAGGCTGTATAGACTTAGGTATTCATAAAGAGCTTATAGAAGATGTGGAAACGGTTGAAAAGGATTTAAGAAGGGTATTTGAAAAATATCATAACTCAGAAAATGGAAGAATAAAAATTTGTGTAGCACCTTCTTCAATGTGGGCTATATCTGAAGAAATGGGTAAAATGCTTTGGAATATAGTTAAAGAATATGACTCATATTTTACAGTTCATATATCTGAAACAGAATTTGCAAGAACAGCAACAAAAGATATACATGGAGAAATAGATATAAAATTACTTGAAAAATGGGGTATAGTAGGTCCAGAAGTTGTAGCAGTACATTGTGTATGCATAACTGATGAAGACATGGAAATGCTTAAAAAGTATGATATAAAAGTTTCTCATAATGTTGCAAGTAATATGTACCTTGCCTCTGGAGTTGCACCTGTTCCAGAAATGTTAAAACAAGGAATAAATGTAAGTTTAGGTCTTGATGGTGCAGCAAGTAATAATGCACAAGATATGGTAGAGCTTATGAAACTAACAGCTTTACAACACAAAGTGAATAATTGTGACCCTCTTGCAATTTCTGCAGAAAAAGTTCTTGAAATGGCTACAATAGAGGGAGCAAGAACTCTTAGAATGGAAGATGAAATAGGTTCTTTGGAGATTGGGAAAAAAGCTGACTTAGTAATATTTAACTCAATGCTTTCTCCAAAATCAATACCTCTTCACAATCCTGTATCAACTTTGGTATACTCAGCTAGCATGCATAATGTAGAAAGTGTTCTAGTTGATGGAAATGTAATACTTGAAAATGGAAAAGTAACTACAATCGAAAGTGAAGAACAAGTATTATTGAATGCACAACATGCAGCAGAAGAATTATGTAAGAGAGCTAATGTAACTAATAGAATGGAAGGGCATAAGTGGAATAGCTTATACTAATATTAAAATAAGATTGTAATAATATTCTATTACAACATTAGTTTATCTGTAGGAGGAGAAAATGGAAAAAATAAAATTAAATATTAATGATTACATGTATGAAATAGAAATTGAAAATAATGAAACTCTTTTGCATGTACTTCGTGAAAAATTAAATCTAACTGGAGCGAAACAAGGTTGTAATAGTGGCAGTTGTGGAGCATGTAAAGTTTTGATAGATGGAGTTGACGTAAAATCTTGTAAACTTCTTGCAAGAAACTGCGAAGGTAAAGTTATATACACTATAGAAAGTTTTGCTAATGGGGAAAATCTTCATCCAATACAAGAAGCTTTTATAGAGGTTGGAGCTGTACAATGTGGGTATTGTACTCCTGGTATGATTATAACTACACAAGCTCTTTTAAATAGAAATACATCTCCTAATGAAGATGAGATTAGAGAGGCTTTTAAAGAAAATCTCTGTAGATGTACAGGATATGTGAAAATTATAGAAGCTGTAAAATTATCTGCAGCTAGATTAGGGGGTAGATAGTTATGGAAAAGGTAATAGGAAAATCATACCCTCTAAAAGATGCAGCTTTAAAAGTTACTGGTCAAATGAAATATGTGGCTGATATGAAACCACAGAATGTGCTTCATGCTAAAATGCTTTTAAGTCCTGTAGCACATGCAAAGATAAAAAGTATAGATATAAGTGAAGCAGAGAAAGTAGTGGGTGTTAGAGCTATAGCTACTCATCTTAACACATCACAAAGAAAATACAATGGTTCTTTGAGATTCTATGAACATAATATACCTGAAAACGAAGTTATATTTTCAGATACAGTTAGATTTGTTGGTGACCGTGTTGCAGCAGTAGCAGCAGAAACACCAGAAATAGCAGAAAAAGCTGTAAAGCTTATAAAAGTAGAATATGAAGAATTACCAGCTGTATTTACTATACAGGATGCAATAAAAGAAAATGCTATATGTATACATGGGGATTCAAATATAGTTTCCCAAAACAACATAAATGGAGGAGATGTAGAAAAAGGATTCAAAGAATGTGATTATATATTTGAAGATGAATACTCTACTCCAGCAATACATCATAGTGCAATAGAGACTCACAGTGTAATTGCACACTATGATTATAATGATAAGTTAATTGTACATACACCTTGCCAAAATACATTTGGATTTAGAATAATACTATCTCAAATTTTTGGGATGTCACTAAATAAAATAAGGGTTATAAGACCTGCTATTGGAGGTTCATTTGGTGGAAAATTAGAACTTACAATTGAGCCAGTAGCAGCAGCATTATCAAAAATGACTAGAAGACCAGTTAAAATGGTTCTTACAAGAAAAGAATCTATGATATCAACAAGAACTCGTCATGGGTCTTTTGTAAAATTAAAAACTGGTGTAAATAAAGATGGAGAAGTAATAGCACAAGATATAAAAATATATACAAATACAGGAGCATATGCATCAAGTGCTTTAAATGTTATAGGTGCACTTAGCCATAAAGTATTTAAAGTTTATAAAATACCAAATATAAAATTTACTGGAATGCCTGTATATACAAATACACCAATAGCTGGAGCTATGAGAGGTTATGGTTCACCTCAGATATTTATGGCTCAACAGGCTCAATTTGCTAAAATAGCTAAGGAAATAGGAATGGATTTAGTTGATTTCCAAAATAAAAACGCAGTAGAACCAGATGATGTTGATATAATTTTCCATGGTTCTCTTGGAAATCCTAGAGTATTGGATTGTATAGAACAAGGCAAAAAAATGTTTAAGTGGGACGAAAAGAAGAATCTTCCAAAAGAAGAAGGAAAATATTTAAGAGGTATAGGTATGGCAATAGGTGCACATGGTAATGGAGTTTTTGGTGCACATAGGGATGTCGTTACATTGACTCTTAAATTAAATGAAGATGGTACATTGACACTACTTACAGGAGCACATGATATGGGTAATGGTGTTGTAACTATGCAAACAATGATGGTAGCTGAAGTTTTAGGAATAACACCTGATAAAGTTGAAACATTTGAAACTGATACTGATGCATGTACATTCAATCTTGGAGATTATGCAAGTAGAGGTGTATTTGTAGAAGGTGGAGGAGCTAAAAAAACAGCAGAGAAATTGAAAACACTTATATTAGAAGAAGCAGAAAAATTACTTGAAACATCAAAAGAGGAATTATATCTAGATGGTGGATATGTAATTAGTAAACTTGATGAAAATATCAAAGCATCATTATCTGATGTTGCAGTATATAGTCAAAGTAAGTCTTTAAGAGAATTAACTGTTGTTGAAGACTATTCTTCTCCTGCAGGACTTACTTCATATGGTGTACATTTTGCTGAAGTTTTAGTAGACAAAGAAACTAAAGATATCAAAGTGGTTGATTTTGTAGCCGTGCATGATGTTGGTAGAGTTATAAATCCTCTAAACTTAGAAGGTCAATTAGAAGGTGGAATTCACATGGGTCTAGGTTACGCATTGAGTGAAGAGTTAGCATTTGATGAGCAAGGGAGACCTAAAGCTACTGATTTTAAAACATATAAATTATTTAGAACTGTAGATATGCCAAAGTGTCAAGTTGCATTTGTAAATGGTTATGAAAAAGCTGGACCTTTTGGTGGTAAAAGTATTGGAGAATGTGCTGTTGTACCAGTTGCACCAGCTGTTGCAAATGCAGTGTACAATGCAACTAATGTAGAAATACATTCATTACCAATAAAATTAAAGTAACAGAAGTTAAGGTAGAAATTACAATTTATTATATTTGTAAATGGATAATAAAAATAGATTTATTTGATGAGGAGATATTGTTATGGCAAAGATATTAGGTATCTGTGGAAGTCCACGTAAAGGAGCAACAGAATATGCAGTATTAGAAGCTTTGAAAGAAGCTGAAACTATACCTGGTATAGAAACTGAGTATTGGTCAGTTAGAGGGAAAAAAATAAGTCCTTGTGTACACTGTGATGCATGTATAAGAAAAGAGACTATGTGTATCATAAAAGATGATATACAAGAATTAGAGCAAAAAATATTAGAAGCAGATGGAATTATAGTTGGTTCTCCAGTATATGATATGAATATAACTGCTCAACTTACAGCAGTATTTAACAGACTTCGTCCTATGTATTTAGTTCATCCAGGGAAGCTTCAAAATAAAGTTGGAGCAGCTATAACTACTGGTGGAACTAGATATGGTGGTCAAGAGCTTACAAAACTTCCTATAATAAATTTCTTCCTAATGCATGAAATGTTAGTATCTGGAGGTTTAGGTGGTTGTTATATAGGTGGGACAATATGGAGTAAAGATGGAAAAGCAAAAGGTGCACAAGAAGACGAAACAGGTATGGATACTATAAAAAGACTTGGAAAAGGAGCAGCAGAAGCTGTTATGGTTTCTAAGTTTGGTCTTGAAAAATGGAATGTTGTAAAAGAGGAATTAGATGTTAAGAAAGATGAAAAATCACCTCTTAGAGACCATTAAAAACTTATTAGATTATGAATATGTAAATAGTGATGTAATAGATTATTACATCACTATTTATGTTTTAATTTAGATTTTATAAGCTAGGTATTAAAAAATATACAAACAGAGGATTTTAAGATTTATTTTTAAATTTTAAAAATGAGAATTAAAAAGTGAGAAGATAGAAAAGGTTTTTCATTTATTAAATTCTACACACATTGTATGAATTAAAGGTAGATAAGAAAAAATAATAAAAGCATTGCAATTTCTATATTAAGCAGTCATAGAAAAATATCCAACATATATTTAGTATTGGCATGTTAATTGCTTGTATATTAAAGTATAAAAATTTAACAATAATTTGGAGGTATTTTAGATGTTAAAAGAGATTAAATGGAAAGTAAATAATTTGCCAAAAGGTGACAAGGAAAATTGTATTAAATTCTTAAATGAAGAAGAAATAACTAAGGTTAGAAATTTTCATAAAAGCTTTCCTCAATATAAAGAAACTCCATTAGCAAACCTAGAAGGTTTAGCAAAAAAATTAGGAGTTGCAGGAGTATATGTTAAAGATGAATCTTATAGATTTGGATTAAACGCATTTAAAGTTTTAGGTGGTTCTTACTCTATGGGTAAATATTTAGCTCAAAGATTAGATACAGATATATCTGAATTAGGATATGACAAATTAACTTCAGATGAAATAAAAGAAAAATTAGGAGAAATAACTTTCTTTACAGCTACAGATGGAAATCATGGTAGAGGAGTTGCTTGGACTGCTAATAAATTAGGTCAAAAATCTGTTGTATTAATGCCAAAAGGTTCTTCTGAGTTTAGATTAAATAAAATCAAAGGAGAAGGAGCAGATGCTAGTATAACAGACTTAAACTATGATGATGCAGTAAGATTAGCTAATGATTATGCAGAAGCTGATGATCATGGAGTAATGGTTCAAGATACAGCATGGGATGGATATGAAGAAATTCCAGCATGGATAATGCAAGGATATGGAACTATGGCTCAAGAAGCGATAGAGCAATTAAAAGAATATGGAGTAGATAGACCAACACATGTATTTGTGCAAGCAGGGGTTGGTTCACTTGCTGGAGCAGTTCAAGGATATGTTGCTTCAATATACGATGAATGCCCAATAACAGTAGTAGTAGAAGCTGATGAAGCTGATTGTTACTATAAATCAGCAGAAGCAGGAGATGGAAAACCAAGATTTGTTGGAGGAGATATGCCAACTATAATGGCTGGTCTTGCTTGTGGAGAACCAAATACTATAGGATTTGAAGTATTAAAAAATCATGCTGCAGCATTTGTTTCAGCACCAGACTGGGTTTCTGCTAAAGGTATGAGAACATTAGGTAATCCTTTAAATGGAGATGCAAAGGTAATCTCTGGAGAATCTGGAGCAGTTACAACTGGTCTTTTAATAGCAGCTATGGAAAGAGAAGATTTAGCAGACTTAAGAAAAGATTTAAAATTAGATGAAAATTCAAGAATACTTTTAATAAGTACAGAAGGAGACACTGACCCTGATAAATACAGAAGTATAGTTTGGGATGGAGAATATCCAAGTATATAAATAATGATTAAAATATCATTATTAAGTAGCAATTTACATATTTAGAAAATATATAAATTCTAAAATTTAGAAAGTATATAACATATAATACATACATTATAAAAAATCTAGGGGGATAATGAAATGTTAAATGAACAAAGAAAACAAGAAGTAACTGAAATATGTCAAAAATTAATTCAAAATCCTAGTTCTTCTGGAAATGAAGAAGGCGTTGTAAAAGCAATAGAAGAATCTTTTGCAAAATTAGGTTTTGACAGTTGGTCAAGAGATAGATATGGAAATATAGTAGGATGCATAAAAGGAAACAAGCCAGGTAAGAAAATATTATTTGATGGTCATATAGACACAGTTCCAGTTCCAGATGAAAGTAAATGGAGCGTTCCTCCTTTTGAAGGAAAAATAGTAGACGGGAAAATATATGGTAGAGGAACTTCTGACATGAAAGGTCAATATACAGCAATGATGTCAGCAGTTGCATACTTTGCAA
>NZ_JBJODA010000007.1:0-206753 GCF_045899875.1 Clostridioides sp. GD02377
TTTCGTCAACACTTTTTAAAATTATTTTTTAAAACTTTTTAATTCTTTATATTACGTATTTCGCTGAATAGTAGCTATATCATAGGATTAACGACTTTTTATACAGATATTTTCTTATAAATTTATAATTATCAATCTACACATTTATAATTATTATGATTCTTATTTCTTCATATAAGCTTAGTAATATACATGAATCATCTATATATAAGTAAAAAATATATACCACATAAGACCATTAAGTCAAAATAATAGATATAGGTTTATATACAAAAGAAAAAGTATCAATAGATTAAAAATAAACTTATTGATACTTTTCTTTATAATTATATACTTCATTACTGTATTACTATACGTTTTTCTATAATAGTATATGTTTATACTTTATCTCATAGCCCTCATAGCATTTATTACTGCTATAAGTGCTACCCCTACATCAGCAAATATAGCTTCCCACATAGTAGCTATTCCTCCAGCTCCTAATATCATAACTATAATTTTTACTCCTAAAGCAAATATTATATTTTGCCATACTATTTTATTAGTCTTATTTGCTATCTCAATTGCTTTAGATATTTTATTAGGCTCATCCGTCATAAGAACTACATCTGCTGCTTCAATTGCTGCATCTGAACCTAGACCTCCCATTGCTATACCAACATCAGCACGAGCTAGTACTGGAGCATCATTTATTCCATCACCTACAAAGGCTATTTTTTCTTTTTCAGTTCTTCCTTCATATAAAGATTCTAATCTATCAACTTTTTCATTAGGAAGTAAATTTGAATAAACTGTATCTAATTCTAATTCTTTAGCGATATTTTTTGCTACTTTCTCATTATCTCCAGTTAACATTACAACTTCTTTTATTCCTATTGATTTTAAACTTCTTATAGCATTTTTACTATCTTCTTTTACTTCATCTGATATAACTATATAACCTCTGTATACTTTATCAACAGCAATATAGACTACTGTACCCACTTCTTTAGCTGGTGAATAGGATATATTCTCCTTCTTCATAAGTTTCTCATTACCTGCTAATATAAGTTTTCCATTATGCTTTACTCTGATTCCATAAGCTGCTATTTCCTCATAGCTATCTATTGTATCTAAATCAATTTTTTTACTGTAGTAACTTAATATAGATTTAGCTATTGGATGATTTGAGTTTACTTCTGCAATAGCTGCAAATTCTAGTAACTCTTCTTCTGATATACCTTCAGGATTTAATTTAGTTACATTGAACACACCTTTAGTAAGTGTTCCTGTTTTATCAAATACTACAGTATCTACACTTCTTAAAGCTTCTAAATAGTTACTTCCCTTAATAAGGATACCATTTTTAGATGCAAATCCAATTCCACTAAAGAAACTAAGTGGTATTGATAAAACTAGTGCACAAGGGCAAGAAACAACTAAGAATATCAACCCTCTATACACCCAATCACTAAATACCTCACCAGAGATTACAAGTGGTGGCACAAATGCTATCAATAAAGCAGCTATTACTACTACTGGAGTATAATATCTTGAAAATTTAGATATGAAGTTTTCTGTTTTTGATTTTTTAATACTAGAATTTTCAACAAGGTCAAGTATTTTTGAAACTGTTGACTCTCCAAAACTCTTTGTAACTTCAATACTCAATAAAGCATTCTTATTTATAACACCAGATAAAATTTCATCACCTTTTTCAACTTCTCTCAGTACTGATTCACCTGTAAGTGCAGAAGTATCTAGCATAGAAACTCCATCCACTACTACCCCATCTAGTGGTACTTTTTCACCAGGTTTTACTACTATTATATCTCCCACATTTACTTCTTCTGGTGAAACTACCTTAACTTCAGAATTAACTTTCAGATTTGCATAATCTGGTCTTATTTGCATAAGTGAAGTTATAGACTTTCTGGACTTACCAACTGCAACACCTTGTAAATATTCTCCTATTTTATAGAATAGCATAACCCCTACTGCTTCTGATAATTCTCCTATTAATAATGCTCCTACTGTAGCCAGAGCCATCAAGAAGTTTTCATCAAATACTCTTCCTTTTGATATGTTTCTTATTGCTCTTAAAAGTACATCACCACCTACTATTACATAAGCAACTATAAATACTATATTACTAAATTGACTTTCATAACCTGTAGCTGTTTGATATATACCAAATATATATACGAGAGCTCCAATTATAAGTGGAATTAATTCTTTCTTATTTGTATCATTTGCGCTCATTGCTTTCTCAGAAGTTCTAGGTCCTGTTTTGTCCTTAGACTCCACTTGTATATCAAGTCCTGGTTCTGTTGAATCTATTATTTCTTTTATTTTGTTTATAACACTATCTTCTTCAAAGTCATTAAGTATATTTACTGTAAGTTTTTTATTTACAAAGTTTAAATTAGAAGATTCAACTTCTTTTAATTTAGAAACTTTATTGTTAATCTCTTCTGCACAATGTGCACAGTTTAATCCTCCTAATATAAGTTCTTTTTTAATTGATGTCCTATTAGATGTATTTTCTTTAGAACTTATTTGTATATCAAGACCTGGTTCTGTTGAATCTATTATGTCTATTATCTTTTCTATAGTATTATCTTCATTGGAACTATTCTCTATATTTACTGTAAGCTTTTTATTTATAAAATTCAAATTGGAAGACTTAACTTCTTGTAACTTAGAAACTTTATTGTTAATCTCTTCTGCACAATGTGCACAATTTAATCCTCCCAATATAAATTCTTTTTTAATTATATTATTTGCTTCCATATATATTCACTCCTCTCTGTTATCATTTATAAGTCTCTCTAATATGGTTTAATCCACAATCAAATATTTGGCTTATATGACTATCATCTAATGAGTAATACACTGTCTTTCCTTCTCTTCTAAACTTTACTAATCTTGCCTGCTTTAATACTCTAAGTTGATGAGATATTGCAGAGTGAGTCATATTTAATAAACTTGCTATATCACATACACACATTTCATTTGCAAATAATGCATACAATATCTTTACTCTAGTAGTATCACCAAATACTTTAAATAACTCTGCTAAATCATATAACATTTCTTCATCTGGCATGGTCGATTTAGCTTCTGTTACTATTTCTTCATGTATTACATTACAATTACAATCATTTATCTCTTCTCTCATTTTTAATCCTCCATTATTTTAATATATGAATAACTGTTCATATGTTCATTATATTCCATCACTTCTAAATTTGCAACAATAATTTTTATTTATTTAATAACAATTAGAATGCACATATTATCACCTTTTTTAATATATATATTATTAGAATAAGTTTTTGTAAACTTTTTTATAGTTTTCTAGGAGGTGCAAGTTTAATATGAGTAACAAGAAAAAAAAGGATTTAGACAATAGTTACATGCCTTACTTAGACCCAGCTAACTATGCAGATTATATTACTAATGAAGAAATTCCCCAAGATGAATTGAGAAATGACCCACAAATTTCTAATGGTTATACAAAGATACCTAATAATCAGAATGTAAATAATATTTATCCTAACAGCGCAAATAATTATCCTAAAAGTAGTAATTCTCCAAACAACTTGCCTAACACAAATAATACATCCGGAAATATGAATTACAACACATCTGCTTCAAATAATATGCCTAATAACATGAACTATAATGCATCTAATAATATGGGTATGCCTAACAATATGTCTGGCAATATGAATAATAACATGGGCATGCCTAACAATATGTCTGGCAATATGAATAATAATAACATGGGTATGCCTAACAATATGTCTGGCAATATGAATAATAACATGGGTATGCCTAACAATATGTCTGGTAATATGAATAATAATAACATGGGTATGCCTAACAATATGTCTGGTAATATGAATAATAACATGGGTATGCCTAACAATATGTCTGGTAATATGAATAATAACATGGGTATGCCTAACAATATGTCTGGTAATATGAATAATAACATGGGATGGAATATGAACAATAATATGGGTATTCCTAACTTCTCATGTAATCAAAATATGCCTCCTAATGTACTTATGATGATACCAGGTGTCATATGTCATAATACAATGCAAGGTATGCCTGTAGTTATGCCTAGTACTATGCCTCCTAGTATATTTCCTACTCCTTATGGTTCTAGTAATATGACTATGCAAGGAATACCACAAAATACTAATATTGAGGAATTTGATGAGGAAGAAATGTAAAATATTTTTTAAGTAATTTTAAGTAAATTGTATAAGACATCAATAATTGGCCATAATAATAAATGTATTCCTCATAATATTCCCCCAATATTATTATAGGTATAGAGAGTTGACTGAATATACTTTTATTCGGTCAACAAATATTAACATAATCTAATAAAATAAATATAAAAAAATCAGATAAAATTAAATTTTATCTGATTTTTTTGCTTGTTGGTATTTTCTTCTTTTTAAATTATCAGTAATATTTAGGTAACAACCTCTATCATGATTACTTGGATTTTTCGGTTATTTATCAACTACAATACAAATCTTTTTGGCTTTCTATTAAGTTAATTAGTTATATGTTATAATGACTCTAACAAGCTACTATTATATTTAATAGGAGGTATCACTTTGAATAAATTATGTATGTTTTACTTCTCTGGAACTGGCATGACAGAATATATAATTAATAAACTAAAGCAAGAATTTGAAAATCAACAATTTTGTGTTGAGTGTACAAAAATAGAAAATATTAAAAAATCTAAAATTCATTTGACATCATATGATATGGTAGGAATAGCTTACCCTGTACATTCTTTTAATGCACCTCAGATTGTATTAGATTTTGTAAAAACTTTGCCTAACACACACTCTATGGATACATTTATAATACATACAGCAGGTGAAGACAATCATATGAATTATGCGTCCTCAAATTTATTAATCAAAAGATTAGATGCTAAAGGTTTCAAAGTATTTTATAATAAATTATTTGCTATGCCATCAAATTTTATGGTCAAATATGATGATACAAAAACAAGAGAGCTTATTGATAAAGCAGATAAAGAAATACATAATACTGTACATAATTTAATTAATCGAATTTCATACCTTCCAAATAGTAGCACTTTAGTAAAAACACTATCCTTTATTGGTAGGTCAGAATGGTATGGAGCTCATATCTTAGGTAAGTTTTTTTATGTCAAAAATAATTGCATACACTGTTCTAAATGCGCCAATAATTGTCCTAAACACAACATAAATATTACAAAAGATAAAGTTAAGTTTAATTGGAGTTGTTGCTTGTGTATGAGATGTATTTATAATTGTCCTAAAAATGCAATTAATATACATCAACCATTTAAATTTATCCGTTTTAATAAATGGTATGATTCTAACCTATTCACAAAAAAATAGAGATTAAAAAATAAAATGTATTTAATATCTTGCAAATTAACTCGTATATATAATACATACTAAAAATTAATATTGGTAAATAATATGAGAAGAATTATAAATTTTTTTATTTTTCTAATAAACTGTATAAAATTTTAATAATTGACCACAATAATAAATGTATTCCTCATAATATTCCCCCAATATTATAGAAATTAATTTAAGCGAGATTAAATTCAGTTAATCTCGCTTAAATAATGCCCAAAAATATTATTCCAAAAAATCATCAAAATCTATTGAACCTGATTCTGCAAAATCATATAACGCATTTTGTTCAAAGAAAAAATTCTCTTCAAACTTTATATATTTACTATAGTTAGCTTGACTTATCTCATTAATATAATTGCAATCATTTTCATTATAAGTGCCAATAAAAAGTTTATTTCCCATTAAGTAATATATAGCTTTCATATCATTATTTATTATATACACATTTTCTTTAACATGGTCATTATTAAAATTAAATCTAGTAAAAAATACACCTTCATTCATATAACTTTTTAATAAAAATGGATTATCTCTATAAAATACTTTAGCAAATTCTTCAGATGAGTTTACACTATAAACACTTACAAATTCATTCTTAGAAATCTCATCAAATACCTCAAAATCATACATGGCTTCTTTATCTGTTACCAATAAAGAATTAATCTTAAAACCAGTTTCATTACATTTACTTATACAAAAAGCAATTTTGCAGATATAATATCCATCATTGTCTTCATATAAGGCTTCACTTATATACCTACCTTGACCTTTACCATTTACCACATTTTTGAGCAATGTGCCATTTATATTTGTAATATGCATATTTGCAATCTCATCACTACCAGAAAAATATTTTAAACTTTCCCTGTCCCATGCTATAAATCGCATAGTCATGTAGTTTATAAATTCAACTTCTTCATCAACTCTCTTACATATTTTGTTATATAATTTTTCTATAGTTAAATTTGTTTTATAATTTTTTATAATATCAATGTACTCAACTTTATCTCCTGGCAATAACTTGTCATAGTAAAGATTTTTATTCCCAAAATGAGAGACTAAAAACAAGGATTCATCCTTTGTTAATTCAACTCTATCTGAACCAAATCCGCCCATTAATCTTTCTTCTTCCATGTAAGCTTCTTCTTGTGTTGGATTTTTTAAACTTACATAATCTGCTAAACCTAATCCCTCTGCATCTAATAGAAAATATTGACAGAAGTGATTATTTTTATCATCTATCCAATTTATTATAAGACCTAAACTACCCATAAGTCTAGAATTTGTAACCTTTGCAAAATTAAAATTCATATAATCACACCCTTTAGACTTTAAAATATTTGTTTTTTAATATATAAATTATTATACATATATTTTAACAACTTAGATACAATTTATAATATAATATAAGGAAATGATTAATTGAGGTGGTCTTATGAAAAATATAGCAGCTTTTTTTGATATAGATGGTACTCTTTATAGAGACTCTCTTATGGTTGAACATTTTAAGAAATTAATTAAATACGATATAATTGACCAAAAAAATTGGTATAAACATGCTAGAGACACTTTTATGGATTGGGATAAAAGACAAGGTAATTATGATGATTATCTATTGGAAATATGTGACCTTTATGTCGATTCATTAAAAGGATTAGATAAAACCTGTATTAATTTTACAAGTGACCAAGTAATTAAATTAAAAGCAGATAGAGTTTATAAATACACACGTTCAAGAATCGATTGGCATCTAAATCAAGGTCATATAGTCATATTCATATCTGGTAGCCCTGGATTTCTGGTTGAAAAAATGGCAAAAAAATATAATGTAACTGATTTTCTAGGAAGTGACTATGTATTTGAAAATGATATATTTACAGGAACAGTTATTCCAATGTGGGATTCTATAAGTAAGAATAATGCTATAAACGATTTTGTTGTAAAGTATGATTTAGACTTGTCAAACTCATATGCTTATGGTGATACTAATGGTGATATAAATATGTTAAAAAGAGTTGGAAATCCAATTGCAATAAATCCAACAAAGGAACTTTTAGCTCAAATATCACTTGATAATGAAATTTCTAAAAATGTTGAAATAATAGTAGAAAGAAAAGATATTATTTACTCTTTATCTACAGATGTAAATATAGTGGATATTTAATTTATATTATATCTTTTAAAATAAACCATTCTATCTAATATATAAAAAGCTTTGACTAAAAATCAAAGCTTTTTATATATTAATACCAAGTATATATTAAATTTATTTTTAAATATAAATACATATTCAGATACATTATTTATATTTATTTAAATTACAATTCCATTAAAATTAAATATAAAAATCAACTCTTATTTTTAAATAGCATCTTTCTTAGCTTATTATTGTAATAACTTATAAAAGAACTATAAACATAGTCATATACTATAAAGGCTACTTCAAATGAACCTATAATAAAAATATTTATTGGGATATAAACTATTGTTCTTAATAAAAAATACAATATAAGTATCATTATATTTGCAAATACTAACTTCATGAAATATTCAATATATATTGCCCTATCTTTTTCTATAAGATATTTTGCAATACCATATATTCCAAATGTAAGTGAATACACAATCCATTGAGACTTACTTACCATCACTATAAATCCCAAAGCTATAGAACCTATATAAAAAGCAATTCCACTCTTAAATCCCCATTCCATTATTACAATTGATACTAAAAGTGATGCTACTCCCATAATAAACAATGTATTTACAGGAATAATATTTGTAAGAATCAACAATATCACATTTAATGCTAATAAAACTCCTCCATAAGCAACTTTTATACTCATATTTATCATCCTAACAACAAGTTATTAAATCTCCTCCAAAGCATTCACAACATGAATCTAGACACCAAAGTTTAGCACAGTTTTCACAACAATCATCACCTAGACAACAGCAACAATCATCACAACAACAGCAACATCCACCTAAATCATTACGTCTTCTTCTATTATAGTTATCAGCTCTATTGTTATATTCATTTCTATATTCTGTATAACTTCTAAGTGCCTCACTATATTCATGATTTTCTGGCTCCATAAATTTTGCTCTTTTTAAGAAGTCTTCTCCTTCTTCATAATATCCTATGTTCATTGCAGAAAAACCAGTTAGATAATACCATTCTGCACACTTGTCACTCAACGACTTTAAAAAATCATATGCTTTTCTAAATTCACTATTTTCTATAAAAGCTCTTGCTCTCATAAAATTTTCATTATTATAAGTATTACTGTACATTCTTTCCACCTCTGCTTTCTAATATATTCATATATCTTAAATAAACACCAGAATAAATTATATTTTCTATTATCCCGACATTTGTATTTAGATTTAAATTATCAATTCCTCTAGCTAAAAATCCCAATGATGTTACAATTATTTTTTTTACCTTTTGTTTTAACTCATCGTTTTTATCTACATATTCTATAAAAGGATTGTATCTTCCTTTCTTAAAATCTTCATCTAAATCTTCATATGCATCTAGTAGATATATATACTTACCTATATTAAAGCCTATCATTCTTAAGTTTCTCTCATTTTCATCTTTTTTGTAGGCAAACACTTCACCCATTATATTTCCAAATGTATTAGATACTTCATCTATATTTATATTGTTTTCCTTTTCTAACTTATTTAATTCATTTAGCTGTTGTTTTATATACTCTGCTTTTTCGGGATACTTTTCATATGCTAAGTTTAATTTGTTTTTATATATATAATATGCTAATTTATCTTTTATGCGTTTATCATCCATTAAATTATCTTCCAATTTATAATATGTTAAAAGAATATTCATACTTGCTGCATATTCTGTAATATCATTTGTAATTACCTTTTTCTTTTTAAATGGATTAACTATACATGCTTCCTCTGTATTTATAGATTCTGGCTTATATACTGAAGTTAATAAAATAATTAAAAATGTTATATCGTAATTCAGAGAAAATCTAGAAATTTCTCCATGATTTCTTTTTAAATATTTACATAGACCACAGTAATAAGCTTTATAATGGTCATATTCTCTAAATGTTAAATCCATTTTGTTTATTTTAACATATCCAAACATAAATACTCCTTTTTGTACTACTTTTTATATAAATTATATATAGTATAACACTTTTTATCAAGATTATATAATTTACAGTATTCTAAGAAACTTTAAAAATACCTTCTAATCATTGTATCTTAGATTGAAAATAATTAGAAGGTTAAGTTAAAAATAATATTAAATTATATACTTATACTAATTCATGCACATAATCTTACTTACATTAACTTGATTTTTAGATAATTGGAATATATTCGAAATTGCCTATAGTATCCTTTAATTCCTTTTTTGCTTTACCTACAATAGATTCATCAAGCATTACATCACTTATTGAACATGCTATAGCTTTAGATGCTAATAACATTGCTTTAAATCCCATATTAGAACCTGCACTAGCACAAGATTGCCATGTATGAGCAGAAATGCCAATAGGCCAAACTGAGCAAGAGCATTGTGCTGTAGGAGTTATATAACTAACATCTCCAATATCTAATGATAATGATATACAGTTATTATGAGTAAAAGTATCATCTGTAACTTCATCATGTAAAGCCATTCTAGTAATATCTTTGTTTCCACTTAATACACTAGAAACACTAATTCTTTTATCTATAGAAACTGTTTTAGCTAATTCTTCTGCAAAATAGTAGTCATTTTCATCATAATTTTGAGTTCCTATCAATTTCATATTTTGTGATAGAATATCTGTTAATATTGTATTTGGAATATAGTCATATACTCCACTTATAATATTATATTCCATACTAGTACCTGTCATCAGTGCTGCTCCTTTTGCTATATCAACCACTCTATCAAATACATCTCTTACATGTTCCATTTTCACACCTCTTATGTAATACCATACTTCTGCGAAATCTGGAACTATGTTTGGCATTTTTCCACCATTAGTAGTTACATAATGTACTCTACAACTATCAAATATATGCTCTCTTAAATAGTTACAACCTATGTTCATAAGTTCTACTGCATCAAGTGCACTTCTTCCATTATAAGGAGCTTGTGCCGCATGAGCACTAATTCCATTATATCTAAATTTTACAGAATAATTAGCAAGGGTTGGAATCCTTATTGGAGTATTTATATCAAATGGATGCCAACTAAATGCACAATCTATCCCATCAAAAAAACCTTTTTTTATCATTAATACCTTTCCTGACAAATCTTCCTCTGCGGGACACCCATAGTACTTTATAGTTCCTTTAATCTTTTTTAGTTTGATTAGTTCTTTTATCGCAACTACAGCCCCCATTGAACCTGTACCAAGTAAGTTATGTCCACATCCATGACCTGCACCACTCTCTAAAATAGGTTCTTTTGTAATGGATATTTTTTGAGATAAACCATCCAAAGCATCATATTCTCCTAAAACTGCTATAACTGGTTTACCTTCTCCATAACTAGCTACAAATCCTGTATCCATATCTTCTAATTCATCTATATTAAAATCATACTTTCTTAAATATTCTTTTTGTAAGTTTGAAGCATAATATTCTTTATATTGAAGTTCTGGATTTTCCCATATCTTATCTGATATATCCCTTAACTCTTCTTGTATCTCATCTATATATTGCATTAAAAATTTTTTATTTAAATCTTCCATATTAATTGTATAATCCTCCTTAAATCAGATACTTTATACTTAACTAATTAAAATAGCTAATTTTAAAATATATTCTACTTTATAATCATTCTATACAATAAAACCTCTTGACTTGTAAGCTTCACTTTATCAAGTAAGAGGTTTTCAAATTTTATAAAATTTTTAACATGTTAACCAGTCTAGCATGTTAACCCATAATTTATTATAGTACTTCCAATCAGTAAATTCTTTTGGTCCCCAATGAGGTGCACAGTCAGAACTAAATATAGCAGATTTTCCTTTTCCAAACTTCCCAACTGCTACAAATGGGTCTCCTCCAATTGTTGCTAATACAGGACAATTATCTCTGGCAACTGTCTTGTTATATCCTAAAAACTTCGGCCAGTCTTTTGGAATATCTTTCAATATTGGATGCTCAGAATCGACAACTACTGGAATTATTCCTGCTGGTTTTTCTACTCTATCATCTTTATCTATCATAGTTATTGGTAATACATCTTTTATAGCAGTTTCTCCAAATCTAGCTTTTGCATCTATACCTGTAAATGACATGTATCCACCTACCATAATTAATGCTCCACCATTATTTACATACTCTTTGATTAGTTCAAGTCTATCTGGATTACTATTACAATCTATAAAAGTGCTATTAGATAGTAAGAAAGTGTTAGAACCTATATCAGACAATATTATACAATCATACTCATCTAATTCTTCTAATGTATATGGGAAACTATCTGCTGCTACATGTGCAGGCATATGAACTGTCTCATATCCTCCAGATTCTATTGCTTCTTTTAACCACTTTACAGCTTCTTCGTAGTGAGTTGTAACAAATGTATCAAACCCTTTTATATGAGTTATATTTTTTACCCAAGATTCCCCTACTATTAATACTTTTTTCATTTATATAATCCTCCTACTTTTATAAGTTTAATATTAGACTTGCATACATAAGTATACTGTCTAAATACTCATTGATTTCAACATACTCATTTATTGAATGGCATTGTTCTATTGAGCCTGGTCCCAATATTAATGTTGGTATTTCAGCTAAGTTTTTCATCAATCTTGCATCATTTCCAGCTGTCGAACCTTTTATTTCTAATTTTTTCTCTAAAACATCTTCTAGTATTTTATGTGCATTCACTACAAAATCAGAATTTTTGTCCATCTCAAAACCTAATCCTGATTGATATATATTTATATTTGGCTTATTGTCTTTAAGCCACAAATCTCCATTAGACCTTGTCATTATAACATCAGTCACATCATTTACAACTTGTTCATAGCTCATTATATTTGGTAAGAAGTGCACACACAAATTAAATACACACTTATCTGGCACAGTAGAGCCTGCTGTTCCACCGTTTATTACACCCAAATTTATTGTAGGCGAAGGCAATAGTGGATGCTTATATATCATAAGCCAGTTATGTTCTAATTCTTTTATATCTTGAAGCAGTAACATAGCCTTCTCTATTGCGTTTACACCCTCCCACTTACTACCACAGTGAAGAGATACACCTTTAACCTCGACTTCAAAGAATACAAATCCCATATGTGCAATTATTAAATTCTGTTCTGATGGTTCACAAATTACACAGTAATCTCCATCAATTCCATTCATAACTGCATTTATGGTCCCATTTCCTCCACCTTCTTCATCTACTACTGACATTACCTTTACATTACCAGGTACATTTAAACCACTATCTTTTATAAGTTTTATAGCTAATAGTGATGCTATAAGCCCAGACTTCATATCCGCAGTTCCAAGACCATAAATCTTACCATCATCTTCTGTACCACAATATGGATTGTATCTCCACTTACTTATATCACCTGGTGGCATAGTATCTACATGACCATTAAATACGATTGTCTTCCCAGGTAAATTATCACTGTATTTACAAATTAAATTATATCTATCTTTATAATTGTGACCTAGATTTCCTTCTTTATAGGTGTCTTTTGCTTTTTTAATTAGCTCTTCACTCATGCCTTGTCTATCTACACTAAAACCTATGTTATTTGCAAGTTTCTCAATATATTCTTGTCCCTCTTTTTCAAATCCACCTAGTATTCCGTGACCAATATCTTCAGTCTTTATACTTACAAGTTCTTTTAAATAATCTATGTATTCTTGTTTTTTATTATTTAATGTATCTAAGAGAATTTTTTTCATATTTCCCCCTAAGATTTATTTTTTCATTTAAAGTACAACTATTATTTAGCTTTAGCTGATTTTTTTAATTTTATATTATTTATCCATATAGCAAATAGCATTACCAACCCTTTTATAATCATTTGATTATATGAAGATACACTCAATAGATTTAGACCATTTCCTAATATTCCTATTATCCCAACACCTATACATGTACCTACTATAGAACCAGAACCACCCATCATATTAGTACCACCAAGTACAACTGCTGCTATGGCATCCAACTCTGCTCCATCTCCAACAGTTGGTGAACCTGATGCTAAACGTGATGATAATATTATTCCAGCCAATGCTGTTAGTAATCCAGCTAGTGCATATACTTTTACTATTACTTTATTTACTTTTACTCCACATAATCTAGCAGCTTCTTCATTTCCACCTACTGCATGTACATGGCGTCCAAAATTGGTTCTTTTTAATAGAAAATGGCCAGCTATTACAACTATAATCATAATTATAACTGGTATTGGTATCGGCCCAACATATCCTCTACCTAGCATCTTAAATGCATCTGTATTTACTGATATAGGTCTTCCACCTGTAAATACAAAGCTTGCTCCACTTATTATTGTCAACATGGCTAACGTTACAATGAATGGTGGTAGTTTTTGTGTTGAAATAATTGCACCTTTTATAACTCCTAATATTGTTCCTATTGCCAAGGCAAGTATCATACCTACCCATATAGGTGCATTATAATTTACTACTGTTGTAGCCCAAAACGTACCCACTAGGGCAATTACTGCTCCTACACTTAAATCTATTCCTCCAGTAATTATTACAAATGTCATACCTACTGCAAGTATTGCATTTATTGATATTTGTCTTCCAACGTTAATTAAATTATCTAAAGTTAAAAAATTAGATGAAGCTACACTCATTATTACAAAAATTATTACAAGTCCTATAGCTGCACTCCCTTGGTCTCTAAATGCACTTGTTAATTTTGTTAATAATGGAGATGAATTATCTTCTCTATGCTTAGTTATTGAACTCATTAATTTTACCTCCGAAAGCCAATTTTAATACATTATTTTCAACCATTTCTTCACCTTCTAAAAATCCACTTATATGACCTTCTCTCATAACCATTATCCTATCACTCATTGATATTAATTCTGGTATTTCGGAAGATATCATTATGATACTTACACCACTCTCTACTAAATCTCCCATTAGATTGTATATCTCTGCTTTAGCATTTACATCTATACCTCTAGTTGGTTCATCCATAATTAATATGTCTGGCTGTAATAAAAGCCATCTTGCTATTATAGCTTTTTGTTGATTCCCACCACTTAAACTCTGTATAACTTGATTCATATGTGGTGTTTTTATCTTTAATGCTTCTATGTATTTTTCTAGTACTTCTTTTTCTTTTTTTCTGTCTATAACTGATTTAAACTTAGCTATTTTCTTTAATCCAGCCATAGTTGTATTTTCTTTTACACTCATCTGCAAAAACAATCCAGTACCTTTTCTATCTTCTGTTATTAGTCCTAATCCATTTTCAATTGCATCTGATGGTGTTTTAAATTTAATTTCTTTATTATTTAAGTATATTTTCCCATAATCATATGTTCTAAGCCCAAATATAGCTTCTACTATTTCACTTCTCTTACTTCCAACTAATCCACCTATTCCAAATATTTCACCTTTTCTTATGTTAAAACTTATGTTATTGAAGACGTTGTTCTTAGTTAAATCTTCTACTCTCATAACTTCTTCTTTTATCTCTACATCTCTTTTAGGAAAAAATTGTTCTAGCTTTCTATCTATCATTAAGTTAACTAATTCTTCCTCAGATGATACTTCTTTAGTATTTAGAGTCGAAATCGTTTTCCCATCTCGCATTATAGTTATTCTGTCACAAATTTCAAAAAGCTCTTCCATTCTATGAGAGATATATATTATACTAACTCCACTACATTTTAAATCATTTATAAGTCTAAAAAGTATTTCAGTTTCTTTTTTACTTATTGAAGATGTAGGCTCATCCATTATTAATACTTTGGTTTCTGATGATAAAACTCTAGCTATTTCTACCATTTGCTTTTGAGCTATACTAAGCTCTTTAACTAGACCATTTGGATTTATATCTATTCCCATATTGTCAAAAATCTTTTTAGCCTCTTCATTCATTTTTTTATCGTTAGTTAAGACTTTGCCATTTATTTCTTTTCCCATAAAAATATTTTGTGCTACTGTCAATTCATCAAATACTGTTAATTCTTGATAGATTGCATTTATACCTATCTTCTTAGAAACATCTGGTGATATATTCTCTATTTCTTTACCTTCAAAGACAAATTTGCCAGAAGTTTTTGGATGTGCACCAGTTAAAATCTTTATCATAGTTGATTTACCAGCACCATTTTCACCCAGTAGTGCATGAACTTCACCATGAAGTAACTCAAAATTAACATTATCTAATGCTCTGACACCAGGAAATTCTTTAGCAATATTACTTAACTTCAGAATTGTATTACTCATAATGACACTCCTTTTTAAATAGGATTTCTTTCAAATAATCTCATTTTATTTTACTAATTCTTAAAGTCTTTTATATTTTCTTTATCATAAAGTAAAGCTGGTACTGGTATATTTTTTTCTACTTTTTCACCTTTTATAGCTTTTACTACTGCTTCTACAGCTAAACGTCCCATTTCCTTAGGTTGTTGTTGAATCATAGCAAGAATAGTTCCATCTGTTATTCCACTTGCTGCTTCTTCAGTTAAGTCAAATCCTACAATCTTAACATCTTTATTCTTTGCAGATTCAAGTGCCGCTTTAGCTCCTAGTACACTATTTTCAGCTGTTGCATATATTATATCTACATCTGGATTAGATTGAATTAAGTTTTCAACTGTATTAAGAGATTCTTCTCTATCATATCCTGGTTGTGAGTTTAATATCTTAACATTTGCTGAGCCTTTTAATGCATCTTTAAATCCATCTATTCTTTGCATTTGTATTTGAGATTTTAAATCTGTTACTATTGCTATTTCTGATTTCCCACCTAATTTTTCATCTATGTACTTTTTAGTGTATTCCCCTAATTTTTTACCAGCATCATAACTAACTGTTCCTACATAACTTGTAATATTTTCAGTATTTAATACAGCATCCACTGTAACTACTGGCATTTTTTCAAATGCTCCCTCTACAGCTGGTACTATAGCTGAGTTATCTGTTCCAAGTACTATCATTCCATCCACATTTTGTTGTATAAAATCTTCTATTGCTGACGTTTGCTTTGCCACATCTTGGTCTGGGTCATTTACTATGACTTTCACGCCTAGTTCTTTGGCTTTTTCTTTGATTCCCTCATCAATATCTATAAAAAATTGATGTTGAAGAGTTATTGTAGATACTCCTATAGTTAAATCTTTCTTATCTGAGCCACTTTTATTATCTGACTTACTTGGCCCTTCCATTGAACATCCTGTTAACATTCCTATTGCTAGTGTTCCAGCAATTCCTAAAGATAAAATTTTTCTCACTCTCATAATTAACCTCCATTTTTAATAGTTTTAAATTTGAATAAATTGGATTTCTATTTATTAATATTTAAATATTTTTCAACATCTTCTTTATAAGGCATACCAGATTGAGCTCCCAACTTTGTTACAGAAAGACCTGATACTACTACTGCATATTCCACTGCTGTATATAGATTTTTACCTTCTGTTATAGCCACTGACAATGCTCCATTAAACGTATCTCCTGCTCCTGTAGTGTCTTGGACATCAACTCTTATGCAAGATACATGCTTGATTTCCTTACCATCATAAAATCTAGCTCCATTTTTTCCTTCTGTTATTACAAGTTTATTAGGATATTTTTTTAATACTTCCTCTATCTCTTCCTCTGTATCAAAAACTATCTTATATTCATGTTCATTTGGTGTTAAGTAAGTTGCTTTTTCTATTATATCTTCATCTAATTTTATTGCAGGTGCTGGATTTACTAAAACTTTTATCTTATTTTCAAAACAGAAATTTACCACATAATTTATTGTTTCTAATGGAATCTCTAATTGTAGTAATACTATGTCTGCATTCTTTATCTCTTCTTCATTCTTTTTAATTAATTCTATGTCTACTAATTCATTAGTCCCTGGCACAACAACAATACTATTATCATTTTCACATAGTGTTATGACCGCAACACCAGAGCTTTTATGTTTATCTCTAGATACTAGGCTATAATCAACTTTATTATCTCTAAAATTTCTTATTAACTCTTCTCCTAAGCTATCCTCACCTACACATGATATCATTTTCACATTTGCTCCTAGCTTAGATGCTGAAACAGCTTGATTAGCACCTTTTCCACCAGGTGACGTAAAAAAACTATTACCTAGTACTGTTTCTCCTTTTTCTGGTCTTTTATCTACAGAACATACCATGTCCATGTTTACACTTCCTATGACAACTATGTTTCCCATTACATTACTCCTTTACATATCTATTTATTTCTCGAATGTTGCTATTTATTATCTTTCGTTGAATCTCTTATAACTAATTCTGGCTTAAAAATCAACTCATCAAATGATTCTTTTTTATCTCCTCTTAAACAATTTATCAGTATCTCACTAGCCTTGTATCCTATGTCATAAGATGGCTGTCTCACTGTTGTAAGAGAAGGACTTATTAGGCTAGATGTCTGAATATCATCAAAGCCTACAACATTTACATCATTTGGTATATTTAATCCTCTTTCTTTAAGCCCTCTTATAACACCTATTGCAATCAAATCATTTGCACAAAATATTGAATCAAAATCTATTTTTTTCAGTTTTTTTATAAATTCTTGTCCCCATTCAATTTTATACTTACCTTCAAATACATAATCAGGGTTGTAACTTAAATTACGCTCAATTAATGCTTTTTTGTATCCCTCTAATCTATCTACTGCTATTTCATTTTGAAGAGGACCACTTAGGTATATTATTTTCTTACTCCCAATATCTAATAAATGTTTTGTAGCTATATATCCACCTTCAAAGTTGTTTATTTTAACTATTCCTTTTAAAGTTTCTTTGTTCATACTTATCTTCTTATCAATTAATACAGTTGGTATTTTTATGTCTTTATAATTTGCCTCTTTCCAATTTGTATTTGAAGAAGCTGCAAAGATAATTCCATCTATCATTCTCTCTGATAATGTTCTTATCCCTTCATATTCTTTTTTGGCATCTTCATCTGTATTACATAAAATTATGTTGTAACCTTCTTCATTAGCCTTGTCTTCCACTCCTCTTGATACATCTGTAAAAAATGGATTTCGGATATCTGGTATAAGAAGCCCTATAGTGTTAGTTTTTTTAGTTACTAGGCTTTGTGCTAGTTTGTTTGGTACATAATTTTTTTCTTTCATTATTTTTAAAATTTTTTCTCTTGTTGCTTGACTTATATTTTCATCTTTATTATTAATGACTTTTGACACAGTTGTTTTAGAAACACCAGCCAATTCGCCAATTTCTTTTATAGTAATACTCAAGAAGTTCACCCCCGCAATTTAGGAAACCGTTTTACTTAACCGGTTACCTAGATATTAGCACATCCTTTTTTCCTTTGCAACTATTTTATATAAATTTTGATATTTTTCTCATTTTTCATAATATTGCAATTTATAATTCAAATTTAATATTTATATTAATATACAAAAAAAATTAATATACTTTTATAATTATTTAAAAGTACATTAATTAATTTAAGTAATCTTTATTAAAGTTCAAGTCCTTGTTCTATAATCATTTTTTTATCATTTTCAATTCCATTTCCGACAGTTGTTAAATAATCACCCACAATTGCAGAATTTACACCACCATTAAATCCAATTTTGTCATACCCTTTTAAAGATAGCCTTCCTCCAGCATATCTTATGTATACATTGGGAATTATGAATCTAAATACTGCTGTTGTTTTTAATATTTCCATAGGCTCTAATATATCATAATCTTCCATAGGAGTATTCTTAATAGGGTTTAAAATATTTATCGGAATTGATTTGACATTTAATTCTCGTATTTCAAAAGCCATTTGTAGTCTTTGTTCTTTACTTTCATTCATCCCTATTATTCCACCTACACATACATCTAATCCAACCCTTTTAGCTTCTTTAATTGTTCTTATTCTGTCTTGATAAGTATGTGTTGTACATATATTATCAAAATTATCTTTAGATGTCTCGACATTATGATGATATGTAGTCACACCTACTAATTTTAGCTTTTTAGCTTGCTCATAATCTATAATACCTAGAGATGCACATAATTTTAAATTAGTATTTTCTCTTAATCCTTCATAGATATTTAAAATATCATTAAACTCTTTTCCTGTCATACCTTTACCACTTGTAACTAAAGAGAATCTATGTACTCCTTTACTTTCCATTTCTTTAGCTCTCCTTAAAATCTCATTGTACTCGAGCAATGAATATTCATCTACCCCAGTTTTATAATGGGATGATTGTGCACAAAATTTGCAGTCTTCACTACATTTGCCAGACTTAGCATTCATTATTGTACATAAATCCACTCTTCTTCCCATAAAAGCTTCTCTTATTTCATTTGCAGATTTTAATAGTATATCAAGAATATTTTTGTTATTTGTATCAATGCTTATTAACCTAAGAGCTTCGTCATAATTTATTTCTTTTCCATCCAAAACTTTATTTTTTAATTTAATTATGTATTTTTCCATATACCCTCCTATTCGTCAACCCACATCATTTATATAGTTTACTTATTATATATAGTATTACATAGGTATCATTTATTAGTCAACCTTGTGCTATATACAAGTTTACTATTAAGCAAAAAATACTGCCTTAAAATAGTATTCGTATAATATATTTATACATATCACTATTAAAGCAGTATTTTTTATTAAATATTATTCTTATTAATTTACAAAACTATCCTTGTCTTAACTCCATCCAAGCTTTCCATTGTAACAACCTCTAAACCTTCATACTCTCTAAATAGCCATTTTAAATCCTTCATAGCTTGATTAACCTGATTTTTTGTTAGATTATTTATAAAATATTCTTTTCTAGTTTCCTCATACTCTTTGCTAGTTAAAAAGTTTCTTAGAAAATTAAATGCAAATACACTTGGGATATTGTTTACATTAGCTTTCTTGCTATTTTCTTTCTCATAGTAAATTTTCATAAATGCATACTCCTTTGATACTTTTAAATTTCTCTTACAATAATTATATGCATTTAAGTCCTACTATTCTTATAATTTTATTAATTCATATTCTTTATTTCCCATTCCCATTTCACATGCATAATCTATTATTCTAGTTCCATTTACATGAGGATGCTCATGTTTGAACACATCATGACCCATTTCCTTACAAACCAAATCATAGCATGCTTGTTCAATAGCTACTGGGTCTGTTGATGCTAATATTCCTATATCATGTGCAATCGGTCTACCTGACCAAGGCACGCAATCACAAAGTGGAGTTACATTCATGACAAAAGTTATATATCCTACCTTATCTTTTTTGTTTGATACTGCTCCATAAGCGTATTCTGCCATCTTTTCAACAAACACATCTGAGTCACTTTCCCATTGTATAGTTACTGCTCTAGTTGGACAGACAGTTGGACATTCTCCACATCCATAACACACATCAGAATCTATAATTGCCTTCTTATCTACTATACTTATAGCTTTTGTAGGACAAGAATTAACACATTTTCCACATCCTATACACTTCTTCTCTTTTACTACTGGCGTAACATCAGAATGTTGCATTTGCTTTCCTGCTGCACTTGCACACCCCATAGCTAAATTTTTTAATGCTCCTCCAAAACCTGCTGCTTCATGACCTTTAAAATGACTCATTACTATCATTGCAGAAGAATTATAAATTTCGCCACCTATTTTCACACTTTCAAAATGTTTTTTATCTATTTGTACATTTTCATAATTTCTACTGTACAATCCATCTGCAATTATTACTGGTGCATTTACCACTGCATAGGCAAAACCATTTTCTATAGCTGTTGTAAGATGGTCTACAGAATTTGTTCTACTCCCTGTATATAATGTATTTGTATCTGTCAAAAATGGCTTTCCTTCACAATCTTTAATCTTATCAACCACTTGTCTAACTGCTACAGGACTCATATATGTAGTATTTCCTTTTTCTCCAAAGTGAAGCTTGATTGCTACTTGGTCATTCTTTCCTATTAAATCTTTGAATCCTGCTGTATCAAATAATCTTTTTACATTGTTTGGCACATTTTTATTTTGCGAATTTGAGTATAAGTCACAAAAATATACTTTTGACTTTTCCATATCTACACCCCTTTAAAATATTTACTTGAATTAATTTTATCACTTTTAAAGTGATTTTTTAGTATATTTTACCACAATTAAAGATTCTTATCTTTATTTAATAAAAACAATATTATTTTAACTCCTTACTACACCGTTTTAACTTTTTACTAGTTAGGCTCTATATACTATAGCATATCTTAAATAACTGATAATCACTAGATTATAATCTAGCTCTTTTTTATTTTCAAACAATTTCTTAAGGTAATAATTTAATTATTATAAAATAGAATGAGTACAACTAAAACAAAAAAAGACTTGAAACTTAAGTTCAAGTCTTTTTTGCTTAGATATATTCTTATACATTATTAAGTTTATTTCTACACAATATATTGCTATTTATATTTATAATGAAGATATCATTAAACTGGTTTTTTATTAAATAAAATAACAGCTGATAACAGACACACTATTGAAATAATGATTGTTACAATGATTGGAATAATAAATTCTGGAGCTGTCACTTTCCCTGAAATCAAATCTATATTTTTTGATAATATGAAATTAGGGGTATAAGGTGCAATCTGCTTAGGAATAGAAATTAAACTCAAAGCAAGGGTTACTACTAATACAAGTAATACACTTGCAAATGCTGGTCTAAATAGTACACATCCAAGAATTAATATAGTAATATACATAATACCAATTATCCATAAGTTAAATGCTGAAAATACAACATGATTAAGATTTGCAGTTGGCCAAAAATACATTGTATAACCATAAGTACATAAAAAACTCAGCCAGAAACCAATGGTCATAATAATTACTGCAATAGAAAATTTAGATAATACTACAGACGAACGTGACAATCCTTTAGTCAACATAATGACAAGTGTTCCTTTAGAATATTCGTTTGATAAAATATTACAAAAAATAATTAGAGTTAAACTCATTCCAAGACCAGAGATATTACTAGAAAACTGTGTCCAAGAATCTAAAGCAGTTGGTAAAGCAGTAACTTTTAACGTTGGGGCAAAATGAGCAATTAAGTCTGGCATAAATTTAGCAGAAAGAGGACTCATTATTCCAAATATTAAAAATAAAGCAATCAGACTAAATAATTTGTAATTTCTTACGTTCTCTACAAATTCTTTTTTTGTAAATGCTATGTATTCTCTCACTTTACTACCTCCAAAAATAAATTTTCAAGTGACAATTCTATTAATTCCATCTTTATTGGACAAAGATTCATTTCTGCAAGTGTAGATATGACTGTTTGTTGTATTGATTTTATATCTTTACCATGGAAAATAATTTCCATATTAGTCTCTTCTGAATCTTTAAGTAAGGATTTAATCCTACTACTAGACTTAAATACTTGGATTTCATCATTACTTGAAAACTCCAATAAAAGTCTATCTTTTCCGTGCATACTTTTTATTTCTGAAAGTGTACCACTAAGAGCAATGCTTCCGTTATTTAATATAGCAACATGGTCGCAAATTCTTTCAACATCAGACAGTATATGTGTTGAAAATATTACAGTTGTTGAGTCTTTGATTTTAAACATAATATCTAATATTTCTTTTCTACCAACAGGGTCAAGTGCGCTTGTTGGTTCATCACAAATAAGTAATTTAGGGCGTGAAAGTAATGCTTGAGCTATCCCAAGACGTTGCTTCATTCCACGAGAAAATCCACCTATTCGTTTCTTTTCATTTCCAAGTCCTACAAGTGATAACAACTCTTCACTTCTTAACTTTATTTCTTGTTTTGAAAGCCCTGTGATTTCTCCACAAAGAGAAAGATATTCAAGTGGTCTCATATAGTTATAAAACTCTGGAACATCAGGTAGATAACCTACATGGCGATTAGAACTTGTTCTTCCATAGGTCACTTTCTCACCACAAACATTTATAGTTCCACTATCTGTTTCAAGCAACCCAAGCACCATTTTCATTGTTGTAGTCTTGCCTGCACCATTCTTACCTACAAAGCCAAAAACTGACCCTTCTGGTACAGTAAGATTTAGATTATCTATTATCTTTCGATTACCAAAACTTTTTGATAACCCATTTATTGAAACAATATTCATCATTCATCACCTCTCCCTATAGTGAAATATAAAATTGGGCCTATTATACTTATAAATAACACTAAAAGAATCCATATTGCCTTATTACCAATTTTATAATTTGGATGTTTTATTATATGAATAAGTGCAGTAATTACGAGTATTAAATTTAAAATAATAATAGGAAGTAACAGTGGTAAATTTTCCATTAAATTTTCCATAATTTTATTCCTCCAATAAAGATAATTTTTCTATAAGAAATCTGTATTCTTTGTTCTCATTTAATACAGAGAACATAGGATTATTCTTAATAGCAGCAACAATACCTGCCTTTACAATTGTATCATCACGTGTAATACCTGTTCCAATCTCAGAAATCCAGCCATCGATATGATTAAAAAAGTCATCACTATGTAGCATAATTGGATATATATCACTCATTGCCAAATCTACATATCTTTGTAATGACTTAATAGCTCCTTTAGTATTTCCATGTATTAAATTCATTTGTATCTGTGTTAAATATACAGAAAACATAATGCCAGGAGATAATGCATCAAGGTCAAAAGTATCTGAAATCATTAAAATACGTCTTTCTATTTCTTCAATTTGTGATTTATCTGAGTTTTGCAGAAGTCCCACTAAATCTTGAACTAACAATGTAAGATTCTGATATGCTCCTATCTGTAACGTTTCATTAGCTTCACTAATTTGACCATTCATCATTTGTCCCTGTGCAAGGAGTATGCTTTCATTTACCATGGGAAAATTGCTATCTTGAAATAAGTCAATAACTTCTATAGGTTGATTTAACAAGATATAACAGGTTGCCTCCATACCTTTTGACTGACGACAAATTTCTATATCATCACTTGTTTCTCGTATTCGAATAAAAATTTCTAATGCTTCACTAATTAATAGTTCACGTTTTTCTTCATCTACAAGGTCATAATGATTAATTATTAAAACACCCATCTGATAAATCAAAGGAAAGCATGAATAATATTTCTTTATGGTTTCTCGTATTTCATCCATAACTTCGTCAAATGGTTTAACAGTAAAATCTTTACACAATCGCTGATATAGTTTATTAATATCTTCCTTAATCATTTGCGGTTCGTAACAAATTAATTCATCAACTGTAATGTTGAAATATGTCGCGAGTTGTGGCAAAAAAGTGATATCAGGATAGCTTTGCCCAGTTTCCCATTTAGATACAGAGGCTTTAGAGATACCTATATAATTTGCAAGTTCATCTTGTGTAATTCCTTTTTCTTTACGCTTTAAAATTAGTGTTTTTGCAATGTTTAATTCATTCATATCAACGCCTCCTTTGTATAATTATATCCTTAAATCCATGAACCTAACAAGCGATTTAAAGTTGACTTTTGATGAAAAAATCAACCATAGAGAAACAAATAAGCAGGTATCTTAGATACCTGCTTAAATATATTTTTAAATTTAATTTATATAATTTTTTATTTATACCAATTATTTCCACATTTTTATACAAAACCACAGATGAATATATCCAAATATAGTTTTTATTTATCATGCTTTTTAAACGCCTTGTATAAAATATCTTTTAATATAAGTACATTATTCTCATTGCTCATCTTGTATTCTTTTTCAAATCTTGAATATAATTCTTCAATAGCTATTTGATACTTTTCTATCCCCTCTATATCAACATATGCTTCTAAAATAGGATACTTAGAGCTCCATGCTTTTGTCCAGTCAACATCCTTACTAATATTATCAGTTATATCTTTAGAACATAAATTACTTTCATCAATCAAGTAATCATAAGTAATATTAAATAGCTTTGATATATTTTTTATATTTTCTAAGTCTGGCTTAGCTTGCCCTAATTCCCACTTGCTAATAGTTTGTCTAGATACATTTAGTCTTTCAGCCAACAATTCTTGAGAATAATTATATTTCTTTCTTAGTTTTGTAATCTTGTCTCCTAAATTCATATATTAAGCCCCTTTCAATTTAAAATAATTATATTTCAATTATAAAGTATTAAACTCAACTGTTCTACAAAGTAAGGTTTGAAATATGTAAACTTTAGTTTACATACATAATGAAACATTCTATATAAACAATATTAATATTTAATTATAGATTTTTTGATAAAAATTAATTATTTATTCTTAAATAATAAAAAAGGCTTGTGTTGTAGTTAACTCCAAGTAGTATACTCTATTTAAGAGTTGAGTAAACATAATGAGTTTTACGTAGAGATATTGTACAGTTTGTAAGTAAAATCAATAGGAGGAAATTTATGAGTAATATAGATATATTTGAGAGAGACAAATCTGGCGAAGTAATTTCAGATTCTGACCCAGATATGGATAAAATAAGATATGTAATAGAAAGGGCTAAAAAAATAACTGCTGAGCTAAATAACTCGTATCATACTAAAAAAGAAATAAGAAAATTATTTTCTAAACTTACAGGTGTTGAAGTCGATGAAAGCTTATATTTAATACCACCATTTTACACAGACTTTGGAAAAAATATAAGAGTTGGAAAGGATGTATTTATTAATCATGCCTGTACATTTATGGATAGAGGTGGCATTACGATTGAAGATGATGTACTTATTGGACCTAAAGTAAATCTTATAACAATAAATCATCCTTTAGAACCATCTAAAAGGCATTCCACTGTGTCTACACCTATAGTTATAAAGAAGAATGCTTGGTTAGGAGCAGGAGCAATGATTATGCCAGGTATTACAATAGGTGAAAATGCTGTTGTTTCAGCAGGAGCAGTAGTCACAAAAGATGTACCTCCAAATACTGTTGTTGCAGGTGTACCTGCTAAGATAATAAAGAATATATGTTAGATTATTAGATTCTAAGTTGAAGTTTAGTTGTTGGATTAATAGAATATTATTATAGTGTTTCAATAAAAAAAGACATTCTTAATTTAATTAAGTTTGTCTTTTTTTATTGATTAATATCATATTTATGCCAAGTTTTATTGTCAAAGTTCTTGACAAGTAAACTTGGCATGATATAATTAAAATACCAAGTAAACTTGGCATCTAATTAGGAGGTGTCTCATATGAATAAAGAAGAAATCTTAAGTAAGAGTCGTCAATCCAATAAAGATGAAGGATTAGAGTACATTGAAAATAAAGGTAGAAAAATAGGATATTCAATTTTCACATGTGTCTTCGCTTTCATTGTAATATTTAACGCCTTTATTGGACAAAAGAGTGATGCAGTATCTGCTTTATTTTGGACATTTGGTCTTGCTGAAAATATAGCAAAATACCAATTCACATATGAAAAAAAGAATTTGATTTTGGCTATTGGTTTCTTAATTACAACTATATTCTCATTGACTAATTTTGTTTTATCATCATTGAGGTAAGCATATGAATGAAGAATTAATATTAAAAAATCACTTAAAAATAGTAAGAACAGAGAAAAAATTATCTCAAAGTCAACTAGCTGAAATGGTTGGTGTGTCAAGAAATACTATTAGTTCAATAGAAACAGGTCAATTTAATCCAACAGCAAAATTAGCACTTATCTTATGTATAGCTCTAGATAAAAAATTTGAAGATTTATTTTACTTTGAATAAAATCTATTGTAGCCATAAAATATAAAAGAAACTGTAGTCATTATATGTATTATCAACTTCCAAAATTTAAAATAAAAAGATTTATATAAATAAATAAAAGAGTAAATGATTAGATATTTATTATCTTATCACTTTACTCTTTTATTTATTTTAAAGTCTCATCCATCTCCTTAATACCTTATATTCCATATTTATTAGAGCCTCTTCTGTTTTAAAAAAAACTCAATTTTAAGTCTATATATTACCCAAATATAGCGCAATTATACAGGTACCTTAAGAAATGTGTTGCAAAATTGTTATGGTACCTGTATAATATATTTCATAAGGTGCCTTATCATTATAATTTATATTATTTAGGAGGATAACATGGAAAATGAAAAATCAAATATTAAATATTTAAAAGAAGAACCAATAAAAAAAACTATTCTTTATTTATCTATTCCTATGATGATAGGAATGTCAGCTGGAACTATTTATAATGTAATTAATGCCTACTTTATAGGATTAGTTCATGACACAGCTATGCTTAGTGCAATAACATTGGGACTCCCTATATTTACAATTCTAATGGCTTTTGGAAATATGTTTGGTGTTGGTGGCAGTACATTCATAACTAGGCTAATTGCACAAAATAATAGTGATGAAGCCAAAAAAATTGCTGGATATACTTTTTATGCAAGTATTATAACGAGCCTATTAATAGGTCTAATTGGCTACTTACTAATGAATCCTATTGTTAAATTATTAGGTTCTGATATGGCTACATTTGAATATACAAAACAATATGCGATTACACTATTTGTTGGTGGATTCTCTATTGTATTGAACTTCTCTCTTGAGCAAATTGTAAGGTCTGAAGGTGCATCAAAAGAATCTATGTATGGTATGTTTGTAAGTGTAATAGTTAGTATCATATTAGATGTTTTATTTATACTAGTTCTTAATATGCATGTGTATGGTGCTGCATTATCAATGATACTTTCTAATATTGCATCTAGTGCTTATTATGTTTGGTATTTAAATGTTAAAAGCGAGAACCTTAGAGGATTTTTACATTACATAAAAATCAGCATAAATAGCCAAGTTGAAATATATAAAGTTGGTGTATCCCAATTAATCCAATGCTCTTTCTTAATTGTGACTACACTATTATCCAATAATTACTCTATGCAATATGGAAATAATATAGTTGCTAGTTTTGGTATAGCACTTAGAATTGCTCAAATTCCAGAATTCTTTGTTATGGGTATTGTTTTAGGTGTAATGCCACTTATAGCATATAATTTCTCTAATAAGAATATACCTCGTTTAAAAGAAAGTATAAAGTATTCTGCTTTATTCATATTTGTAATCGCAGTTGTATTTTCAGGAGTTGTTTATATATTTAGAACTCAAGTAATACAAACATTCTCAGTTGATACATCAGTTATTGAAATAGGAACTTATGTATTGATAGCTATGCTAGTATCTGCCTTATTCAATGGAGTTACATCCTTATTTATGACAATATATCAAGCATCAGGAAAAGGCATTGAAACAGGTATAATGTCTATAAGCCAAGGTGGATTGTATATACCTATAGTAATATTTCTTAATTATTTTTATGGACTTGATGGATTGATATGGTCTATGACAGTAACAGAAATTATAACATTTTTAATAGGTGCAGTTTTATATATACCTTATAGTATAAAACTAAAAAAAGAATCAACTAAAAATAAAGTAAGTCTTATATAAGATTTACTTTATTTTTAGTTTTAATGTTAGTCAATACAAATTATTTTATTATATGTAATTATTAATAGCTTACTGAACCTCTCATGACTAAAGTCACAAGTGTGCATAGCTATTTTTTAATCAATTTTATTAAAAATAACAGTCTTTTCCTTTAAAGAGATTTTCCCTACTTGATATCCATATTCATTTAATTCTTTTTTATATTTCAAAAACGAATGGTCTATCTCTATCCCTGCAATATCTTTTATTTCTTCAAAATTTAATTTAAATGATTGATTACCAGATTTCTTGACATATTCCCATAAAGAACTATATTTACTCACTTCATATCACTCCTTTTAAAATTATATCTTATCTATTAGTTTATATTCTATCACTATTAATTTATAACGTCATGCTACTTATTATTTATATAGAAAAATATACAAATAATAAGTAGCAATTTTTTATAATTATCATATTTTATTCATATTTAAGAAAAGTCACTAATAGTTAAACTATTTTTTAAAGGAAGTTTACTCCATCAGAAAATAAATTTTAATTGTTCTTATTTTTATTATGTAATTATTCAACACAATATGTCATTGTTGAAATACAAATCTAATAACTAAATATTTTTACAAATTCATTACTTAAATTTTTTTATTGCATCTAAGTTAAATTTGTCATTATTTTAGTAATAACGTTTTCTTTATTTTCACTATGGATATCAATTCCATTATAATTAAAGCTCTACATCAATCTTTTTACCACTCATTGAACAGCAACTAACTTTTGCCTTATCAATAGAGAATATTTCAAACTTACCGTCTCCTACAGAGTACATCTGACTTAGACTTGGCATTATTTCAAGTGCTTTAGCTTGTGTTTCTTTTGATGTAACGAATACTGCTTCACCCAAAATACGTAGAGTATTAAGTTTTTGGTCTATACAACAAATCTCAAGCTTTGGATTAAAAATAAGTTGTTTAAACATATCTTTTTGATTAGATGTGCAAAATGTAAGTCTCCCATCATATTCCATAACAAACCCTAGAGGACGCACATGCGCTTGATTGTTCTCATCAACTGTTGCTAAATAATAAACTCCTGCTTTGTTCAAAAATTCTAATACTTTCATAATTTTTACACCCCTTTTAAATACTTGTATTAAGGATTATCCTTTGATATAATTTTAATATAAAATACAAAAAAAACAAGTATGCAGTTTTTTCTGATAAAGTATAAAAAAGATACTACTATAGATAAGGAGTAATTATAATGAGTTTAGATAATGAAAAAAATACGACTACAAAGATTGAAGAATTAACCTGTCCAATACGTTATGCACTAGATATTGTTGGTGGTAAATGGAAATTACCTATTATATGTATGTTGGCAGTTGATAATCCGATTAGATATAGTAGCATAAAAAGAAAACTAGATGGAATTACAAACACTATGCTAGCCCAATCATTAAAAGACTTAGAGTCTGATGGTATTATTAATCGTAAACAATATAATGAAATTCCTCCAAAAGTTGAATATACATTGACAAGTAAGGGCAAAAGTATTGTGCCTATTTTACAACAATTTGCTAATTGGGGAGCTATAAATATGCAAGAAAAAAGCATATGTGGACTTAATTGTAAGGAATGTCGAAAAATAAAATAAATTGAAGTATATTAGTTTATTTAATTGATTACAAAAAGCCACTCTTTTATGAACTATACCCCTCTTAGGAGACAGTTCACATTATACAGAGTGGCTTAAAACTTAAATATGAATACTGCCCTACTTAACTACCTTGCCATTCTTAAATCTCATATTTGGAAAACTTGCACCTAAAATTTTATTCTTGTCTATAGCATTTTCAATCCTTCTTATATCTTCATCGCTCAATTTAATATCTTTAGCTTTTAGAGAATCTAATAATGTAACTCTTCTTGATGCTCCAACCAAGGTTATAATATCATCGCCTTTTGATAAAACCCATGCAAGAGCTATTTGTGGAATAGTAGCTTCTTTTTCATTTGCTATTTCTCTTAAGTTCTCTACAAGTTCAAGGTTTTTCTCTATATTCTCATCAGAGAATAAAGGTATCCACTTATATCTTTGAGCATTAGATTTTGAGCATACTCCACTTAAAAGACCATGAGCAAGAGCCCCAAAAGCGACAACCCCTACTCCTAATTCTCTAGCAGTTGGTAATATATTTTCTTCTATATCTCTATTAAATAAAGAATATTCAGCTTCTATAAAGCTTATATGGTGAACCTTATTAGCTCTTCTTAAAATATCTTCACCAACTTGAGTAATACCTATATGTTTTATGTATCCTTCTTTTACTAAGTCAGAAATAGCTCCAATAGTCTCTTCTACTGGTATATCCAAATCTATTCTTGCAGGTTGATAAAGGTCTATATAATCTAAATTTAATCTCTTAAGAGTCTGTGCAACGTGACTTTTTATATTAAAAGGATTGACATCAAGACCATACATTTGACCATTAGGTGCAACAAGAGCCCCTGTTTTTACAGATACAAAGGCATCTTCTCTTTTTCTACCTTTAAGAGCCTCACCTATTATCATCTCACTTTGACCTGCTCCATAAAAGTCAGCTGTGTTTAACACATTGATACCACTATCTAAAGCTTCATGTATTGTGGCTATATTCTCAGCTTTATTGTCAAGGTTTACCATACCTCCGCAACCTAGTCCAATTTTATAAAGTTCTAAATTATCATTTTTGTATCTCATTGTAAGACCTCCTAATATAACACAAATATTATTTTAGTACACTCGTACTTTACTTGACATTGTAGTACGAATGTACTAAAATGTCAAATAAATGTTATTATAAATTTTTATTGGAGGATTCAATATGGCAAAACAAACAAAAGTGGATATCTTAATTAAAGCTCGTGACTTATTTAATGAATATGGCTATAACAATGTATCTATGAGAAACGTTGCTGATGCTTTGGGAATGAGTGTAGGTAACTTAACTTATTATTTTAAAAAAAAGGAAGATTTGATTGAAGAGGTAGTTGAATACAAACATAAAAACTATAAAAAAATAGACATGCCTAAATCCTTACAGGATTTAAATAATTTATTTTTAAATTCACTAAACATTCAAAATGAGAATGCATACTATTTTAAACATTATGACCAATTATCTCAAATAAGCCCTAAAATATATAGATTTCAGCTTGATTTTATAAAAGAACTTAAGCAGTTGTTAAAAGAAAGCTTCATCAATCTACAAAACTCTAATTTAGTTCAGGAATGTACTATGCCTAACCAAATAGAAAACATTATTGAATGTATTTTGACAATACTTATATATAAACCCGTTGGTACTAAAGAACTTGATGAACATGATAGTATAGAAAGTACTCTAAACTGTTTATGGAGCATTATTTTTATGTTACTTACTGATAAAGGAAAAAATATATATTTAAGTTCTATATCAAATCAGTTTAAATAATACTTAGTAAATTCAAGTTATATAATATTATGAAAAATTGAGATACAAAAACTAATTTAATTCATATAAGTTACTAAAATTAATATAAAAACAGGATGCTCATATAAGTCATCCTGTTTTATGTATTAAGCTCTAAATTTAATCAGTTCAAGTGCATCATTCAATACAGATATATTATCTATTTGAATCATTAACCACTTACTACTATTAAAAAAATCTATCTCACTGTATATTTGTTTGATATAATCACAACAAGTATTAATAAATAAGTCAACTTCCACTCTATTACTCTCATTTACAATAACCAAAGCTTTAAAGGAACCTTCTTGTGGATATAAAGTACACAATGATTTACCCCTTTTTTTGTATTTTACATTCCAACCTCTTTGCATTGAACATTTACTGTATTCAAGCTTAGGCTCTACATTATAAGTTGAAATCAAAGCATTATTTAGATTATCCCATAATGGATTATTGATAAACTCTTTGATTTTCTCAGGTGTTGGTTTGTTATCTTGAAAAAACATATCTTGCCAATCCATATTCATGCCCCCTTCTATTATTCAATAGGTACTGGAACAGTCCAATGCTCCATATATGCCACTTCCGGTGTAGAAGGATAATACATCTCAATCGCAAAATCAGTGGCCATTAAATTATGATTCTTCATCCATCGTTCCATAAACTTATCTGCTTTAAAAACAGCTGAATCGACCAACTCATTAAAATTTTCTGCTTCAAATCCACATACTAAATATTCTTTAGCAGGTAACTCAAAGGTACTATATCCTTCTACCAATGTACCTGGCTCCACTTCTATACCTGCCATATACATACAATTCCCTTTTTTTGCACTTCCCATATAAAGAGCAGCAAATTCATTTCCACCTGGAATTTTATTTGGTATATTGTGTTTTTGACTTCCAAGTTTCATCCATAATTCCTTTGCTAACGCAATACCAGTTGTCTCACCACCCATCAACTGGCAAATAGGTATTTCTCCTTCTATTCCAATAAAAGACCTTGGATTCCTCAATCTTCTGCGAGTTACTTCAATTACTATATCATCTGCAATAAGTGGTACACCTTCATCAACCATAATATAATTTAAGATTAATTCTGGCTTAACAAATTGATTAAGTTTTACTGGATTTGCTCTATATTCCTCTGGCGTTAATCCATATGCTTTTTTAAAAGCACGTGTAAATGTCTCATGACTTTCAAATCCAAAATTTAAAGCTACATCAAGTATACGATTCTTATATTCTGCTAAATGTTCAGAAGCTTTTGCAAGACGTCGAAGTTTTATATACTCCATCACTGTTTTATTGACTAATCTTTTAAACAGTCTTTGATAGTAAAATGGTGATAGGTTTGCTTCATTTGCCAGTTCATTAATTGAGATTCCTTCTGATAACCTTTCTTCTATTAAGTCTAATGTGATTTGAATAGATTCCCATGCATGCAAGTTATAAGTACCTCCTAATATTGTTATTAATCTTATACCTTATATATTATCAAAACTAAAAAAAATGTTCTTGATATACAGTGCCTTTTTTAATTTTTTGTATGATGATACTGAATTTTATCACTTTTTAAGTAAATGTAAAATACATATGAACATAAAATATAGCAAATCTAATTTAAAGATTTGCTATATTATATATTTTATTAAACTATTTTCAAATACTTCATTTATTTCCTTATGAAAAAACTCTTTCATATCGTCTATTTGTTCTTTATCATATACATACTTTCCATATCCAAATTGACCATATTTAAACTTTCTATCTTCATTTTCCATTGGCAACAATGTGTCTGGATAAATTTCTAATATTCTATTTTTAGCTTTAGTAGTATATCTATGAGATATAACTTCAAATATAATTTTTCTATCAAAATCCTTTGGTAGTGCTTCTTTTATGTTTCTGATAAGGCTTCTATATTCTTCTTTCCAACCTTCATATAGAAACACAGGAGCTATTATAAAACCAATCTGATAGCCAGCTTTAGCAAGTTTTACAGCTGATTCTATTCTTTTATTAACAGATGCTGTATAATGTTCATGTCCTTCTATAATCCTAGGAGTATTTATACTGAATCGTATTTCTGTATGATTATTATGTTTAGCATCCAATAAACTATCTACATCACTGTATTTAGTAACAAATCTAAATCTTCCTTTTTCTTCTCTTCCAAAAAACTCTATTGTTTTTTTCAATGAATTGGTATACGGCTCTACTGGAACTGGGTCTGATGTAGCTGCACCTTCAAATATAGTAACTTGTGGCTTTCTATCTTCAATATACTTCTTTGTTTGTTCAAGTATCTCATCTATATTTACAAATACCCTTATAAAGGGTTTATCACCTAGTTGTGTGTTTAAATAACAATATTCACATCTTCCCATACATCCACTGACAAGTGGTAGTTGATAATTAGCAGAAGGTTTACATGTTTGAAACTTCATGCTTTTTCTAATCCCAACTACCATGGTCTGTTTTCCACTCCTATATTGCTCGTATAGATTTTCACCTGGAATATGTTCCTTGACTCTATTTGATGATATATTAATTATCTCTACATCTTTTTTATCTTTAAATTTATCATATATGTTTTTTCCAACATCAGTATCTAAAGTTCCTTTTTCAAATATTATTCTTTTGGGATTAAACATTTATTTCACCTCTACTCAAAGTTTTTAAATGAAGATTTTTATAAAATATTACTTAGTTAATCTTCCCTTTTTTAAGCACCTTTATTTATTAGAAAGTAAAATAAAAATTTAAGATTAATTTCCTATATGTACACTACTATTTATGAGTTTCTTACTGATAATAAATGTATTTATCTAAAATTAAATGTATAATGTTAAGTTAAAGAGACTTGTAGTATATTTCTTTTATTTGTTCTTTATTAAAAGTTTTTGGATGTCTCTTAATATTTGCAGCCGATATCTTCATGCAATTATCAGTTAACCAATCTATATCTGATTTTTCAACACCTAAATCAGTTAGTTTTATATCTAAATCTATTTTTTTAAGGAAATTTCTAATTGCATCTGAACAATCTTCTGCACAAGTTCCTCCTAATATTTTTGATATATTTCCAAATCTTTCGATGTCACTATCCCATGAACTTTCTACAATGCCTGGAGTCAAAGCTGCAAGTCCTTTTCCATGCATTACATCTCTAAGACCACTTACAGGATGTTCCATACCATGTGGTAAGGCTGTCCCTGCTGTACCAATTGTCATTCCTCCAATAGTGCTTGCAAGTGTTATTTTCTCCCATGCTTCTAGGTCATCTACATTATTATATACTCTTACTAAATTTTTTGATATAAGCTCAATTCCATAAATAGCTTGTACATCTGCAAGGTAATTTCTTCCGTTAGAAAGATATGCTTCCATATTATGAGCAAGTGCATCAAATCCAACTGATGCAATTATATGTTTTGGCATTGTAACCATAAGTTCTGGGTCAATTATTGATGCCTTTGCATACATACTATTCTTTTTTATGGATTTTTTATCTTTGGTTTCTGAATTCGTAAGCACTGCAAAACAATTCCCCTCACTACCTGTACCTGATGTAGTTGGAACTAAAATTATAGGTAAAGCTTCTTCTCCTTGTCTGATTCCAAATATATATTCATTTAAATCTCCTGGATTTTTATAAGAGAAAGCTATACTCTTAGCAGCATCCATTATACTTCCTCCACCAAGACCTAAGACACAGTCACATCCAGTTGCTTTTATAATTTCTACACCTGAATATATAGTAGTTATAAGAGGATTTTGTTCTACTTTATCAAAAACTTCATATTCTATTTTAGAATCTTTTAGTAAGTCTATTGTTTTATCAAGTAATCCAGTTTTCTTTGTACTATTTTTGCCAGTTACAATTAACACCTTTTTACCATATTTAGATACTTCTTTTCCTACATCATTGATTCTACCTCTCCCAAATAATATGTTTACTGGTAAATTATAATTAAAATTCATGCCAAAACCTCCTATTTCTACTTTAGTAATAATTTTATTTTTCAACACAACGTAATTATGTATTAAAACATAAATTACAAAACAATCTTTTACTTAATTATATGTATTATTTTATACTATATCAAGTTATCTCTATTTAACCAAATTCAATTTTTAATTGTAATCTATTTAAATATTTGAAACTTTAATCAAAGATAAAAAATAAAGAAGAGTTACACAAAGATAATTTCAATTATCTTAAAATAACTCTTCTCATAATATTAGATATTTTTTATAAATTTACTTTAATATATTTAATCTTACAATTCTATTAACATGTTCATAAGTTTATTACTTCTTTGAACAAATGAGTCTAATTCGTCTGGTTTTAATTCTTTATTAGAAAGTAAAGCTAAATCTGCTATCTGATTACAAATAAGTGCAACTTTATCTTTCTTTTCTTCATTATCTTTAAGAGAAACTAATTTTTTAATAATTGGGCTATTTTCATTTATCACAAGAGTTTTCTCTTCCTCGAAGTTCATTCCTAAATCCATTCCAGCAAATCTTGACTGCATTTCTGCCATTCTGATAGATTGTTCAGATACTAATACCATAGCTGGAGTATCCTCGTTTTTTAAGCCTTCTACAGAATAATTTTCAACTCTTTCTCCAACAGCTTCTTTAAATAGACCTTCTATCTTAGCTATTTCTTCTTTATTTTCTTCACTATCTTTATTTTCATTTTTGTCTTTTAATACATCAGAAAGGTCTGCATCTATTCTATTAAACTTAACACCATTTTCTTTATATTCCATAAATGAAATAAAGTGAGTATCTATTGATGAGTTTAATACAACAGCATTTAAATCATATTCTTTAAATAATTTAATGTATTGTGATTGTTGTTCCTTATCACTTACATAGAATACTTTATTTTCGTGCTTGTCTTTACATTTCTCTAGATAATCTTGTAATGTTATATATTCATCATTAATAGTTTTAAATAATATACATTCTTTTACTTTTTCATAGAAACTTTCATCTTTTAAGCAACCATATTTAATAAATATTTGTATATCATCCCAAAACTTATTGTATTCTTCTCTTTCATTTTTACAAAGAGATTTTAACTTGTCAGCTACTTTTTTAATTATATGTTTAGAGATTTTACTTACATCTCTATCATTTTGTAAGAAACTTCTTGATACATTTAATGGTAAATCTGGGCAATCTATTACACCTTTTAATAGAAGTAAAAATTCTGGTATAACTTCTTTTATATTATCAGCTACAAATACTTGATTGTTGTATAATTTCACTTTTCCCTCTGTCAATTCAAACTCATTTTTTAGTTTAGGGAAGTAAAGTATACCCTTTAAGTTAAAAGGATAATCTACATTTAGATGTATCCAGAATAAAGGCTCATCAAATACATGGAATACTTTTCTGTAAAACTCTTTGTATTCATCATCAGTACAATCTTTTGGAGATTTTAGCCATAGAGGATTAGTATCATTTAAAGGCTCAATTACCTTTGCATCTATAACTTCTTCTTCTTTTCCTTCTTCCTTTTGCTTTTTAACTTTTTCTTCTGCTTCCTTAGCTTCTCTTTCTAATCTTTCAACATCTTCTAAATATATTTCTACTGGTAAGAAAGAACAATACTTATCTATTATACCCCTTACAGTAAATTCATCTAAGAATTCCTTACTATCATCATCAATAAATAATGTTATAGTAGTCCCTCTCTCATGTCTAGCATCTGATTCAGATATCTCATATTCTGTACCACCCTCAGATATCCATCTTACTGGAGTTGCTCCTTCTGTATATGAAAGTGTGTCTATTTGAACTTTTTTAGACACCATGAATGCAGAATAAAATCCTAATCCAAAGTGACCTATTATGTCATTTGATTCTTCCATCTTATCCTTATATTTGTTAAAGAAATCCTCAGCACCTGAAAAAGCAACTTGATTTATGTATTTTTTTATCTCTTCTTCAGTCATACCAATTCCATTGTCAATAAATTTAAGTGTGCCTTCCCCTTTATTTACAGATACTGTAATTTTATAATCTGATGGCTCAACTTCTGATATTTCTCCTAATGATACAAGTCTTTTGTGTTTGCTTACTGCATCACATCCATTACTTATAAGTTCTCTTATAAATATGTCTTTATCAGAATATAACCATTTTTTAATTATAGGAAAAATATTTTCTGTATGAATTGAAATACTCCCTTTTTCAAACTCCATTTTTATCCCTCCTCATTTTATAGTTAATATTTTAAATTTTTTAAAATAGTATGTCAATATATTATAAGGAAATTATTTTAAAATAAAATAATTTCTTTTTCTTATCTAATTTAATTATTCTTCTTTCAAAATTTCTTTCACTTTTGAATTATTATACATGCTATTGGGTACCTTATTAACTAATTTTTTTAATGTTAATTTAGAATTTTTTAAATCTCCTTTATTATAATACATCATACCTAAGTTATAATATGATTCATCAAAGTAGGAATCTTTTTCTGAATAATTTTCTACATACATTTTATAATATTCTTCAGCAGTATCATAGTCTTTTAATTTTTCACTAAGAATAGCAACTTGATAAGTTGCTTCTGATGTATTTCCCTTATTCTCCCCTATATCTGCAACCTTTTTATATAATTGTATAGAAGATTTGGTTTGCTTTTCTGACTTTAATGTATTTGCCTTTGACATCAGCTCATCCTCTGTAAATAAATTAGAATCACTATTACTTTCATTTTCCACAGTATTTTCTTGGGATTTTACATCATTTTTATTAATATTTTTAGCGCTCTTGTTGGTATTTGAAGTCTTATCAGCAACCTCATTTTCTTCTCTGTTAATTTCTTTCTTATTCAAGCTAGAATCTATTGACCCTCTATCTTTAGTTCCACTATTTTTAGATATTTTATTAGTTAAATTATTCATCTTATAAGAACTATATATATTTTGTCCTATTAATAATACCCCTAATATTATTGCTATGTATATGTACTTGTTTTTTCTAATACTTTTTTTCTTATTAGAATCTGAAGTTTTCTGTTTTTTATCCTTGCTTCCTTCTTCATTCATATTTTTAGTTCCATCAATCCTAGAACTATTAATATTTTTATATACAGGCTCATTCTTATAATCATCTAAATTCGCATTGATTTTAACCTGTCTGTTAATATTACGGTATATATCTAATGTATCATTTTCTTGATTTAATAAATAATTTTCTTTATCAATACTCTTCAATACTTCTAGACATTCATCAAATTTTATATATTCTTCTTCCTTTTCATAAAGTAAAGCAAGCAATTCATACGGTTCTATTAAGTCACTATATTGCTCAGTTATGAGTTTGAATCCTTGTATGGCTTCTTTATACATACCTTTGTTTATCATTCTTATAAACTGATTATATCTTTCAAAGAAAATTAAAAACTCCTCAGATGTAAGCATATTTATATACTTTTCACACAGAGCAGTTTTTTCACAAATTAAACTCTTATAGAAACTTTCTACAGACTCATCAAAATTACATTTTAGTAAATTTACAAGACCTATGAGATTTAATACATCCACATCATCTGGCCTTAAATCTCTTGCTTCTTTTAAAAATTTTAATCCACTCGATATGTAATTATTGTTTATATTATCAATAGATTTATTATAGAGAGCACATGAGTCCTTTTTATTGAGTTTTAATATATCTTTTTTTATATCATTTAAGTTTAAAATAAATACCACCTCATGCCTTAAGTATTAATTAATGTTGTTTTTAAACAAGAGATTTTACCATATCCTCTTCACTTACTATACTCGTTACTTTTACACCAAAGTTCAAATCCACTACTACTACTTTTCCATAAGCTAATACTTTATTGTCTATTAATATTTCTACATCTTGGTCTGCTAAAGTATCCAGTTCAATAAGAGAACCTTTATTTAGATTCAAAATGTCTCTTAGACTCATCTTTGTTCTTCCTATAACTACAGATAACTCTAACTTAAGGTCAAGTATTCTTTGTATATTATTTTTGTTAGCTTCAGAGACATCTAGAGCTAATTCATCATCTCCATCAATTTCACTTTCAACTTTATCATTTAATAACATCTTTGCTTCTTCATCTGAAATAAGATTACTATTATCCATAACTACACCTCTTTTCTGATAGCATCATTTATTTTTACACCTTTTTTACTTGATATAAAACCTGGTGTTGCTGTGTATGATTTTGAATTTTCTACAAATACATCTATATAATCATTTATTTTTTTATTTGTTACTATTACATCTCCAACCTCTAGTTTGAGTAAGTCTTCAATATTAATCGATACTTTTCCTATCTCTGCAATAACTGCTAACTCTATATTAGATACACTATTGTATATTTTGTTAGTGAATTCTTCTGAGTTATCGCCTGCATCCATGTCTAAAAATTCTACAACAGAAATACTCTCCAACATAGCCTCTAAGGCATTATATGGAAAACAAAGAGAAACACTACCAACATATTTATTATCATTTATCACCTTTAAATCTACAACGCATACAGGTGCAGTTGGAGAACACAATTGTGGTAAATTAATATGTGTATGTGTATCTAATACTTGTATTTTTTCAAACCCTTCAAATAAATGCATATTTCTTACTAAATCCTCCATAAGATGTAAAAGCACTTTCTTATCAAGTTCTGTAAGTTCTCTATTGTCATCTTTTACAACTCCATTACCGCCAGCTGTCACGTCAATCCACATATCAGCTACACTTCTATCTATTCTAAAAGAAAAATTTTTCATGATAGGTTCCATCGAATTTTGTACTATTATACATGAAGATGTTATTCTATCTAAAAAAGTTTGATAATTTACTTGGTCTATACTCTCAACTACCATACTAGAATTACACTTAAGTTCATAAATTATATAATTTTTATATTTTTTACAGAATTCAGCTAATAAAAAATTTAAACAAGTTAAATTTTCTCTTGAATAACTCTGAGGTTTGCCGAAATCATAATCTTTCATATCATACATGAATATTCCTCACCTTACATAATTATTTAGCTCTTAAATTATTAGCTATTTGCCACATTTCATCTGCTATCTTTATTCCTTTTGAATTCATCTGAAATGCTCTTTGAGTGGCTATTAAGTCAACAAATTCATCTTGTAAAGAAACATTTGACCTTTCTCTATAGCCCTGAACTATATCAACTTTATCAACTTGTTTAATCTGTGCTGCATCAGTCGAAACAAATAAACTATCACCTTCAGAGATAAAATTTTGAGTTCCTATAGGTTGATATAAATTGATTTTGCCTATTTTTTTATTATCTACAGCTAAATCTCCATTTCTTGCAACTGTTAAGTTTGTGTTATTTATATTCGTATTATTATAGTTATATCCTGCATCAAATTGAACATCTAATACATTTCCATTAGCATCTACAATCTTACCTAAAGCATCCACATTAAATCCACCATCTCTTGTGTATGCATATGTTCCATCTTTTCTTATTACTCTAAAAAATCCTTCTCCATCTATTGCTAAATCACTCTTACTACCTGTAGGTGCCAATGCACCTTGTTCATAGTTTCTCATAGGGGCTGATGCCTTAGCTCCCGTTCCAGTCGATATATCTTTACCATTTGTAGGATATGATGGTCTGTTTAGTACTTCATCTACTAAGTCAGAATATTCCATATTTATTTTTTTATATCCATTAGAATCATTATTTGCTATATTATTTGATATTACATCTAATTTGCTTTGATTTGCTGATAAAGCAGTTTTACTAGTATAAAACATTGTGTACATAAAAATTCACCTCCTATTATCTATCTTACTGAGCCAATCTCACTTGCTATCTTTGCCAATTTAGAGTCCATAGCTTGAATTATTTTTTGATTTGCCTCATATTCTCTTGATATTGTCATCATGTTATTAATTTCAGACACAATATCTACATTAGAAGACTCTACTGCACTCTGTATTGTAAGTGCATTATTTGCCTTTATAGCTCCTCCTCCTGAATACAAGTTATCTCCTTCTTTTTTTAATTTATTATAGTCATTAAAATCTACCATATTAAATTTGTACATAGCATTTCCGTCCAGTGATATTGTATTATCTTTTGCTACTTCAAATTTTTTATTACCAACATTTATATGTCCTACAGCACCAGTTGCAGTATTTGTTCCAAGTACATAATATCCTTCACTAGTTATGAGGTCACCCTGATTATCTGTTCTAAAGTTACCATTTCTGGTATAAAATTGATTTCCAGCTGCATCACTAACTAGAAAAAATCCCTTGCCTTGGATGGCTACATCCATTTTATTATCAGTTGTTTTTATAGGACCTTGGTTAAAATTTGTGATAGTTTCATCCATAGATACACCTGGGCTTAACTTGCCTATTTCTTGCTTTTGTTTAGTTCCATTTACATAATTATTGTAACTATCTAACTGTAATTCATCAAAACTTTTAGTTAGAAGTAGTTTATTCTTATATCCATTAGTATCCATATTTGCTAAGTTATTGACAACAACATTTTGCTTTTGTTGATTAGTTATCATTGCAGAAACTGCTGTATATAATCCTCTTATCACGTTATGACCTCCTTTTTTGTAAATTATCCAACAATATTATCTATTCTAAAACCTTCATCTCACTTGCATATTTCATACCTAGCTCTCTTGCCTTTTTTTCTATCTCAGCTTTACTCATATCATTGTTGCTAAAAAGCATTATACATAAAGTTGATATTAATATACCAATCCCTATTCCTAAAAGTACTTTTTTATCAAATAACAATGTTCTTATATCTTGTAGCAACTCCTTATTAATGATAGCTCACCCTTTCCGATATCTAGCATTTTGCATATTTCCACATCATCGTAACCCGAATTTATAAGATGTTTCACTTTAAGAGATAGCTCATTTTCTTTTTTTATTTCCTGTTTTGATTCTATAAAAATATCTGCTTTTTTTCCTGCCTCATTCTTTATTAGATTATAATTTTCATAAACTTTCATATGATTATTACTTCTTATTTCAGCAATCACTTTATCTAAAAAAAATCTTCTTTTTTCTGGTACTATCAATCTATCATTTGCCTCATATTCCTGCTCAAATATTTTATCAAAGTACCTGTTATCTTTATTTTTTGATTCCTTATGTAAATTTGCAATTATAGTTACTATTATCAAAATAGACACTACTATTAATATAATTTGTATCATCACATCAATCACCATCTATATAGAATATTTAAGTTCTTTTATTTTATTTCTCAGGTTTCTTATTGACTTTCTATGGAGTTGTGAAACTCTGGATTCTGAAACACCTAGCACTTTTCCTATCTCCTTTAAATTTAAATCTTCATAATAGTACAGTGAAAGTATTAATTTTTCCTTTTCTCTTAAATTATTAATTGCTTTAGATAGAATATCTAACTTTTCTTCTTCTTCTATTATATTTGCTGGAGTATGTTCCTCCCTATAACTTATTACATCTTGTATAGTTTCATTTGTATCTTCAAAAATTACATGGTTTAATGACACAATATTTAACATGTCTATATTACTCTCAATATCATTGAGTTCCTTTTCTGAAATATTTAATTCTTTTGCAATTTCATGTGAAGTCGGTTCTCTTAATAATTCTGCTTGTAATTTTTCTATTACTCTATTATACTTATTTACTTTTGTTAAGTTATGTTTAGAAATTGGACTTTGATTTCTTATTTCATCTAATATAGCAGATTTTATCTTTATATAGGAGTAACTAGAGAACTTTGCTCCTTTTTCAACATCAAATTTATTTATTGCATCAATCAATCCTATGACTCCACTATTTACTAAATCTTGATATTCAAAGCCTTTCCCTGGTATAAAAAACTTTCTTGCTATACTCTTTACAAGAGGCATATTCTCTTTTATTAATTCTTCTCTATTCATTAAATTACGCCTCCTTAGCTTTTAAATATATTAAACATTTTTCTTAGTAAACCTTTGTTATCAATAATCTCTTCTTTTGTCTCATATTTTGATTGACTTACCATTCTCTTGGCTATAGATATAATGCATTTTGATGCAATACTTGTAGGATATTCTAAAATAAATGGTATCTGTTTTTTTACACATACACTCACTTTTTTATCCTCCATTATATATCCATACAATTCTAAATTAAGATTTAAAAATTTATCTACAACCATATTTATTCTGTTATATGTAGATTTTGCCTCTTCTAAATTAACCACTCTATTGATTATTATATTTGCACTTCTCTTTATACCAAAGTTGCTTATGGCTTTTAATAAACTGTATGCATCAGTCAATGATGTAGGTTCTGGTGTTGTTATTAAGAAAAATTCAGTACTACAATATATGAATGACAATAGACTTTTACTCATACCAGCTCCTGTGTCAATTATTATAAAATCAACATCATGAATCTGCTCTATACTATGTATAAACTTATTTCTTTGAGCTTCTGTGAAATCTTCTATATGATTAAGAGCAGAGCCTCCAGAGATTATGTTTACACCATATTTAGTTTGTGAAATTATGTCTTCTATATTTTTTTCACCATTAATTACATCAATTATGGTTCCTTTTACATTTACACCCATTATTATATCTATATTAGACATTCCTATATCTGCATCTAATATAAGAACTTTTTTATTAAGTTTAGTCAAGCATATAGACAAATTTGTAGCTAAATTACTCTTTCCAACTCCACCTTTACCAGAAGCTATTGTAATTATCTTAGGTGTATTTCTATTCTCTGTAATAAATTCATCCATTCCTTTTTTTTCTATTGCAATTTTTCTTAAAATTTGAGCTTGGTCCATCATATACTTTCAACTCCTAATAACAATCTTATAATCTTATCTTCATTAGGTTTTATAATATCATCAGGAACATTTTGTCCTGTTGTAATATATGATATTGGTTTTTGTGCATAATTCATTATGTTAAATAATGAGCCATATGTAATTGTTTCATCTAATTTTGTAATTATTAAGCTTTTAAAGTTCACATTTCTATACGAATCTATAATCGCTTTTGTATCAGTTTCTCTTGTCGTACAATTCAAAACTAAATGTATATTATCGGTTTCAGCTTTATCTATAAGATTCTTGATTTCTAGTATTTGCATAGAATTTTTATATCCTCTACCTGTAGTATCTATTAATACAACATCACAATCTTTCATTTCATCAAGTGCCAATTCCATCTCATCAGAGCTTATTACCCCTTTAAAAGGTATATTCATTATGTCAGTATATATTTTTAACTGCTCTACAGCACCAATTCTATAGGTATCTATAGTTATTACACCTACTTTTTTATTTTCTTCAAAGACTAATTTAGCAGCTAACTTTGCTATTGTAGTTGTTTTACCTACTCCTGGAGGCCCAACTAGAGCAATTTTTCCATTTATCGTTTGATTTTCTATTTTAATCTTTTTCTTTAAACTCTCTACTAAATTTTTACTTGTATCAACTCCATTAAACTTCATTTCTTGTAAATCAGTTCTTATAAATTCTACGATTTCTTCGTTTAACTCTAAATTTAGTAAGTTCTTACATATTTTATCTATATCATTATCATTTTTATTATCAAATCCCATGTTGCTTATAATTGACTTTAATTGTTCTATCTCTCGTTTTAAATCTTTTTGTTCTATATTATCTCTCTTTTCCCATCCAACAGTTAATTCAATATCTTTCTTTGAAAAAATACCTCGTATGCCAGATTTTCTTACTTCTCTTTTATCTATTAATGTAATATTGTCACCTAATTCCATTTTGGCTAGATTCATAGCATCCTGAATTGTATCAGCTGTATACTTTTTCGTCATCATATATGCTCACCACACCTTCTGCTTTGATTTTAACATCGTTAGGTATTTCGTTTAATGATAATACAGTCAAATTAGGATATACAAGCTCAACTAACTTTCTAAATGGTGCTCTTATCTTTGGTGACACTACTATTACTGGTATATTATGATTGAAATATACATTACTCATTATACCTTGTATACTTTCAAATATTTTATTTGTGTTTTCTGGGTCAACAGCTGGATAAGTTCCATTTACAGACCTTTGTAAATTATTAGATACTAATTCCTCTGTTTCTGGAGACAATGTAGACACTACAATTGACTTCTCTTCATCGACCAAATTTGTACAAATACTTCTAGCTAAAGCTATTCTCACGTATTCAGTAAGAAGCTCTATATCTTTAGTATTTCTAGACTGGTCTGCAAGTGTTTCAAGTATTGTAACACGGTCCTTTATATTTACTTTTTCTCTTAGCAGATTTTTAAGTACTTTTTGAACTTCACCAAGCGTCATTAAATCTGGTATTAACTCGTCAACCACAGCACTATAATTTTCTCTTGCTGCATCTATAATAGTCTTAACTTCTTGTCTTCCCAATAATTCATGTGCATTGGATTTTATTATATCTAGTAAGTGAGTTATAAGTATTGTAGATGAATCTACCACTGTATAACCTTTTAATTCTGCATCTTCTACTTTGTCACTTTCTATCCAAAGCGCTTCTATTCCAAAAGTAGGCTCAATTGTCTTTATTCCAAATATATTAAAGCCTTGATTCATAGGGTCCATACATAAAACCATATTAGGCATTATCTCATATCCGCCAACTACATTACCTTTTATCTTTATATTGTACTGGTTTGGATTTAATTGTAAATTATCTCTTATTCTTATGGGTTGTACAACTATACCCATATCTATAGCACACTGTCTTCTTATTGATGCTATTCTCTGAAGTAAATCTCCTCCTGCTGATTCATCAGCCAAGGATATTAGACCATACCCAATTTCTACTTCTATAGCTTCTACATTTATTAAGTTTGTAACATCTTCTACTTCGTTTTTGTCTGGATTTACCATATCAGGTTTTTCAAACTCTAAATCTTCTAAAGTATCTTTCTTTTCTCTTCCTAAAAAATAACCTGCTGCTATTGCACCTATTCCCAGTGAAAAGAATGCTGGCTTAGGTAGTCCAGGCATCATACCAAGTACAATTAAAACACACCCAGTCATCATTATTGCCTTTGGTATTGCTGTTAATTGTCTACTTACTAGTCCACCAAAATTTTCATCAGTAGAAGCTCTTGTTACAATTATACCTGCTGATGTAGATATTAATAGAGCTGGTATCTGACTTACAAGACCATCCCCTATGGTAAGCCTTACATATGTTTGTGCTGCACCCATAAGAGTCATATTCAGCATTACAGCTCCTATTACAATTCCGCCTATAATATTTATTGCTGTTACTATAAGACCTGCTATAGCATCTCCTTTTACAAACTTATTGGCACCATCCATAGAACCATAAAAGTCAGCTTCTTGTTGAAGTTCTTTTCTTCTTTTTCTAGCAGTTTTATCATCTATAACACCTGCATTTAAATCTGCATCTATACTCATCTGCTTACCTGGCATGGCATCTAACGTAAATCTAGCTGTTACTTCAGATACTCTTCCAGAACCATTAGTTATAACAACAAATTGAACAATTAATATGATTAGGAATATAATTATTCCTACTACGTAATTTCCACCTACAACAAAACTTCCAAATGCCTCTATAACTTCACCTGCATATCCTTGAGTTAGAATCAATCTAGTTGATGAAAGATTTAATCCTAATCTAAATAGTGTTGTTACAAGTAACACTGTTGGAAATATAGATAAATCAAGTACATTTGTTGTAAATAATGTCATTAATAAAATTAGCACAGATAAACTTATGTTAATTGCCAGTAAAATATCTAATATAAATGTAGGTAATGGCACTATCATCATAAGAACAATTCCTACAACACCAAAAGCCACTATTACATCCATATTTTCCTTTAGATTAAACTTATTCATTACTTATCCTACCTTTTTGGGATTTTGTATCTGTTTTTGATTTTATATACTGCTACTAATATTTCTGCAAAAGCTTGATACATGTCCTCTGGAATTTCTTGGTCTATTTCTACTTGCTTATATAACAACCTAGCTATAGGTTTATTCTCTATTATAGGGATGTCATTTCCCTTTGCTATTTCTCTTATTTTAAAGGCCAAATAGTCTGCACCTTTTGCCACTACTACTGGAGCTTGGTCCTTCCCTTTTTCATACCTTACTGCTATAGATAAGTGGGTCGGATTAGTTACTATCACAGTGGCACTTGGGACTGCTTGCATAGTCCTTTGGGATGAAATTTGCCTTTGCTTTTGCTTTATCTTAGCTTTTATTTCTGGGTCTCCCTCTGAATTTTTATATTCATCTTTAACTTCTTGTTTTGTCATTCTCAGTTGCTTTTTATGACTGTATCTTTGATAAAAGTAGTCTGCAACTGCTATAGCTATCATAGCTATACAAATTTTACTCAATATGGAATATACTAAATCTTTAACTGTATACATTAAACTAGGTAGGTATATGTTACCTAGCTTTAATATATCTAAGTAATTATCTTGAAAAAATGTATACCCTATATAAGCTAATACAGATATTATTATTGTATCCTTTATTAAAGTTGATAAGCTCCTCATAGAAAACATATTTTTAAATCCACTAATAGGATTTAATTTTGATAAATTTGGTTTCAAAGTTTCCCCAGTAAACAGGATTCCTACTTGAAATAGGTTAGCTACTATACCTAAAACTAAGAAAGGAATGGCTATTGGCAAAAATATCTTAAAAAAATCCATTAATCCTACAATAACTAATTTTTCTAGGTTTGAATAATTTATATTCATATAAAAATTCACGTTTAAAAAATAATTAAGTGAAGATTTAAGCGTATCCACTACATATGAAAATAATGTAGGAACTAATAAAGTGAATGCAAGTAGAGTCATTGCAACTGGTAATTCTCTACTTTTTGCTATATTACCCTTTTTTCTTTGTTCACCCTTTTTCTTTGGAGTAGCTTCTTCGGTCTTATCCGTTGAGCCCATAAAAAACATAGGAGCCAGAGCAAAGGTTCCCTCATACATCTTTGGTATTTGACTCAGTAGATGACTTATCTGGCTAACGATTAAAGGTATTGATATGATAAATAAGGCTATACCAACCAATATTTTTAATGGCATACCAACTATCATTACATTCAGTTGGGGAACACTTCTTGATATAAGTCCTAAGATAAAATCTGCCATAAGCAGACAAAGCACGATAGGTATTGCTATTTTGAATCCAGTTATAAAGCACTGTACAAATATGTTTATTATATAGTCTATATTATTATCTACAAATGATTTTCCTATTGGAATTAACTCAAAACTATACCTTATACCTCGAATTAAAACATGATGTCCATCCATGCTAAAAAATATCATTATCGCTGTCCAGTTCATAAGATTATCAATTAAAGTTGTCTGAGTCATTGAGTTTGGGTCAAACATATTAATCATTGACAATCCCATCTGTTGGTCCATCATAGAACCAGCCATCCTGATACTATAAAAACACAGATTCGTTATATATCCAAGTATAATGCCTGTTATGGTTTCATTTATTCCATATAACGTAAACATTATAATATTATCTATATTAGCTGCATATTCAATCTGCATAGTACTTGAAATCAGTATTGATATAATGATTGCAAAGAGTGACTTAAATAAAGCAGGTGTACCAGCTGGAAATAGTATCCTCAGCGTCCCAAAAAAAGCTACTATTCTAATAAATACAAAAATCATATGTACCCTACCTACTTAGTTATAAGAGATATCATATTAAATATCTCAGAAGTAAAACTAATAACAGTATGTAACATCCAGCTTCCACCAATAGCTACTACTAAAAGAATTGCTATCAGTTTTGGTACAAAAGTCAATGTTTGCTCCTGGATTTGAGTTGTAGCTTGAAACACACTTATTAAAAGTCCAACTATAAGAGAAACAATTAGTACTGGAGCTGCAATCATAGCTCCTGTAAACATTCCATTTTTAAGAACACTCATTATCATAAATTCACTCATACTATTTTTCTCCTATCCAAATCCCAATATCAATGTTTTTACTATCAAGTTCCATCCGTCCACCATTACAAATAATAGTAACTTAAATGGTAATGATATCATAACTGGAGGCAACATAAACATCCCCATAGACATTAGAACACTTGCAACAACAAGGTCTATTATCAAAAATGGTATGTATATTAAAAAACCTATTTGAAAAGCAGTTTTTAATTCACTTATAGCAAATGCTGGAACTACAACAGATAATGGTATGTTTTCACGAGTTAATTTTTTTTCTTTTAAACCAGCTTGTTCTACAAATAAATCTAAATCTGTTTGTCTAGTTTGCTTCAATAAAAACTCTTTAATAGGTCCTTCTGCTTCCTTCATAGCTTTTTCCATAGTAATTTCTTCTTTAATATATGGTTGTAATGCCTTTTCGTTTATTTCATTTAATACTGGTCTCATTATAAATATTGTCAATACTATTGCAAGCCCTACCAAGATTTGACTTGGTATTGCCTGTTGTGCTCCTAATGCTGATTTTAGAAATGATAGACTTATGACTATTCTGACAAAGCTTGTCATCATAAACATTACAAATGGTAAAAACATTAATGCAGTTAAAAATAAAAACAATTGCATTGAACTTGTATATGGTACATCAGCCAAAGGTAATTTTGATAATAGTTCCATTTACTTATCTTCCTTTTTTGTAAATTTTCCAATATATTTACTGAAATCATATTTTGTTTTGATTCTTTCCATTTTAAAATCTTGGATTTTAAAATTTCTTTCTTTAATATCATCTTCTATTTTTGATATTTCTTCCTTGGTCAAATCTTTTATCTTATTCATACTAGACGAAGAAGATGCAACAATGCATCCTTCTTCACCTATCTTCAAAATTATTATGCTATTGTTTTTACTTATACTTACAATGTCTAATATTTTTACATATTTATCATTGTATTTTTTTAATAAACTTCCTTGGCTAATTTTTAAAGATAAGACTATCAATATTAAAATTATTGGAATACATATTAATATCTTTAATAAATAAAGTATCATGTCTTACCATCCTTTATTGCACTACTATATTTGTAAAATATATATTTTGAATTACATTCCCACCTAGGTTTGTATTTAGTGTATTTTTTATTTCTTCTTTCATGTTATTTAAATTCTCAGCGGCAAAATCATCTGCTCTTTTTGCCATAAGACAATTTATGATATTATCTCTAATTAAAGGTGTACTTTTTTCTATATCTTTATATGAAGAATCATAAGATACAGTTATTGATACTTTTAAATACCTTACACCTTCATCAGCTAGTTTCAATACCATTTCTTCTAAATCAAGATTTTCTGTCTTTATTTCATCTTTATCTGTTCCTGTTGGAATAAACGAACCTATAATCTTATTAATTTGTTTATTTCCGCCTTTACCTAATATAAAAAATCCTGCTCCTGCTGAGAAAATAATTAGTATCAAAATAATTAGAAAAATTTTTTTATTTTTGAACAAATCTCTTCCTCCTAGTCGATAGTTATAAGTATGTTAACTCTTCTATTCTCAGCTCTTCCTTTTGCTGTTTCATTTGAAACCAAAGGCTGATATTCTCCACATCCTGTTGCTGAAAACAATTTAGGGTCCATTCCCTTTTCTTCTACAAAGTATCTTACAACACTTACTGCTCTACTAGAAGATAAATCCCAATTGGATTCATGTGTACTTGATTTTACAGGTACATTATCAGTATGACCTTCTATAACTATCTTATTTTTCATCATTTTTATCATGTCATATACTTTATTGAGAGTAGCTTTACTATTAACTTTTAAATCCGAAATCCCAGAGTCAAATAGTATTGAATCATCTAACTCTAGTAAAATTCCTCTACTATCATCTTTAACTGTTACGCTATTTTGTAAGTTAGAATTATTAACCTTATCTTTTAAATCTTGCTCTAAATTTGACTTATCACTTTTATCCACTAAAGTACTATCTATTGGTGATTTATCACTTGTGCTTGAACCTGTACTAAACATACTTATTCCAGAAAACTGACCTTTTAATGCATTTGATATGTTTTTGAATTTTTCCATATCCACAACTGATGTCGCATACAATAATACAAAAAACGTAAGAATCAGTGTTATTGTATCAGCATAAGTAGCTAGCCATGCATCTGGATTTATATCATCCTTCTTCTTATTTTTTTTACGCCCCATTACTCATTGCTCTTTCTGTATTTTTATTGGTTTTTGTAAACTGTAATTTCTCACTTCTTGAAAGGTATGTTGCTAAACGTTCTTCAACCACTATACTGCTTTCACCAGATTGTATACTTATTATTCCTTCTAGCATCATTTCTTTCATATAAACTTCTTTTTCTGTTTTTTCATCTATATTATATGCAATTGGATTTAAAGCGATATTAGCAAGTAAAGAACCATAGAATGTTGTGATTAATGCCTTTCCCATACCAGATGCTATTAAGTCTGGAGATGTAAGGTCAGATAGCATTTGTATAAGACCTATTAATGTCCCCAACATCCCAAAAGCGGGTGCAAAAGTACCCCAAGTTTTAAATATCTTAGAATACCTATTATTTGTATCTTCAATAGAATCTATCTCTAATTCTAATATAGACCTTATCTCATTTACTTCCAGACCATCAATACATAACTCTAATCCTTTTCTCATGAATGGGTCTTGTATTTTCATTACATCACTTTCTATTGATAGAAGCCCTTCTTTTCTGGCCTTTTTAGAAAGTGCTTTAAATTGATTTAATAAATCTAATTTTGATACACTCGTTGTCTTAAATGAGTATTGAAGTGCATTTTTTATAAGTTTCATATCCTCAAAAGTAAATGTAATCATTAACGCTCCAAACGACCCAAATACTGTGATTAGTATTGATGCAAAATCAAAGAAACTTTTTAATCCTGAACTACTTCCTTTTACAGCTCCAAATAAAACTAATACTGTAGATAATATTAGTCCAATAAATGTCAGTGAATCTGTTTTTTTCATTATTTTTCGCTCCTAATATAACCTACATTTATTTTCCTTTTATATTTTATTACTTTATCTACTATCTCATCTACAGACTCTTTTACAAGGTTTTTTTCCCCTGTTGTAAGTAAAATCCTGCTCTCTGGTACAGAGTCGATTCTTACTATAAGGTCTGAGTTTAATATGTAACTTCTTCCATTTAAATCTGTTACTCTTATCATAATATGTACCTACTATCTCTTAAGACTTATTATCTCTTGTAGGATTTCATCTGATGTTGATATTATTTTGCTGTTTGCTTGGAAAGACCTACTTGCTATTATCATTTCTGTGAATTCTTCTGCTATGTCTACATTGGAAGCTTCTATTGCCCCTTGTATTATTGTTCCTGTAGCTCCTGCTATTTGTGGGTCTCCTGAGTTTGCTGATGGTTTGAATAAGTTTCCTCCCTCTGCATCTAGTCCTGCTGGATTTTGAAATGCATATGTTTGTACTTTTTGAAGTTTACCATCATTAATGCCTATTGTTACACCAACTGGTACTTTTCCTACTTCAGAATTATCAGGAATGCCTGCATATACAAACTGAGTCCTTTGACCATCACTCAATAAAAATTCTACTGTTCCATCCTTTGATATGTTATATTCTAATACATTTTGAACTGTACCATCTTTAGGACTTAGACTTTGAAGAGGTATTACAATAGGTTCTTTCCCTTTGGCATCACCTTTTTTAACAAATTCTCCTGTATCCGCTTTATATTCTCCCTCATAAATCATACCTTGTAACATATACCCATCACCATTTACAAGTCTTCCACCTTTGACATCTTTTAAAGATCCTGCTGTTGCTTTAAATCCTGTATCTAAATTAAAAGAGCCATCTCTTGTATACATAACTGTACCTTGCCTTACTACTGGAAGATATCCATCTCCATCTATCATTAAATCCGATGGTCTATTAGTTGGCTGTACATTTCCTTGCGTCATATCTTTATTTATACTTGATATCTTACTACCTACACCTACTTGACCTAAGTTTGTTCCTCCTAATGCAGCTGTTGGAGCACTTGCATATAATACAGTTTGATAAAATGAATCTGTTATTCTAGCAGAACTTTTCTTAAAAGAAGTAGTCCCTGCATTTGCTACATTGTTACCTATTACATCTAGCTTTGTTTGATTTGCTTTCATTCCACTTACACCTGAATACATTGCTTTTATCATGAATATACCTCTTTTCTAATTTAATATTATATTTCTTCTGGAGAACTTTCTTCTTCACCTGATTCTGGAGAATTTTCTTCTTCATCTGAATTTGTATCTACTTCTCCTATTTTAAGTAATTTTTCATATTTAACATCTACAGTTTTATCACTGCCTTCTACTTTCAGTTCTAAGTGTACCTCTCCATCTTTTATATATGTAGACTTTACTACACCTACAATATTTTCATCTTCTTTTTCTTCTCCAGATACCTCTACTTGTTTGCCAATTAATGATGTTGCCATGCTTAATGCAGAATTTATTAGAGTAGAGTTACTTAAAGCTAAAAGTACATCTAACTTATCATTCATAGCAGACATCTTTTCTAAAGTTGCAAACTGAGCTAATTGTGATACATACTCTGTTGGGTCTTGTGGATTCATTGGGTCTTGATTACCCATTTGTGCTACAAGTATTTTCATAAATAAATCTTTATCAGCATAGTCTCCCTGTCCTATAATTGGAGTTCCATTATCTGTTACTGTCTGATTTCCTTTACTTCTAACTTGTTTATTTGCAATATCATTAATATTTTTTTCAAGCTGGTTTAAGTTATTTGACCTATAGTTTCCTTGAGCACTTGCTAAAGCTGCTGCTACTCCGTACATACAATACTTCCCCCTTATTAAGCTAATAAATCTACTCTATCATCATCAATAATATTTTCTTTAATATCATCTTCTATGACTACATTGTTATGTTTATTATTTGTGCCTTGTTTATTCATATTTTCTTGGTTATTTTGTCTATTCTGCTGTTCAAATGCTTTATCAAAAGTATCTGATGTATTTCTATTATCACTATGCATTTGCACGGATACATCTTTTATGTTTACATTTGTAAGTTCAAGATGTTGCTTTAAATCTGTGATATTTTTATTTATAGAGTCAAATACATCTTTATTAAAAACAGTCACAACAGCTTTCATACTCTCACTATCTTTTAGTAATTGTATATTCATGTCTCCCAACTCTTTTGGTCTTAATTTAATTGTTAGCTCTTGTATATCATTTGTTTTCATATGTTTAATAGCCTTAATCGAATCATCCATGACATTTGATTCTATATGTTTTAAATTAACATTGTCATTTTTAGTTTTGTTTATATCCATACTTTTATTTATTACTTGGCTAAAGTTTCCGCTCTTATTTCCATTAGCCCCTGCTAGTTTTTCTAAAATATCAGAACTCTCATCTCTTTGCTTATTTGAATTAAGCTTGTCCATTCTATTACTATTAAAATTATATAAATCTACGCTTTTAGTATCTTCCTCTGTAGTTTTACTAATCACTTCAAAGTCTCCATTAGTATTATTGTCTAAAAGCTCTCTTAACTTCATAATATCTAAATTTTGCACATCATCAGATTTATTTGTATTATCCTTATTTAACTCTACATTCTGATTTACAATCTTATTCAACATATTTTTATTAAGTTTAAGTTCTTGCTTCAATTCATCTGATACATTTAACTTTTCTATATCATTTAATATAGAGTTTATATCTTTATCTTTCTTATCATTATTTTTTAATAGACTTATCAATTGTTGTAAAATCTCATTAATCTTACTGTAATCTTTTTCATATGTATTTTCTTCTTCTAAATGACTACTTTTATCTTCAAAATGACACTCATTATCACTCTTCTCTGATTTATTTGAGCTAACATTCTGATTACTTGTTTCTTTTCTATCTTTAACTGTTTTATTGTCTGTTGCCTTATATAAATTGTCTTCAAACTTATTATTTTTTATATCTTTATCCTTAGATGAGCTTTTTTTATTCCCAATATCTTTAATAATATTATAAGAATCTGCTTGTATCTTCATACAATAATATCCTCACTTCCTACTATTCTTATAGAACCTGTCTATTTCTCAAGTAACTCATACTTGCAAATTCATCATTAGTTTTTTGTTCCTTCAGATTTTCCTCTCTATAATACTGACCATACTTTTTTTCTTTAAGTTTTTCTAATGATTTTCTTTCTATTTGCTTGTCTATAAGCTGTTTTCTAGCTTTTTCAAGTTCGTTTGTTGACTTATCTAATTCTTCTGATAAATCCATTATAGAGTTATTTAGAGCTAACAAATAATTAATAGTTATCTTTTGATTTTGAATACTATCGTTATCTTTACTTATGGAATACTTATTATAATTACTTTCTAAGTTTTCCAAGTTATTCTCTATATCTATTTTTTTTTGTTGAATTTTAGCAAATTCCATTTTTATCTTTTCTTCATCTTTCATTTTTAAGTCTAAGACTTTCTGTAATCTAAACTTAAAGTTTTTATCCAATTTCATCACAACCTATTCAAATATTTTTTTAAATTGTTTATTCAAAGATTCTTTTCAGGCTACTCACAGTTTCATCAAAAGAACTCTTTTCATTTATTCCTTGTTTTAAAAAATTAATAATATGCTCATGATAGTAAATTGCCTCATCTATTTTTTTATTGGTACCTGAAGCATATGCACCTATATTTATCAAGTCTTCTGCTTCTCTATATTCAGATAGCATATCTCTTGCAAATGATGCTACTTTTATATCTTCTTTTGAAGCAATCTCATTCATAAGTCTACTTAAACTGTTCAAAACATCTATAGAAGGATAGTGGTTCTTATTTGCCAAATCTCTAGATAAAACTATATGACCATCAAGTATACCCCTTGTTGTATCTGCTATTGGCTCATTAAAATCATCTCCATCAACTAATACTGTATAAAATGCAGTGATAGAACCTTTATCTGATGTACCTGTTCTCTCCATGAGTTTTGGTAAAATAGCAAATACAGATGGTGTATACCCTTTTTGAGCTGGTGGCTCTCCTATTGCTATTCCTACTTCCCTTTGTGCCATAGCAAATCTAGTTACTGAGTCCATCATAAGTATTACTTTTTTTCCCTGGTCTCTAAAATACTCAGCTATTGCAGTAGCAGTAAGAGCACCTTTAAGTCTGACAAGAGGAGCTTTATCTGATGTCGCACATACAACAACAGATTTTTTCATCCCATCTTCTCCTAAATCTTTATCAATAAAATCTAGGACTTCTCTTCCTCTTTCTCCAACAAGGGCAATTACATTTACATCTGCTTTTGCATTTCTAGCAATCATACCTAGAGTTGTACTCTTACCTACTCCACTACCTGCAAATATTCCTATTCTCTGCCCTTCACCACAAGTAGTAAATGCATCTATTGCTCTTACGCCAGTCTCCATTATATTTCGTATCTTTTTTCTCTTCATTGGGTCAGGAGGTTCATTATTCAAGTTATATCTATCTCCTAGAACAACTTCTGAATTATCTATAGGATTTCCAAGACCATCAAGTACTTTACCTAGTAAATTATCACTACACATAACACTTAGAGGTATACCCTTAGAAATAACTTTACAACCAGGTGATATTAATGTTAACTCTCCTAATGCCATTAAAATTACTTCTTTGTCTTTAAAGCCTACTACTTCACAATTAACTGGCTTGTTAACTTGATTGTATATAACACATAACTCTCCAACAAAAGCTTTTATCCCTTCAACTTCTACAGTAAGCCCTATTATCTTCTTAACTCTGCCTTCTGATATAGTAAGCTCTAAATTTTCTATTTTCTTATTTATTTTGTCAAAATCTATAGATATATCAGTTCTATACATACTTTATTCACCAAGCAATTCTTCTTTTAGTTTTTCCATAGCACAATCAACACCAACTATTATTCTCCCATTTTCCTTTTGTATAATAGCATTTCCTTTATCTATACTGTCATCTGCAATAACAAATACACTTGATTTTAATGATGTCTCTTCTTTGAATAGTTCAAACTCTTTCTCTATATTATCCTTATAGAAAGAATTACATCTTACTATGAATGAACTACTTCCTTCATAATCTTGAATAATTTGCTTTAACAAGTCACTCATAGACTCTTCATCTTCAAAATGCTTTTTTAAAACAGAGCTAGCCATATTGATAGCAAGTCTTATAATTTCTTTGTTTTTTTCCTTTATGTACTCAGTCATTTTCTCATTAGCTTGTAATAGAATTAAATCTGCCTGATTTCTTATAAAATCTGCTTCACCTTTAGCTTTTTGGATATATTCATCGTAGGATTCTCTATATCCATCCTCATATCCATTTTTTTGACCTTGGCTATATCCTTTTTCATAAGCTTGTTTTTCTATATTTTGTGCATTTGTTTTTGCTTCTTCTAATATTTCATTCTTTTTTATCTCAGCAGACTCTATAGCTTCTTTTATTACTTCATCCCTAAATCTACAATCATTCTCTTCGTTTATATTTGTTTCTCCCAGTCTAGCTTTATCTATTATAGATAAATCTAGAATTCCTTTATATGATGCTTTTTCACTTTTAATAATTTTGTTATTCGACAAAGTCATCACCAAAATTCCTTACAATAGTTATAGCACCTTCTCTTTCAAGTTTTCTTACGCTATTTACTATTTTTTGCTGAGCACCTTCAACTTGTGCAACTTTTATTACACCAACCATCTCCATTTCTTCTTTAAGCGCTTCTGCTGCTCTAGAAGATTGATTTCTATATATAGCATCTGAAATTTCATCATCCACACCTTTTAAAGCATAAACTAAATCTTTCATAGTTACTTCTTTTAGTACTTTTTGTATGCTCATATCATCTAGTTTCACAATATCTTCAAATACAAATATATGAGATTTAATTTGGGCTGCTAAAGCTGGGTCTTTTTCTTCAACAGTATTCAAAATATTCTTTTCTGTTTTTCTATCAGAATTAAGTAATATTTGAACTAATGTAGCTATTCCACCATAATCTTTAAAATCATCACCACTTATTGAATGTAATTTATCTTCTAATGAACTTTCAATTACTTTTATAACTTCTGGAGATATTGAACCCATTGAACTTATTCTCATAGCTACCTCATTTTGTAAATCAAAATCTAAGTGAGCTAAAATTTCTGCGCCATCTTGTGGGTCCATATGTGCAAGTAAAATAGCTACAGTCTGCGCACTTTCATTTCTAAGTATTTCTAATATTTTCTTTGTATCCAATTTTATAATATGTTTAAAAGGCTTTGTACTTGTATCTATTGATATACCTTCAAGTAATTTATTTGCTTTAGAATTTCCCAAGGCATTACTTAGCAGTTCTCTTGCATATTCCAGACCACCTTCTATAACATAATCTTTTGCTTTATTTATTTCTACAAACTCTTTTAATATTTCTCTTCTTTCTTTTGAAGCTATTGAAGAAATATTTGCAATTTCCAAACCTATTTTTTGAACCTGTTTATCTGGAAGGCTTTTTATTATATCACTAGACACAGTTGGTCCTAATGTCATTAAAAGTACAGCAGCTTTTTTTAAACCCTCACCTTCTACTTTCTCACTCTTCTCATTTTCACTTATATCACTTAAGTCAAATGCACTAACATTCGTAATTTCTGTGGACACATTCTATCCCCCTTACTCATTTAACCAAGTCTTTATTATTTCTGTTACTTGGTCTGGTTTTTCTTCTGCATACATTTTAACAGCTTCTTCTAATGTCAATTCTGGGTCATCCCCTAATAGAGGATTGTCTTTCTTATCAACAGTACTAGAATTAGCACTATAAACTTCATCCTCATAATCCATATCTTCTTGTTCACTTCTCTTCTTATATATTAAGTATCCAATAGCACCTACTGCAATAACTGCCACTACTCCAATAACTGCCTTTATTATATTAGTTTTGAAGCCTTCTTTTTTAATCTCTTCCAGTTCTTGTTTAGCTTCAGCCTTTCCTTTAGGGTCAAAGACCATTGAAACAACACTAAGAGTATCTCCCCTTGCTCCATCCATACCTATAGCATTATTGACTATATCTTCCACATCAGCTTGAACTCCTTTAGCTATTTTTCCGTCTATAGCGACAGAAGCTGTCAATCTTTTAAGCTCTCCTGGTGCAACTATAGTATGAGTTTCAATCTTTCCTGTCTCATATTCAAAACTCTCATCCAAACTATCTTCTGTGTTAGTGCCATTTTTATTTCCTTGATTATTCATATTAGCATCTACACCTTGGACATTATTTGTGGCAGATTTAGATGAATTTTTTGACCTTGTTTCTTTTATTGCAACTTTATCAGGGTCAATTTTTATTTCAGTTTTTTCAGCTGTATCAAAACTTAAATCTGCATTTACTGTAGCTTTTACTTTTCCTGTACCAAATATTGGCTCTAGCATTTCCAAAATAGACTTTTCTAATTGTTTATTCAATGCTTGTTCAGATGCCTTATTTTTATCAACACTAATACCACCATTTATAGGTTGATTATTTTCATCAACTTCTTCATCATCTAAGATACCTTCTGATAATAGATTCATCTTATTATCAATAACTTGAACATTTTTCTCTGGTATATTTGTAACACTTCCTGATACAAGTGCCATAACAGATTTTATTTGATTTTTTTCTAAAGTTGTTCCTGGCTTTAACATTAAGTAAACTGCTGCACTTCCTGGAACTGCTTCTTTCTCAAACACTGATGACTCTCCAAATGTTATATGTACTCTAGTATCTTCCACTTGTGGAAAACTCTTGATTGTTTTTTCTATCTCACCTTGTATGATTCGTTGCTTCTTAATTTGAAACTCCTCATCAGTAAGTCCTATAGACGAACTATCATCCATTAATGCAAATCCTTTAGAACCACCTGTAAGACTTGGAGCTAGCTCCAGCCTCAACTTATCGACTTCTGTTCTAGGAACATAAATTGTACTTCCCTTTACCTTAGTATCTATCTTTCTAGACTCTAATTCTGCTGATATATCTGCAGCATCTTGAACATCTAGTTCTGAAAATAAGACTGAATACTTATTTTTACTTGCAGATATTGCTGTAAATACTAGCGCTAAACATATAGCAACAATCCCTATACCTAATGCTATCTTAGTTCCTTTTTTTAAAGAACCTATTTTTGTCCTAGATTTAGCAACTTGCTCCTTAATCTTATTTTTAAAACTGGCTATCATTGATTATTACTCCTGTTCAAAAGGCTAAATTTGTACTTTATTCATTTCTTGATATGCATCATGAATCTTGTTTCTGACTTCTATCAGATATTGCATAGATAGTTGTGCTTCTTGACCTTTTAACATAACTTCATGCATAGAAACATCTTCGCCTTTTATAAATTTTTCTTTCATATTATCCGCTATCACTTGTTGAAAATTAACTTTGTCTATAGTATCTATTATTACATCTTCGAAATTCTTTTTTTCTTCTTTATTATTAAGGTTTAATGGTTTTGTTTCTCCAATCAAATTATCTAACTTTGCACCTTGCATTAAATTGTTGATTTGTGTAATTGGCATAATTTATCCCTACTTTCCTATTTCCAAAGCTTTCGATATCATAGATTTTTGAGCATTCAGTGTGTCTATGTTAGAATCATATGCTCTTGAAGCTGTTATTAAATCTGTCATTTCAACCAATATATTTACATTTGGATATTCTACATATCCATTTGGTTTCGCATCTGGATGAGATGGGTCATATACTTCTTTAAGAGGTGATTTGTCATCTTCAACAGATGTAACTTTTACTCCTAACATACCTAATTTATTATCATAGTTTTCTTCAAAGGAAACAATTTTTCTCCTATATGCTTCTCCATTTGGACCTCTTGTAGCATTTATATTAGCTACATTTGATGATATGATATCCATTTTCAAACTTTCTGCTGTTAATCCACTAGCAGATATCTCCATTCCACTGAACACACTCATCTTCTAGTTACCTCCCAGTTATTATTGATTTGGTCATTGCTATTTTGCCATTTGCAAAACCTATTAAAGCATTATATTGCAACGTTGTCATTGCTTGCTTTACTTTTTCTTCTTCTATATCCACATTATTGCCATCTACTCTTAAACCTTTTGAATTGTCTGTTTTTTCTTCTATTTTTGGCATGGCATCATTTAATGTTTCTTCAAAAGTTACATAATGTTTTTTGTAACCTTCAGTATTTATATTTGCTATATTATTTGCTATTGTTTGACTTCTCAGATTAGTTGCATCTAGTCCCATTTTTATAATGTCATATGTATTCATACTCATCCCTCCTCAAAATATATTTATTTACTATATTTAATAAAAAAATGAAGTTGCTATATTACAAAAAATGACTTCTTTGTTCATTTAAATCTATTACAATTCTATTACATTAATATAATAATGTATCATTTTAGTAAGAAATCTAATTTAAGTTCGATTAACTCCAATGAAAATAAAAAAAAATTTTAATATGTATTTAATTTTTTCTTCATAAAGTTACCTTTCTTGTAAAATAGCAACTTTTTCAGACAGTTTTTCTTTATTTTTTGTTATAATTGGTAAAATATGTTATTATATGTATTTTCTACTGTAATAAAGTAATTTTTCCACAATAAAATGACCGCCAAAAAAGCAGTCACTTCGACTAATCCTATGTATACAATTATACTTAGGACTCTTTTTGGCAACTGGCTAGCATAGTTCGTATATACAAACTTTAGCCCCTATAGCTTTGCGTCACTAGATTTCTCTAGTTTTGCCTATTTAGTTTTACTTTAAGTATACAATAAATAACAATTTTTTTAAATATATTTTATATAATTTTTTAATTTAATCTCTAATATTTATATTTATAATATTCTTACTATATTTATATTTATAATATTTAACTAATATAGCACATAATATTTATAGTATACAAAAGTTTACAATATAAATTAAATTTATCATAAATTCCCCTTTTTATACTATTGCATTGAAATTATCTATTATAACATTATCTTCCATCGATATACTTGAATACCTATATTTACATATATGTTTTATTCCTAATTTTAAAACTCTATTTTCCTTAGAATTTTCCTTTAGTCTCTATTTAATTTCTTTAAGAATAAATAAAAAAAGGTCAAACTTAATTAATTTGCCTTTTTATCATTTTTTATATGTATTAAAATTTCCAAACTTTTTTTAATATTTTCTAACCCCAAATTTGCTTACTTATGAATTGTTTTTAATTAAATATGATTATTTAAAACATATTCTAGTATATTAATATGTATTTTTTCACCACAGCTTCCATCAGTATTTGATAATACACTACTTAGAGAGTTTAATCTTTGATTTAATTTATAGTCCTTATTATTTCTCACCAAGTTCATAAATTTTATTAAATCCATTTCTTCTTCTCCCACTACATAATTTGAAAATATATCAAATATTCTTGAATCATAATATTCATGTTTCATATTTATATCATAAATTAATATAGGTTTCTTTGTTTGAATGTATTCTATTAATATGGAAGACCTATCTGTTATTAAAGCATGAGATAAGTTGAATGATTCATAGTAAGATATAGAATCATCTAAAATAATATTATTTTTTGTAGATATTGAATCTAACAAAGTTTTATATCTATTAAAACATTCTGGAGCTTTAGATTTTACATATTCAAGCTCTAATGGATGTGGTCTATATATAAGACCATACTCTTGACTATTTTCAATAATATCAAATACATTTTCAATCTCATCAATTACACTCTCTTTACCATTAGGTATTTTCATTAGATTAGTTGTCCATAAGAAAATAATCTTGTCCTTTAATTTAGATTCATAATCTTTATTTATACTATTTTGTTTTAGATTATAAATTAAAGAATCAAATTTCGGAGATCCTATTGTTAATATTTGATTCTTGTTTATACCACTACATTCTGCTATAATTTCAAATGCTGGGGATTGTGCAACAACTTTATCAAAGTTTCTAGATGCTATCATTTCATAAAAATTTAAGTAAAAACTAACAGGATAAGTTCCAAGTATGCCATAAGCAACATATACAAGCATGTTAGTGTATTGTTTCAAGTTATAAGAAAAATAGTTACTATCTACCATAGTAGCATTGTTACAATCATCATATTGATTATGAACGTATATTATATCAGGTCTTTCTTTAGATAAATCAAAATCATCATAATGTATTATTGGGACATCTTCAGGAAAATCATTACCTTCATATGTATATATTTGAGTCATACCATCAGGCGTATCAATTAATTTATAATATGGTATAGGAACTACATAGCAATCACACTGATTATCTAAAACTGCAGATTTCCAGATACTTTCCAAGCTATTCCACATTTTTGCATTATAAGGCATAAATACAATTTTCAACTTTTTATTCAAACTATTTTCTATTATATTTGATAAATAATTTAATTTATTTATGATAAATTCACAATCCTCAATAAGTTTTATATTTTTATATATAGAGAGTCTTAAAATCTTCACATAAATTTCATCAATTAAATTTAACAAGCTATTATTACTTCTTCCAGAGTTATTTATATATTTTTTCATATAATTAACAGCTTCAAGAGATGAATCAACTATTGATTCACTTAAATTGTTATTTTTTATATAATCAATACCTTCTATAAGCATTTGTATAAGATTTAAAACTTCATTTTTTTTATTATAGTTCATTAGATTCACCTTAATCTTAATTTTATTTATATTAAAACTATCTCTTTAGTATAAAGTAATGCCTTTCTGTATCAGAATATTGACTTATATCTGTCAAAAAGCTTTTGCTTTCAATAATTTTAAATCCTTCATCTAATAGTGGTTTTAGAATCTCTTTATATTCTTCTATAGTTCTATATATAACATTGTATTCTGAATTTAATTCTTTGGAATAAAATTCTTTTAAAGTTAATCTTTTTTTTATTCCAATAGGTCCAGACATATATATGGTTGTTTTTTCATCTAATATTTCTAATAAATTTTTCAATGCTATTTTTAATTCATCATCATTGATATACATTGCGACTCCTGCCAACAGAATCATGTTAAATGGCTTTTTAGATTTAATTTTTTTATCATGTAAGATATTAATAAAATCACATACTTGAAAATCACAGTTATCATTGGAAAATCTTTTTTTAGCAATACCTATTAAATCTTCAGCAAAATCTGTTCCAAGATAATAATTACATACAGGAACTATATCATCAGCTAATCTCCCTACACCACATCCTATATCCAATATATTTGAATTTCTAATTATATTTAGTTTAGGAATTATTATTTCTTTTTCATATTTATCTAAAGTGTCAGCATAATTAGGATTCTGATCATTACATTTTACTGAAGCATAAGGACTCTCTGGAACATATTTTTTAGCTCGCTCATTCCAAAAGTTTTGTACATTATCTTTTTTTATATCTATATATTTTTCATAAATTCTTGTTGCATCATCCATATAGAAGCTCCTTTACTTTTTATTTCTATACCATTCTAAAGCATCATTGTATTCTTCAAAAGTATCAATTTCTCTCAAATCGATATGTGCTATCTTAAGTGGTAAATTGGGTGAAATCATTTTATATACATGATCTATACCAGACTTTAAACTTCTAGAAGATATTTTAAATAGACCAGTCCACTCATAATCTCCCTCTAGTCTTGAAAAGCCTGTAGCAAGTTCTTCATTATTGACAAATTTTGTTTTAACATAGACAGGATTATTAGTGTAAGGTTCACATACGCCAATAATTTCTCCATCAGTATTAATAAATTTATCAAAATCTTCTTTGAAAAAAAGTATATCACCATCAAGTGATACAATAGTTTCTCTAGAATATTTTTTACCTAAAGATAGGCTTGCAGCAGTTTTAGTATTTAAGTAATCATGATTAAATACAAACATTATATCTTTACGATAAGAGCATACAGTTTCGATTAACTTTTCTGCTTGAAATCCTACTACAATACGTATATCATCATAATCATCAAGACATTCTAGTTGCCTTATTATTAGCGGTTTTCCATCTATATCTATTAACGACTTATTTGAATTTAATCCTAGTCTACTTCCTGTACCTGCACTGTTTATAACAATTGTTTTAGTAGTTGGCATAATCTTTCCTCCTCATAAAATGCATAATCACATACTTTCAATATTCCAGGAGCTATAGGTCTTACCCCTCCAAAGCCAATTCCAATATCAGCACACTCTATCATTTTTATATCATTACTACCATCACCAACCGCAACTATAGGCCTTTTCATTTTTTTTATAATATCTTCTTTTTTTATTACAATTTTAATTTTATCAATGAAATCGCCATTTGAATGAGCTATAGATGAATAATATTTATTTTCTAGAGAAAGCTCTTTCATTAAATCACAAATCCAAAGATCTAAATTATTTGTTACAATAGTACATCTATCTGGATTTTCTTTTATAAACTTTACAATTTTTTCGTTAAGATTAATCTTAGCAACTATACTTTTAACTTTAGAAATAGGAATACATTTTAATAAATCAACTCTTTTCTTAAAACTTTCCTCAAAAGATAAATTCCCTAGCATAGTTTCATTTGTAAGATTTTGCATAAGTTCATATTTATTTATACACTTAGAAATCTCAGGAAGTATTTCTTCTTTAGTTAATGTTGAGTCTAAATCAAAAACAAATTTATAATTTTCCATTTTATTCCCTTTCATTGAAGCATAAAATCCTATTTTTGAGTAATAAGTACGCCAAACAAGATTAAGTTAGAAATTTAAATAGTTTTACAAAATTTATATCATTTTAGCAAAATTCTAAATTTTATTATAAAATAATATATAGTTTAATCAAAAATGCTAAAAACTAGATTTTATCAAAATAAATAAGTTTTGGATTATTGACTAACAAAAATACTCTATAAATGGTTTTTAAGCATTAAAATAATTTGATAAAATTTGATTGTCATAAATATTGTTGTTTTATGTTAAGTTAAGTTAATTACTTAGAAACAATAAAATATTGAAATTGCTAAAATATTGTCTTAACGTGCAAAAAATTCATTTTTAGGATATTGCCTGATTTAATTACATACATATTATCGTCTAATTTTGAAAAAAATTAAGATAAAATATATATAATTTTCATTTATATTGTTTTTTGCTGCTTAATTTTTAGATATCCTTGTCCATTTATTATTATAAGTAGGTATGATAAAATTAGTTTCCCTTAAATCAAATTGTCTATATACTAAAACCATTGAGTATATTCCATTTTATTGTATTTGAATATCATTGTACTAGTAAATTTTGTATCATTATTTTCGTATCTATATCCTTAATCTTTTACTAGATTTTTAAATTTTTCATTAACTGTTATTGATATGCTTATTTTCTAAATATCCTATTTTTCAATTTATTTTAAGTTTTTTAAGTATTCTATATTATATATAGTATCCTCATTTTCTATATCTAATGACAATGCCTTTTTAAACATAAAATCAGCTTCCTCAAATTTATCTTCACACATAAATAAAATTCCCTTTATATTTAAAATATTAACATCATCTATAAATGATTTTGAATAGTCTTCAATCAATAATTTTGCATCATTTATTTTTCCATTCTCAATCATATTTTCTATATGAATAATAAAGCTATCTTTTAATAGGTTAAACTCTTCACTTTCTTTTATACTTTCTTCTAATTCGCTTATAAATATTTTTATTATCTTATTGTAAAAAGGATATTCATTTAGTAATTTCCTCATATTATGTATATACTCTAATTTTTCATTAACATCATTTATCTTACTTTTACCATCAAGTAAATGCTTAAATTCTAGAGTAAATTTATCTATATCATTGCAAACAAATTTCATTAATTCAAAATCATTTAGATTACTATATATGTATTTTATGTATTTATAAGAGTACATTATATAAATATAAAAAAGTTCTTTATATTTTTCATCACTTAAACTAACATTTTGTAAAACTACTTTAGATATAACTTTATACACTCTTATCTTCTCTATTTTCGATGTATTAGGACGACCAATAATATATTTATATATTGATAAATTGGAACTTCTTTCTAAAGCTAAAAGATGGTTTAAATATTTTTCTATCCAAACATAGTCCATATCGTAAAAAATATCTAGTAAATCAACTTTTTCTTCAAAAGCTATTTTTATAATCCCTGCATAAATTACGTCTTTCTCTTCATCAAGTATTTTTTTACACATATCTATAGATACATGTTTATTTATTCTTATGTTATTCAGAAGACCATAATTACCCTCAATAGCGCAAAGGCTTCTATATATACTATCCTTCTCATCATCTTTCACATTATTTATAAATTCTTCTATATTTCTATAAAAGCTATTTCTTTCAACCTTAGAGTTTGGAACCTCTTTATAATAGCTTTTTATATCTTCAAATCTATCCAATTTATATAAGGACATAAACAAATTAAAATAAACATTCTTCTTTTTTTCCATGTTTTTAATATTATCATACTCTGAAATTACTAAATCATATTTCTCAAGCTTATAGTAAATTTTTATCAATGTAATAGTAGCTTCGTCTCTAAGCCCTATAGTATCTGTATCTGAAAATAAACTATTTGCTTGTGTACTTATTTCATAATTATCTAACAAATAAATATATCTTTTATATGAATATATACTATCTTCATACTTACCCAAACCAACTTGTGCTTGTCCAATATAATAGTATATATCAATATTATTTCTGTCTTTACTAATATATTTTAAACATAATTTTTCACACTTTTTATGTTTTCCTAAATATAAATATACTTTTGCAATATTCGTTATTAGATAACCAGGTACTACTTCTAATTTTAAGTATAATTTGTAAGATTTTTCGAAATAATCTAGAGCCTCTCTATATTTTCCTAATATAATGAAATTTTTTCCTAGCTGGTAATTTATATATGGAGAGTTCTCATTTTCTTTTAATTCTTCAAATAATAATTTTTCATTTCTTTTTACTTTATTTATTCTTACTTCTTCATCTTCCAATAAGTATCCATAATGTTCAAAGTCAGCAATATTATTAAATATAGGATTTTTATACATTGGTTGTTCATGAACTTTACCACAATATTTAAAATCAACATTTTTAAAGAGTCTCAACACTGAACAATGTCCATATGATTTCTTATCAAATGAATAAAGATTTTTTAGTCTTACAGAAGCAGAATTAAACTTTTTATCAAGACCATCCTCAAAAAACCTTATAATATTTGAGCAATCAATTAATATTTCATCTGCATCTAATATAAGTAACCATTTCCCCTTGGCATAGGATATTGATATATTCCTCATACTAGAGAAATCATCATTCCAATTATGAAAATATACTTTTTCTGTATGCTCTTTTGCTATTCTTATAGTATCATCAGTAGAACCTGTATCTACTATGATAAGTTCATTTTCTATAGAATTTCTCAATGTTGATAATGATTTTAAAGTTTTATCAAGTATTTTGTCTTCGTTTTTGACCATCATAACTATACTAAGTAACATATATTTTCCTTTCAAATCCATACTTTTAAAAAAAGAAAGGAATAAAGCAAAGCCTTATCCTTTCTTTTATATCCAATACACTAAATTATTTTATCCCAATAATTGTAAAACACCTTGTGGTTGTTGATTAGCTTGAGCAAGCATTGATTGTGATGCTTGAACTAATATATTCATTTTAGATAAGTTAACCATTTCTGAAGCTACATCTGTATCTCTTATTCTTGATTCAGCTGCTGTAACATTCTCTAGAGTATTATTTAAATTGTTTTGTGTTGATTCTAGTCTATTTTGTTGTGCCCCTAATTTTGCTCTTGATGAGTTTAATTTCTTAAGAGCTGAATCTAAGCTAGATACCATATTTTTAGCTGCATCTGTTCCTGAAGCACCATCTGCATTCATACTTGATATTGAACTACTTGTTATTCCAGCTGCACTCATTATACCTGAAGTATCTACTAACTCTATTATTATCTCATTGTTATTATTAGATGTACCTGCAACATTAGTTCCATAGTTTGCTCCAACTTGTAATCTTATTGTTGTAGAACTTCCATCAAGCAGTTGCTTTCCATTAAACTCTACTGAACTTGATATTCTTTCAATTTCATCTTTTAATTGCTTTAACTCGTCAGCTATCTTTTCTCTTTCTTCTTTCTTATTAATTTCATTTGCAGATTGTAATGATAAAGTTCTCATTCTTTGTAGTATATTTCCAGTTTCTTCTAATGCACCCTCTGCTGTTTGTACAACTGATATACCATCTTGAACGTTTCTACCTGCTTGGTCTAATCCTTTTATTTGAGCTCTCATTTTCTCAGATATTGCAAGTCCAGCAGCATCGTCAGCAGCTCTCTTAATTCTAACCCCAGAAGACAACTTCTCCATGGACTTACTTTGTCCACTTACATTTCTTCCCATTTGATTGTTTGCTATCAAAGCACTTACGTTTGTATTAACTCTCATTATTTTACCCTCCTTAGTATAGTTGACATCCTTGTCATTTTTACTTTTATCTTCACTCATATAATCGGACAAGTTAATCTATAACTTTATACTTTTTTATTAAAAATATTTACTTTTTCTCTATTCAGACTAGAATACATTGTATTTGCCTGTTTAGTAAATTTGTACTCATGCAACTCTTTTTTTACTTCTAATAATTGTTCTTGTAAAGTAACTCTTATTTTATTATCGATTTCAATTAATTCCATACTATTATAAAACTGTATAAAGTCATTTTTATCAACTTCACTTATACTATTTATAATATCTTGTCTCTCATTTAATCTATTACTTATATTTTTATATTCCTCTTTTTCAATCAAATTTATAATTTTTAAAGATATGTCTTTATATAGATTTATTTTTTCTTCTAATTTATCCATAATTAATTACCTTGAGCTTGTGAGAAATAGTTCATTTGTGAAGAATATTGATTCAACAAAGACTCCAAGGCTGAATATTTAGCATAAAGCCTTTTCTCTTTATCATTCATTTTTTCAACTAACCTGCTTATATTTTTTTCTTGCTCTGCAATCTGTTTTGAATATACATTTTCACTGGCAGAAGCAGTCTTTTCTATACCTGCTTTTTTTGGCAGTTTAGAAGTTGAACTTCCAGAATACTCATATACAATATCTTTTAATTTTTCAAACAGTCCTTTATTATCATGATTTGAAGAATATCCAGCTAAAGTTTTATATACCTTATCACTATCATCTATAAGTGCATTTGAAAAAACATCTTTATCAAATGATATTTGCCCTTTTTTGTTATAATTTTCAGATTCATTAATACCCAATTTTCTTAAAGCAAGAATAGTATCTGCATTTCCAAAAAACATAGATTGAATATCCTCAACAAAAGCTCTCAATTCATCATCATTTCTGAGTATTCCCTCTTTGGCCTTCTTTTCCCATTTTTCTATTTCTTCAGTTGTCATATCTTCTTTTTGCTCATCTGTAAGAGGTGGATAATCTTTTGGCTTTTTAGTAGTAACTAGCCCATATACCTTATCCATTAATGCATTATAATCCTCTACAAATGCCTTCATATTTTTAGTAGCTTCTTCAGTGTCAGTAACAGAAACTAATTTAGCAGTCCCCTTTGAATTTACATTATAATCAATGTTATCTATATTAAATGAATTATGTTCTTGGTTTATATGCGTTACTCTTCCATATTCATCAGTCACATCAGCTTCTAAATTTTTTCCATGTACTACCGCAGATTTATTTCCACCAGCATCAGTTGCAAAAGTAATACCATTATCATTAGCAATTTGGTCAGCTAAATTATCATTTCCAACTACCTCCAAGTCAATGTTTGATGATGAACCAGTCTGTTTTCTTGAAATAATCAATTCACCTGTCATTTCACTATAAGAAGCTTTTATATCATTCTCTGCACAAAGTGAATTTATTTTGCTTACAATGGTGCTTGTAGTATCCTGCTCAGATATTGGTATATTTACACCACCTATATTTAAAGAACTAGCTCCACTAGCATTTGGAGGAAACTGTTGAACAACAGGATCACTTGAGTTTAATTTAATAGTCACTTTTGCTGGTTCAGCCATTTGAGAAACTGCAAATTGATAGTTTATCTTTTCTGCCCCTGCGGAACCTTTTGCTACTATAATACTTTCATCAGAACTAGTTATGCTTGTAGCAGAGTATGCTTTTTTGCTTACTATACTGTTAGGAGAATCTACATTAAGATACTTGTCATAAAGACTTTTTGATTCTTTTATAATATCTCTATATATTTCTTGTTTCCATTTAACTATTTGCTGATCTTGTTTCGCTTTATTAACTTTTTCTTTATCCCTTGTCATACTAGCTTCTATTATACCTTCCATATCAAAATTTCCAGAAAGGCCTGTGACTCTTATTGGACTTATACTTGACATATATTTATCCTCCTATCATAATTATATTTCTAATTTATTATAGACTTCATACCATGTATTTCTTATTTGTTCTACTATTGGCAATATATCATCAATTATTTTGATATCTTTATTTATATCAGCCCTTATTAATTCATATTTTATAAATTCATAAACTTTATACATATCTTTTGCCCATTGTCCTGCATTTTGATCTAATGTATTCATTAATTCTGTAAATATATTTTGAACTCTTACAAGTTCATTATGAGCTTTTAAATAGTCTTTGTTTAAAAGTGCAGTTTTTGATATATTAGTATATTTTACTGTTCCATCTACAAGCATCAACAGTAATTCCTCTTTTGATAACTTATTTAATTCAGTTAGATTTAAAGCCATTATTTATACCTACTTCTTTCTTCTTTACTTTTTTTATCAGCTTCATGCCATGTATCTTTAATTTGTTCTATTACAGGTAATACATTATCTATTATTTGTACATCTTTCCTAACATTTGCTCTTGATAGTTCATATCTTACAAAATCATAAACCCTATACATATCTTTAGCCCATTGCCCTGCACTCTGATCCAATGTAACCATTAGCTCTGTAAATATATCTTGAACTCTTATAAGCTCTCTATGTGCCCTTTGTGTATTTTTATCTAAAATAGCTCCTCTAGCTATTTTTGTATATTTTAATGCTCCATCAACAAGCATAAGCAACAATTGCTCTTTGGATGCCATAAAAATAGCATTTTGCTTATAAGAATTATAAGGATTCTCTCCATACATATATTACTTCCTCCAAGTGTTTTATTTTAATGATTTTAGAATTTTTATATTTTTATTTGTAGCTTTTACATTTTCACTTTTCACTTTTTCATATATTTCTTTTCTTAATATGGTTATATTATCAGGAGCAGATATGGCTAATTTTATGTTATTTCCATCTACACCTACAACTTTTACTTCTATGTTTTCTCCTATAAGTACTGCTTCATCTTTTTTTCTTGAAATTACTAGCATCCACCATCACCTCTCAATAATGGATGCCATATTGAATATTCTTCATCCTGTAAAATTATTTGCATACCACAATTATTTCTTACATTTATTACTATAGGAGCTTTCATGTTCACAGTTGATTCTTCAAGTGTTTGCCCAATAGTGATTATATTAAGTAACATAATATCATTTGGAGATTTTACTTCAAGTTTTTCTATTATTTCTTGATTTAGGACTATTTCATACTCCTTAATAATTTCAAATGGTGATACAACAATAAATCCTATACAATCTTCTTCAGTAGAATTAAACTCTTTTAAAATATCTTCATTTTCTATATCTAAAAGCTCATATTCTTTTAAATTTTCAAAACCTAGTATTCCTTTTTTTAATGTAACTTTCATCATATCTTCGTTATTTTACTATATGTAATCTAATATAGATACATTAAATAACTTTCCTCCTGTTTGTAGTGAAGCTTGATAGGTTAGTTCTGCAGCTTTTAATTGAACAAGTTTTTCTCCATAATCTATCTCTTCATTTTGCGACAGAACATCCTTTAACTGTATCAAACTATCATCATTTTTTTCCTTCATAGCATCTACTGTATTCGCTTTTGTACCATAAATAGACCTAACATTTACTGTATTTTCTATTAATTTCTCCATATCACCTAAACAAGTTGTTGTCAACTCTTTTATAGCAGCATCATCTGGATTTGCTAGCTTCTTTGATATATTATTTAAATCTTCAAATGGATCAGCCTTTGTTGGGTCAAATCCAAGACTACCCAATTTAACATTATAATCTACACTTATTCCTTGAGCTATATCCATACTCAAAGAATCTTTTAATTTATTAAGATTTATACTAGAATTAAACTTCAAACTTACTGAGCCATCAGCATTCTCTATACACTCAACAGGTGGTGTTCCTGTATTTGAACCCGAAAATATGTACTTCCCTTCATGCGTTGCATTTAAAGCATTTGCTATTTCTTTCATTTTCTCATTAGTTGAATTGCTAATAGTTTTTATTTCGTCATCTGAATACGAACCATTACCACTTGACACCAAACCCTTCTTTATGTCTGATAATAAATTCCCAAGCTGATCTAATGAAGTATCAGTTGTTTCTAACCAATCTGCTGTATCTTTACAATTTTCAATATAAGTTTCCATAGTTTTTATTTCACTTTTTGAATTTAATATCTTTATTGCTTTATATGGATTATCAGATAGCTTATTTATTTCTTTAGTTGTATTAACTTGCCTATTAACCTTGTCCAATCTTTGTAAATTATCTTGTAATGAATTTAGATAACTACTTGACATCATACCTGTACTAACTCTCATTATAGACTCCCCCTTCTATTAAATTATTCCATTTATTACAACATCCAGTAGTTGCACAGCTGTAGACATAACTTTTGCACTTGCTTGATATGAACGTTGTACTTTTATAAGCTCTGTCATTTCTTCATCCAAAGATACACCTGAAACACTCATTCGTGAGCTATCAATATTATTTATAATTTTACGTTGATTAACTTCATCTTGATTCACTTTTTGAGAGTCTAAACCTACTGATTCTGCAAAAGCTTTATAGTGATCACTTATTGTACTTACTTTTCCACCAACTGCTCCAATATCTATTTTTTCATCTTTTAGTTTAGCAATTTTTGAAGCCTCATCAGCAGTAAGCTTTAATTCATTTGAGTTACTCTTTATGTCTGGGTTTACTTTTATGATATCTTCACCAGCTACATTCGAAGTTATAAAAAAATCGTTTACTGTTATTCCAGCAGATGTATTATAAACATCATTTATCTGTTTAGCTAATCCATCAGATACATCTTTTAAATCACTTTTATATGTATCAATTTTGCCATGCATTTCAAACAATCCTTGTAAAGTTCCTGATACACCTATTTTCCAAGTTCCATCTGCATTTTTTAATTCATTAAGTTCTAATTTACCATCTGCGAGCATATTTTTAACATCAGGATTTTCAAGGTCTAATTTAAAACTTAAGTCATCTAATATTCTATCTCTTTCATCAAGTAAATCATTTGGTGTAGAGCCAGAACCAGATATAACATCAATAGATTTATTTAAATCTTCAAGACTCTTTAACATGTCATTTATCTGTTTTATCTCAGAGTCTATATTATCATCTATTTCCCCTTTTAACTTATCAAGTTTTTTATAACTTTCACTTATTAAAGTTGCTAAATTTGATGCATTTTCTACCACTAGACTTTTTTTACTATCACTATTTATATCCTTTGCTAATGATTCCCATCCTTTGAAAAAGTCATCTATACCTGTAGATATACCATAATCTGATGGTTCATTTATTATAGTTTCTATAGTATTATAATAGTCATACTTTGAAACTGTCTTTCCATATTTATGAGCTTCTGACCTGAATTGATAATCATAAAAGCTATTTCTAGCTCTTGTTACATCTGTTACATGTACACCTGTACCTAATTGACCTCTCCCAATTGCATTGTTCAGGCTAGGCATATACATTGGACTATTTGTGGCAAATTCTGTCCTTTGCCTAGAATATCCTTCTGTATCTAGATTGCTTATGTTATGAGAAATTGTCTGTATTGCCTTTTGATGAGCATTCATACCTGAATTAGCTGTATTTAAAATGGAAAATAATCCCGCCATATTTTTCCTCCCAATATCTATTTTCTAATATTTCCATAAGAATTATAAGTTGTAGTTTGTTTATCAACTGGTTTTATAAAATTAATCATTTTCTTAGTAAAAATAAGTTCCTTCTTTATTAAGGAATCATTTGACTCTTGTTGATTCTTAGCCAAAGCAATGATATGCTTTAACTCTGTATATATTTCTTTTAAATATTCATCATTACTATTTTCAATAACTTCACTCATTGGAACATCATCATTAAAAAGTTGTCTTCTCTTTATCTCTATAGATGCAAGTTCTCTACTGATATCTTCTAATTTAGGATTTAACCTATTTAGATTTTCTATATCTTTTACAACTATATAATCAAATTGTTCTTTTAATAACTCCATCATATTACTAAGTATCTTTTTTTCTTCATATATTATAACTTTTAAGTCTGTAATCATGGCTTTATCCTCGCATATCCTCTATCATTTTTTTAGCAATTTCTTCTGGTTTTATTTTGTAAGTTCCACTTTCCAATGCATTTTTTATTTCATCTATTTTTTTATTTCTAACAGTCTCATCATTCATATTTGATACGCTCGCCATTTCCTTTGCAAATTTAGATAGTTCTATCTTGTCTGTTTTATTAGTTTTTTGAACTTCTTGCACTTTTTTTACATCAGATGTATTCTTTAAATAATTATTTATTACAATATTTGAACTCACATTTTTAATATCCATAGTTTCACCTCCAAAATTACAACCTTATATTTTAGTTATCGGTCAAAAAAGAAAAATATTTATATTATTCAAACATATTTTAAATTTTTCATAAAAATACCCCTTTTAGCTAAACTCGTATAGAATAACCTAAGGGGATGCTATTTAAAGCTTTAATTTATATCTGAATCTTCTATTTTAGATAATCTTACAGATAATTTTTCATTTGTAATAATGCTTTCTCCATAAGCAAATAATCTATCATTTGCATAGATATCTAATTTTTCATCTATATTTTTATTCAGTTTTATTATAGATCCTTCTTTCAACTCTAATATATTTTTTATTATTTCTGTTGTATTTCCTATAGAAACAGCTACATTTACTTTTGCATTAAAAACATTTTGATTTTCTTCTATAACTCCAGATTTTTCTTCTATTAGTTGTCCAAAATTTAATTCATATATATCTTCTTTTTTACTATTCATAAAACTTTTCTCCTCATATAAAATCTTACCTATACATATCTATTAACAATCCTTGTATCATATCAACAGTAGAAACAATATCTATGTTTTCTTTTTCTTCACCAAGTAACTGATTAGTCATATCCTCAAGTTTATTATCGACAATCTTTACATTCTTATAATACTGATGCTCCCAAAAGCTACTATTTTTATCAAGTGAATACATATTATCTACAACAGATTTTAGATATTCTTTTATAGCATTTTTATACCTACTAATATCTCCATAATTTTGAGTAAGTACAAGCCTTTCTCCAGCCCTTTTTACACTTTCTAGATTCTTTTTTATATCCTCTAATGAAGAAGATTGTTTTACAAAGTTTAGACTATCAGAAAATTTATTATTTTCCTTTGTTTTCTTTACCTCTATATTTCTACTTGGACCTATATTTAGCTTATCTATATTTATACCCATAATAAAGCCTACCCTCTATAATATTTCATAACTTTGGGAACATAATTTTGCGTTTCTTTTGGCATTTTATACAAGTCAGAAATTGATTCTACCCCTCTACTTTTCATCCTTCCAGGACCACCATTATATGCCATCAGTCCCATTTCTATACTACCTCCAAACATATCAATATATTCCTTAATGTGTCTAGTTCCAGCATCTATATTCTGCTCTATATTAAAAGGGTCTGTAACACCCAAATCTCTACAATTTTCTGGCATAAGTTGCATAAGACCCTTAGCACCAGCAGAGGAAACTGTATTAGGATTAAAATCTGATTCAACTTTAATTATTGCCTTTATAAGATTTGCATCTATGTTATATTTTTTTGATGCTTGCTCTACAGCATTTTCAATTCTTGTCTTTACACTTTTATCTTTTGTATCAACATCTATAAATCTACTAGTTGTATTATTTACTACATTATCAAGCTCATTAAATAAATTTTCAGAATTAGATGATAAATTGTATCCATTAGAAGTCTGTTGATTATTTTGTGATATTGCTTTTAACAAAGTCATCATAATCATGTCAAATCCAGATGAATTATTATATGTACAATTACACTGATTTGTAGTGTTGCTACCAGATAATTGAGTCAATGCCAATATATTAATTAGCGAACTTATATCATTCAATATAAAACTCCCCTTTCTAAATTTTATAAACTTCAAAATTAAATTGATAAAATAGCTCTCCACCAATATTCATGTTCTACATACCATTTAACCGTTTCTCTTATACCTAAATCAAAATCATATTTTGCCTTCCAACCTAGCTCATTCTCTATTTTAGATGGGTCAATAGCATATCTTAAATCATGACCAGGTCTATCATTTACATAGGATATTAAATCTTCAGATTTACCTAAAAGATTTAATATAATTTTTACTACTTCTATATTACTTCTTTCATTATGACCACCTATATTATAAATTTCGCCTATATTACCTTTATGAATTATTAAGTCTATAGCAGTGCAATGGTCATATACATGTAACCAATCTCTTACATTTGCTCCATTACCATATACTGGTAATTTCTTATCCTCTAAAGCATTTAAAATCATGAGAGGGATTAATTTTTCAGGAAAATGATATGGCCCATAATTGTTTGAACATCTAGAAATTGTTATTGGCAATCCATATGTTCTATAGTAAGAATTTACTAATAAGTCTGCTGATGTTTTAGAAGCAGCATAAGGTGAACTTGGATTGACAGTAGATTTCTCAGTAAAAAATAAATCCTTTCTATCAATTGGCAAATCCCCATATACTTCATCAGTAGAAATCTGATGGTATCTTTTTACTCCATATTTTACAGATGCATCCAAAAGCACTTGGGTTCCCATAATATTTGTTTGTATAAATAATTCAGGATTCCTAACTGACCTATCTACATGGGATTCAGCAGCAAAGTTGATAACCATGTCAAACCTTTCTTCTTCAAATAACTTATATACCTGTTCTCTATCTGAAATATCCCCTTTAACAAACCTATAGTTAGGATTGTCTTGTATTTCTCTTAATGTTTCCAAATTACCAGCATAAGTCAACAAGTCTAAATTAACAATAAAATAATCTACATACTTATTAAGCACATAATGTACAAAATTACTCCCAATAAATCCTGCTCCTCCAGTTATCAATATTTTTTTCATATTTTTCTCCTAAATTTTAATTTTAATAAACCTCTATACAAATCTCTTTAAAACTTTTCTGTTTTTTGTCCTTTTCTGACAATAATATTTTTTCAATTTCTTCTAAAGGCCAATCAATTGATACTTGCTTATCATTCCACAGAAAACCACTTTCAAATTCTGGATGATAATAATTTGTACATTTATAACTAAATACTGCTTTTTCTGATAAAACTAAAAATCCATGTGCAAATCCTTCTGGAATATAAAATTGCTTTTTATTTTTATCAGACAGTATTACTCCTTCCCACTCTCCAAATGTTTGTGAATCTTTTCTTAAGTCAACTGCAACATCGAAAACTTCTCCCTCTGTAACTCTGACTAACTTTCCTTGAGGATATCTATTTTGAAAATGCATTCCCCTTAATACGCCTTTCCTTGAGCTAGATTCATTATCTTGAACAAAACACATATCAAGTCCAAACTCCATAAAATCCTTTTTATTGTAACTTTCCATAAAATATCCTCTTTCATCACAAAACACATTTGGTTCAACTATATATAACCCTTCTATTTTTGTCTTTATAAAATTAAATTTTCCCATTATAACAAACTCCTTTAATAAAATTTATAATAAATTTTATTTACCATAGTTACATATTTTCACTAGCTAAATTTAATAGATATTGACCATAGTCAGTTTTTATCAGTGGTTTAGCTAATTTCATTAGCTGTTCTCTGTTTATATATCCTTTTGTATATGCAATTTCTTCTAAACATGCTATGTACAATCCTTGTCTTGTTTGAACCACTTCTACATAGTTAGAAGCATCTAATAGACCTTTATGTGTACCAGTATCAAGCCAAGCCATACCTCTTCCTAAAAGTTCTACCTTTAATTTTCCTCTTATTAAATATTCATTATTTATCGAAGTTATTTCTAGTTCACCTCTAGCTGATGGTTCAACAAACTTTGCTATCTCTACAACATCATTATCATAAAAATATAATCCTGGTATAGCATAATTAGATTTAGGTATTTTAGGTTTTTCTTCTATCGATAATACATTAAAATCTTTATCAAATTCTACAACTCCAAATTCATTTGGATTGCTTACATGATATCCAAATATAGTTGCACCACTTCTTTTAACTGCATTCTCTAATCTTTCACTAAACCCATACCCATAAAATATATTATCACCTAATACAAGAGATACACTATCATTTCCTATAAATTCTTCTCCTATTATAAATGCTTCTGCAATTCCATTTGGTTTTTCCTGAATTTTATATGTTATTTTAAGTCCTAATGAACTTCCATCTCCAAATAATTCCTCAAATGCTGTTATATCTCTTGGTGTAGATATTATTAGTATATCTTGTATCCCTGCTAACATAAGAACTGACATAGGGTAATATATCATTGGTTTATCATATATTGGAAGTGTTTGTTTTGATATACATTTTGTTATAGGATATAGTCTTGTTCCAGACCCTCCTGCTAAAATAATTCCTTTCATTTTCTCCCATCCTTACATTTATTTTTTTTATTATATTATGATTATCGTATAAATGAAAAAAATATTTATATTTTATATAATATCTTATTTCGTTTTATAAAAATAATTCATTTATTTTATACTAATATCATAGTTTTTTAAATACTCTTCAATAGATTCTTCCCACTTCCCAAATGAATTTAATCCAATTAATTTCAACATAAAATTATCCAATACAGAATAGGTGGGCCTTTGAGCCTTACATTTAAAATCTTTACTTTTAATTTGATTTACTTTTATATCTATATTTTTTAATTCAAATATCTTTTTGGCGAAATCATACCAACTACATTCCCCTTTACATGTCGCATGATAAACCCCATAATGTTCTGTTTCCATAATATTTATTATAACTTTTGCTAAGTCTACTGTACTTGTTGGACTTCCAAATTGGTCATCAACGACATTAATTTCTTTGTTTTCTTTAGAAAGTCTTATCATAGTCTTTACAAAATTATTCCCATCACCATATAACCATGCTGTTCTTAATATAAAGTACCTATGTGAAAATTGTTCCACAAACTTTTCTCCCATAAGCTTACTTTTCCCATACACAGACTTGGGTTCAGTTTTATTATCTTCCATATATGGATATTTAGAAAAACCATTGAACACATAGTCAGTTGATATGTGAACAAGTTTTGCATTAATTTTCTCTGATGCTATAGCTAGATTTCTTGCTCCTAATGCATTTATTTTATATGCAATCTCTACATTATCCTCACATGCATCAACCTTTGTGTATGCTGCACAGTTTATAACTACATCAGGTTTATTATACAATATAAAATCATCTACACTAATTTGATTAGATATATCTAAATCATCTCTTGTTGTAGCTAATATAGTATATTTTAGTTGATTCGTACTTTGATTGATTGATTTTAATTGGTTGACCAATTCTTTTCCTAATTGACCATTAGACCCTGTTATTAATATTTTCATTAATCGTGTTTACCTCCAATAAATATTCAATTCTGCTTAATAATTAATTATAACATAGCTTATATTTTGACTTGAGTAGAATATATTATTTTTATATAAATAAAAAAGAGATGTAATATTGAATGATTATAATCATATTATTACATCTCTCTAAGTTTAAATATCCAAAATATAAATTGTAATTACCAATTAAATATTAAGACCTTATCTAAAATACTTAACTCCAGATTCAAATATCTTTTGGTCTTTTTCACCTATAATATTCTTATATACTGCCTCACCAATTCTCTCAGAATGTCCCATCTTACCAAACACTCTACCATCAACACTAGTTATACCTTCAACAGCATAGAATGAACCATTTGGATTAAATTCAATATCATAAGTAGCTTCGTCATTAAAATCAACATACTGAGTTGCCACTTGTCCATTAGCGATTAATTCTCTCATAACCTCTTCACTAGCAACAAACTTACCTTCTCCATGAGAAACTGCTATATTGTGAATATCACCAACATTAGTTTGAGCTAGCCAAGGAGATTTATTAGAAGAAATTCTAGTTCTAGCAATCTTAGCCTGATGACGACCAATATTATTGTAAGTAAGTGTTGGTGCATTTTCACTTTGAACTCTTATTTCTCCATAAGGAACTAATCCTAATTTTATTAATACTTGGAATCCATTACAGATACCTAGCATTAGACCATCTTTTTTAGTTAAAAACTCATTTATAGCTTCTTGTACTCTAGGATTTCTAAATACAGTAGCTATAAATTTACCAGAACCATCTGGCTCATCACCTGCACTAAATCCACCTGGTAACATTATTATTTGAGAAGATTTTATCTCATTCACTATTGTATCTATAGAATCTTCTATATCTTTATAAGTTAAATTCTTAAATACTCTTATATTTGCATTAGCTCCTGCTCTTTCAAATGCTCTTGCAGAGTCATATTCACAGTTTGTTCCAGGGAATGCTGGTATAAATACTCTTGGAGTAGCTATACTTAATGATGATTTTTTAGCCTCTCCTTGTGATATATAACTTATAGTCTCTATCTTTGATTTTACTTCTTCTGCTTTAGTTGGGAATATAGACTCTAAAGTACTACAATGTGCTTTAGATAATTCATCTAATGAAAGTTCTTCACCTTTGATGAATAAACTAGCTTCTTTAACTGTACTTCCAAGCACTATGTAATTATATCCATTTAACACATTTAAATCATCATTTGCTAATTCAAGTACTATATTTCCATAACTAGCCTCAAATAATTTATCATCTGTAAGTGCCTTTTCAGCTTCTTCACTAAACTTAAATCCTACTTTATTACCAAAAGACATTTTACTTATTGCTTCACCTACACCTGCAAATCCTAATGCATATGTTGATAAAACTTTATTTCCATGTATAAGTTCTCTTACTTTATCCAAGTTTTTCTTTAATTCTTCAAAATCTATAACATCATTTTCTGATTTATTTACACATAACATTACTACTTTTGAGTCTGCTTTTTTAAATTCTGGAGATACTACTTTTCTAGCATCTACTGTATCAATAGCAAATGAAACCAATGTTGGCGGAACTTCAATATCTTTAAATGTACCAGACATACTATCTTTTCCACCTATAGCAGGTATCTCAAATTTACTTTGTGCATAGAATGCTCCTAAAAGTGCTGAGAATGGTTTGCCCCATTTTTCTGGATTGTTACCAAGTTTCTCAAAATACTCTTGGAATGTAAGTCTTGTCGTACTGTAATTTCCTCCAATAGCAACCAATTTACACACAGATTCTACTACTGCATATAAAGCACCATGGAATGGACTCCATTTTCCTACCTTTGGATTGTATCCATAAGTCATTATTGTAGAAGTATTAGTTTCTCCACCAAGTACTGGTATCTTAGCAACCATACCTTGAGTTGGAGTAGCTTGATACTTTCCACCAAATGGCATAAGTACTGTATTACCACCAATTGTATTATCAAACATCTCAACTAATCCTTTTTGAGAACAAACATTAAGGTCAGATAATACCTTTGTAAATTTATCTTTCATACTTGCACACTTAACATCTTTCACTATTTCATTAGAGCTAAAGAATGTGCTTTCTTCATCTACTTTAGTAACATGGACATCAGTAGTTTGTTTTACTCCATTTGTATCCAAAAACTCTCTATTTATATCTACAATTGCTTTTCCATTCCAGAACATTCTTAAATATCCTGTATCAGTTACTGTAGCTACATGTGTAGCTTCTAAGTTTTCTTCTACTGCTAATTGTATAAATTTATCTTTATTTTCTTTTTTTATAGCCACAGCCATACGCTCTTGTGATTCTGAAATTGAAAGTTCAGTTCCATCAAGCCCATCGTATTTTTTAGGCACTAAATCTAAGTTTATGTCCAAACTATCAGCAATTTCACCTATAGCAACGCAAACTCCACCTGCTCCAAAGTCATTACATCTTTTTATCATTTGAGCAACTTCTTTATTTCTAAAGAATCTTTGTATTTTTCTTTCGTTAGGAGCATCTCCTTTTTGAACTTCTGCACTACAAGTTAAGATTGATTCTTCACTATGCTCTTTAGATGAACCAGTTGCTCCTCCACAACCATCTCTTCCTGTTTTTCCTCCAAGAAGAACTATCACATCTCCTGCTTCTGGTCTTTCTCTTACTACATTTTCTTTTGGTGCTGCTGCTATAACTGCACCTATTTCCATTCTCTTTGCAACGAAATTTTCATCGTATACTTCTGCAACTTGTCCAGTTGTAAGACCTATCTGGTTACCATATGAACTATAACCATGAGCAGCTTCTGTAGTAATTTTTCTCTGCATAAGTTTTCCAGGTAAAGTATCCTCTAAAGTTGTTCTTGGGTCAGCACTTCCTGTAACACGCATTGCTTGGTAAACATAACTTCTTCCTGATAATGGGTCTCTTATAGCTCCACCTAGGCAAGTAGCTGCTCCACCAAATGGTTCTATTTCAGTTGGATGGTTATGAGTTTCATTTTTAAACATTACTAAATATTTTTCCATCTTACCATCAACTTCAACATCTACATTTATACTACATGCATTTATCTCTTCACTTTCATCTAAATCATTTAATTTTCCATTTTTCTTTAATTCTTTTACTGCAACTGTAGCTATATCCATCAAACATATATCTTTATGTCTGTTCACATACACATTGTCTCTTGAGTTAAGATACATTTGATACGCTTCTTTTACTATATCATTAAACTTACCATCTTCTATTTTTACATTTTCTATTTCAGTCATAAAAGTAGTGTGTCTACAATGATCAGACCAGTAAGTATCTAGAACTTTTATTTCTGTTATAGTTGGATTTCTTTTTTCTGTATCTTTAAAATATTTTTGAACGTGTTGTAAGTCTCCTAAAGTCATTGCTAATCCTTTTTCACTTACAAATGTTTTTAATCCATCTTCATCTAAATCTATAAATCCATCTAATACTTCAACTGTTGTTGGTATTTCAGTTTCCATTTTTAATGTTTCTGGTTTTTCTAAAGATGCTTCTCTACTATCTACTGGATTTATACAGTAATCTTTTATTTTAGAAAACTCTTCATCAGTTACTTGACCTGATAATATATAAACCTTTGCTGTATTAATAGCAGGTCTTATACCTTGATTTACGATTTGGATACATTGAGCTGCCCAATCACCTCTTTGGTCATATTGACCAGGAAGAAATTCTATCGCAAATACTCTTTCACCATTTAACTCTGGTATTTCTTCATAATATACTACATCTAGATTTGGTTCAGAAAATATTGTTTTTGCTGCATTTTCATAAACTTCTTCTGATATTCCCTCTACATCATATCTATTTAATATTCTTAAATTTTCTATATTGCTTATGTGTAAACTTTCCAACAAGTCTTTTTTTAAAGCTTTAGCCTCAAGGTCAAAACCTTCTCTTTTTTCAACTAATACTCTTCTAACCATTGAGTCTTTATTTTCAGTATTCAACATACCTTATCCTCCATTTTAGAAAAATTATCTTCCTATGTCTGTTCTATAGTGCATTCCTTCAAAGTTTATTTTCTTTATATTCTCATAAACTTTTTCTGCTGCGTCCTTAACTGTAGTCGATTTTGCAGTTATACCAATTACTCTTCCTCCATTAGTAACTAAATTACCATCAAGCATCTTAGTACCACTGTGGAATACTACTATATCATCATCCAGATTTTCAAGACCAGTTATAATTTTTCCTTTTTCATAACTGTCTGGATACCCTCCTGATGTAAGCATAACACATACTGCTTCATCATCACTATAATTTATTTCTATATCTTTTAATTTATTATCCAATATAGCTTCCATTATCTCATGTAAATCTGTTTCTAATCTAAATAAAACAGATTGTGTCTCAGGGTCTCCAAATCTTACATTGTATTCAAGTACTTTCTCTCCATCTTCAGTTATCATAAGACCAACAAATAAAATACCTTTAAAGTTAAGACCATCTTTTTTGAATCCTTCTAAAGTTTTTTCTAATACTGTCTCTTTTACTTTATTTGCTAATTCTTCTGTATATATTTCACTAGGAGAAAAAGTTCCCATCCCACCAGTATTTGGTCCTTGTTCATAATTATTTACTTTCTTATGGTCTTTTGCACTTGCCATAGGAACTATTGTGTCATTGTCTACAAATGCCAAGATTGAAGTTTCTATTCCTTTTAAGAACTCTTCAAGTACTATTTTATCTCCAGCAGTTCCAAACTTCTTATCTGACATCATTTCTTTTAAAGTTGCTATAGCATCTTCTCTATTTTCAGGTATTACAACACCTTTTCCAGCAGCTAATCCGTCCGCTTTTATTACTACTGGATATCCAAAGCTATCTATTTCTGATATAGCTTCTTCTAAGTTTGTATATTCTTTATATTTTGCAGTAGGTATGTTATGTTTTATCATAAAATCTTTTGAAAAAGCTTTACTTCCTTCAAGTTGAGCACATTTTTTATTAGGCCCAAAAACTCTTAGACCTTCCTTTTCAAACTCATCTACTATACCCATAACTAGTGGTACTTCTGGTCCTACTATTGTAAGACCTATTTCATTTTCTTTTGCAAATTTTAAAAGTTCTTCTATATTAGTATCACTTATATTTACACATTCTGCTACATTTGCAATTCCTGCATTACCTGGCGCGCAATAAACTTTTTCTATATTCTTTTCTTTGCTTAGTTTCCAGCATATAGCATGCTCTCTTCCGCCACCGCCTACAACCAATATCTTCATAATATCCTCCTTAGTGTTTGAAGTGTCTTATTCCTGTAAATACCATAACCATATCATACTTATCACAAGTTTCTATTGAATCTTTATCCTTTATAGAACCACCTGGTTGAACTACTGCTGATATTCCATATTCATGAGCTAATGTTACACAATCATCAAATGGGAAAAATGCATCTGATGCTAAAACAGCTCCTGTAAAGTCTTTATCTTTGTTATTTTCAAGAGCATTTTTTAATGCCCAAATTCTTGATGTTTGTCCACAACCTAAAGCTAAAGTTTGACCATTTTTTACTATTGCAATTGCATTTGATTTCATATTTTTTACTACTCTCATACCAAATTCCATATCCTTAAGTTGTTCATCTGTTGGCTTTGCTTTTGTTACATTTTCACTTTTCTCTGCTAAAGTACTATTTCTATCTTGTATTAATAATTTTCCATCTAAATATTTCATTTCATATGGTTGTAAACTATCTTCTATCTTAGCTAATTTTAATATTCTTAAATTTTTCTTTTGTTTAAGTATTTCTAAAGCTTCTGGCTCAAAATCATATGCTACTACTATCTCTAAGAATATTTCATTTAATTTCTCTGCTGTAGCTTTGTCTACAGTAGAAGTTATTCCTACTATTCCACCAAATATTGAAACTTTATCTGCTTCATAACATTTTGTATATGCTTCAAAAGCATCTTTACCTAATCCCACTCCACATGAATTAGCATGTTTTATAGCAACTGAAACTACTTCTTCACTATCTTTAAATTCTCTCATTACTTCTAAACATCCATGTAAATCGTTTAAGTTGTTAAAAGAAAGTTCTTTACCGCCTAATTGCTCATAGTTTAAGATTGGATTTTTTGCATTTGATTGTGAATATAAGAAACCATTTTGATGTGGATTTTCTCCATATCTTAAAGTTTGTTCTTTTTGGAAAGTTAAATTTAATATGTCAGGATATGTATCTCCAACTTCTCCAGCAAAATAACTAGATATTAACGCATCATATCTTCCTGTAGTTGAGAAAGCTTTATATGATAATTTTTTTCTATCTTCTAATGTCATTGTGTCTGTTTTTAATTTTTCTATTATAGAATCATAATCTTTTATATCTACTACTACTATTACATCTTTATAGTTTTTAGCAGCAGAACGTATCATAGATGGTCCACCAATATCTATGTTTTCTATCATTTCATCATGACTTTTTCCAGCCTTTAAAGTTCCTTCAAAATCATATAAATTTACAGCTACTAAATCTATTGAATGTATTTTGTGTTCATTTACAGTTTCCACATGAGAATCTTTGTCTCTTTTGTAAAGTATCCCACCATGTATATATGGATTTAATGTTTTTACTCTTCCATCTAATATTTCTGGGAAGTTTGTAACATCTTCAACTTGCATTACATTAACGCCATTTTCCTTTAATGTTTTAAAAGTATTTCCTGTAGATATAATTTCATAATCTAGCTTGTTTAACTCTTTAGCAAATTCTACTACACCTGTCTTGTCAGTTACACTTATTAAAGCTCTCTTACTCATTTATAAACACTCTCCTACCTTGAAGTTTTAATTTATTTTCACAAAAAAGACTTAAACTTTCTATTAAAATCCTATGTTCAACTTCTAACACTCTTTTTGCAAGTGTCTTTGCATCATCATCTTGATTCACCTTAACTACATCTTGCATTATAATTGGTCCAGTATCAGCACCTTCATCAACAAAATGAACTGTAGCACCAGTTACTTTAGCACCATAATCTATAACACCTTGATGAACTCTTTCTCCATAGAATCCAGCTCCACAGAATGAAGGAATTAATGATGGATGTATGTTTATCATTTTGTTTCTAAACTCATTAACCAGCTTTGGGCTGATTATTTTTAAATAACCAGCCAAAACTACTAAATCTATTTTATTTTCTTTAAGAATTTCTATTATCTTGTCTTCATTAGTTTCACAAATTGCCTTTATGTTATGATTTTTAGCTCTCTCTAAACCATAAGCATCTTGCTTACTTGAGATAACTACTTTAACCTGACCTTTTATTTTTCCAGACTCAGTTCCATCTATAACTGCTTGTAAATTTGTTCCTCCACCAGATATTAAAACTCCTATATTTAACATAATTCTACACCTTCATGACTATCTACTACTTCACCAATTATATATGCTTTATCTTCTAATAACTCACTGTATTTTTTATCTACATAAGCAGCATTGTCATTTTCTCTATTGTTTATAAAGTCTACAACATTGTTAGCATCTTCTTTATTTACTATTAAAACTAGTCCAATACCCATGTTGAAACTTTTATGAAGTTCTCTCTCATCAACAGCATTAAAACCTTCTATCATTTTAAATATAGGAGGCTTCTCCCAAGATTTTTTATTAATGTCTAATCCTAATCCTTTAGGTATAACTCTTGTTATATTTTCTATAAGCCCTCCACCAGTTATGTGAGCTATAGCTTTTATATCATGTTTAGCTAATACATCTAAAGCTAATTTAACATATATTTTAGTTGGTGTTAAAAGCGCTTCCCCAACTGTCATTCCTAGTTCTTCAACATACTGTTCCATCTTATAGTTGTAAGTTTCTAAAAATATCTTTCTTATAAAAGAAAAACCATTACTGTGTACTCCACTTGAAGATATACCAACTAATACATCTCCTGATTTAACACTATTTCCAGAAACAATCTTTTCTTTGTCTGCTATACCTACAGAGAACCCTGCTAAATCATAATCATCATCTCCATACATACCAGGCATCTCAGCAGTTTCTCCACCAATTAGTGCACAACCAGACATTTTACAACCATCTGCAATTCCACCAACTATTTTTTCTATATGCTCAGGAATTAATTTCCCAAGAGCTATATAATCAAGGAAAAATAATGGCTTTGCTCCTTGACAAATCAAATCATTTACACACATTGCAACTAAATCTATTCCAACAGTATCATGCTTGTCCATCATTTGAGCTATTTTTAACTTAGTCCCAACACCATCTGTAGATGCAAGCAAAACTGGTTCTTTCATTCCTACAAAATCTTTTAAACTGTATAATCCACTAAAGTTACCTAAATCTCCAACTACATTTCCATCATAAGTTCCTTTTATTTTACCTTTTATAAGGTCTACTGCTCTATTTCCTTCATCTATATCTACACCTGATTCTTTATATGTTAACATGAAAATAATTCCTCCTTATCAATTTTCTTAACTGGGTATTCTCCATCAAAACAAGCTTTGCAGAAAGTAGACTTGTGTTCTGCTGCATCTAACATTCCTTCTATATCTAGGAATTTTAGACTATCACATCCAATATATTCTCTCATTTCTTCTACATTGTTACTTGATGCAATTAATTTAGAACGATTTGGAGTATCTATTCCATAGTAACAAGAGTAAGCTACTGGAGGAGATGTTATTCTAAGATGAATTTCTTTTGCTCCTGCTTCTCTTAAAGATTTTACTAACTGTTTAGATGTAGTCCCTCTTACAATTGAGTCATCTACTAAAATTATAGATTTTCCTTTTATTATTGTTGAAAGAGGGTTTAATTTTATTTTTACTGCTATTTCTCTTTCTTCTTGTGTAGGTTTTATAAATGTTCTTCCTACATATCTATTTTTAACTAAGCCTTCACTTATTTTTAATCCACTAGCATTTGCATAACCAATAGCTCCTGGCCAACCTGAATCTGGAACTGGAACTACCATATCTGCATTTACATTTTCATTTTGAGCTAATCTTTCACCACATTTAATTCTAAATTCATATGCATTTACATTGTCTATAGTTGCATCGTTTCTTGCAAAGTATATGTGTTCAAATATACAACTCTTCTTAACTGGCTTATAATTTTCTGAATAAAAATATGATTTTAATTCTCCATCTTTAACTATTATTATTTCTCCTGGCTCTACATCTCTTATAACTTCTCCGCCAAGTATATCTATTGCACAATTTTCTGATGCAAATATATATTCATCACCCTTTTTACCAAGTACAAGAGGTCTGAATCCATGTGGGTCTCTAACTGCAACCAATTCTTCCTGACTCATTATTACAAGAGCATATGCACCTTTGATATAATCCATAGTCATTTTTAAACTTTCTACTATATCACCTTTGTAATATCTTGCAAGTATATATAAAATCACTTCTGTATCTGAATTAGTTTGGAACATATATCCATCTTCTTCTAACATGTCTTTTAAATAATTTGCATTAACTAAATTTCCATTATGAGCTATGGCTAATTGTCTTTTTCTACAGCTTCCAACTAAAGGTTGGCAATTAGAAACATGACTCCCTCCAGCTGTTGAATATCTAACATGTCCAATACCTATATTTCCTTTTAACTTAGATAGTTCACTTTCTTTAAAAACATCTCCAACTAATCCCATATCTTTTTTGTACTTAATTTCTCCATCATCTAAAAGAGCTAAACCACAGCTTTCTTGCCCTCTGTGTTGCATAGAATATAAAGAATAATATAGTTCTTTAGTTACATCTTTATTAGAGTAAATCCCTAAAACTCCACACATACATTTGCCTCCTATTTATTATTCATTCTTGAAAGTACTTCCGTATAACCTTCTACAAGGTCTCCAAGGTCTTTTCTAAATCTGTCCTTATCTAGCTTTTCATTTGTATTTACATCCCAAAGTCTACAAGTGTCTGGTGATACTTCGTCTGCCAATATTATGTTTCCTTCTGAATCTTTACCAAATTCTATTTTAAAGTCAACTAACTTTAGGTTTAATTTTAAGAAAAATGCTTTTAGTAGTTCATTTATTTTTAAAGTTTCTTCTCTTAAGAATTTTAATTCTTCTCTAGTTGCTAATTTCATTGCTACTGCATAATCGTCATTTAACATTGGGTCACCATAAGCATCATTTTTATAGCTTATTTCAAAGATTGGCTCATCGAAAACTTCACCTTCTTCAAGACCAACTCTTTTGCAAATAGAACCAGCAGCGATATTTCTCACTATTACTTCTAATGGTAAAATCTCTACTTTTTTAACTAGCATCTCTCTATCTGATAAACTTTTTATAAAGTGTGTATTTATATTATTTTCTTTTAACATTTCAAAGATTATTGTTGATATCTTATTGTTTAATATCCCTTTTGAAGATATTTCTGCTTTTTTCTCTCCATTAAATGCTGTTGCATCATCTTTATAGTAAACAACATATTCATTTTCATTATCTGTAGAGTATACTTGTTTTGCTTTTCCTTCATATAATAACATCTGCTACCCCCTTAAATTCTTGTCGTCTTCTAGCACCTTTTGTGCCATCTCTTCTCTATATGATTTCAAATCCTCTTTTAATTTTGGGTATTTTAAAGTCATTATTTGTAATGCCAATAAAGCTGCATTTAAACCTAAATCTATTGTAACTGTTGCAACTGGTATTCCTTTTGGCATTTGAACTATTGATAAAAGTGAGTCTAGTCCATCCATAGTTGATGATTTAATAGGTAATCCTATTACAGGAATTAATGTTTGTGATGCTATTACTCCTGGTAAATGTGCTGCTTTTCCTGCTGCTGCTATTATTACATCAGTATCATCTTCTATTTCTTTTAGGAATATTGAAAGTTGTTCTGGTGTTCTATGAGCAGATAATGCTCTTGCTACAACTTCTATTCCATATTTTTCAAGCAGTTTTATCCCTTCTTCTAATTTTGGATAATCTGATTTTGAACCCATAACTACTGCTACTTTCATTAGACTTCCCCTCTCCGTTTATAAGTTATTTTACACTCTAAATCATTCGTATAATTATACGAATTATATATATTAAATTTTATATTAATATACATATATTATCAACTCTTTTTTGAAATTTTTTAAAAAAAATATTACTGGCATTTTTTTCGTTCGTTATGTTACGAACTTTATTTTTATTTTTTTGTTGAAATAAAAAAGGATTGTCTCAAAATTGATTTCTTTAATCAAATTTTAAGCTCAACCCCTTTTATTAACTTTGATATCCAAAGATTCTTACTACATAAATTAAATAGTTATATTTTAAAAGTAGAATATTTATTAAAATACAATAGACTGTATATATTTGATGTCTAAATAACTTCTAATTTCAATATTTAATATTTCTCTTTATGTGATTATATACTATTTCTCTATAGTATTCTAAAATATCATTATCTTTAACCTCTTTGCCTTCTTTTTTATCAAAGATAGAATCACTATATTCATCAAAATTAATGGTTCCATCTATATTAGTAATATCTTTTGTTTCTAGTATATAACAATATTTATCATTATTAACCATAGCTTTATAAGTTTGACCAGGATATATTGATTCACTATAAGTGAACTCACGACCCTTACCTCCTAGTGTCTTTGGAAGTACACAATCATACTTCGATAGATCATGTTCTATATTTGCCAACTTCAGAGTTATAGGAATTAAATCCATATTACTTATATACTCAGTATCATCATTGGATACACTTCCAGACCCTCTAACCATTAATACGCTATTAGTTATATTTGATTTTAATAAAAAATCATCTTTGCCCAAAAATGAAGCTCCATGATCTGAGAAAATACTAATTAAATACTCTTCTTCAGAGTAATTCTGTAATATATAATCATAAATTCCTTTCAGCTGACGATCTAATTCCTTAAGTGCTACATCATATTTCTTAATAGCTTCCTCATCATATTTTTGCCATGCACTTACAAATGGACTCCTTTTTGATAAAGATGTCTCTATATCCAAAGATGTTTGATTAACAATACTATAATTAACACTATAATTTTCAATATCATCTAATATTTTATGAACATCACTTAAAGAGATAAATACAAATTGATTTGTTTCTTTAAATGATTCAATATGTTCAATTGCATCATTAATTATTTGTGAGTCAGAAAATCCTAAACTATTCTTAAAAACTGTTCTATCAAATCCTCTAAAACCACTACTATATGAGGCAAATGCATATGTACCGCTTATATTTGCAGTAAAATATTCATTTTTTTTCATAATCTCACTAAATAAATCTATATCCTCAGGATATTTATATCCTGCACTAGAATGTAAAAAGTGATGATTAGTTGTATATAATCCTGTAAGCACACTTGTCAAGGATGGATATGTCCACTCCCCTGTAGAATAACAATTTTTAAATATAATTCCTTTTTTAAAAAAAGCTTTTGTGTAAGGCATTGATTTATATTTTGTTTCTGATAAATATTGTTGAGATAAAGCATCTATAAATATAGTAAAAACTAATTTTTTATTATTTTCTTTGAATCCTAATTCGATTGGTTTTCCAACTATAACATCTTTATCTGACTTTAAACTAACACCATTATTTACCCTATAGTATTTAAAAAAACCTGGTGGATCTACTTGTTGTGATTTAAAATTATCAGTTCTAATTTTGAAGTCAATAACTTGATTATATTCAGTTGTAGCAATTGGAATAATATATTTACCATTATCCAAATTAAATTCTTTTGTAGTCATAGATTTAAAACCTTCTATTGGACATATTGAATATATCTCAGGATTGTTAACAACAGTACATAATTTTTTTTGAAAATCTGCTAAAAGATTATTATATTTATCAGAATAAAAGCATAGATAATCATTGTACTTACTACTTGAATTTTTATTTAAATATTCTTCTATTATAACATTCCATTTATTATTGTAAAAACATGCAGGAAATTTGGCAATGCTTAATTCAATGAATCCCAAAAATCTCTTTAAGTCTTCAAGCACTCTTGTATCTTTTATACTTTCAATACAATAATCAATGATATTTTTTACTTGTTCATTGGCATAAACTAGTTTTTCATTTACATAATCATAGCCCGAAATCTTAGCAAAATGCTTTAAGAATGTTACACTCAGCATAGCTGCTTTAATAGCATCAGAATATTTACCTTTAGCAATCAAAATATTTGCTAAATAAAAGTTATTATCATAATTATTAGGTCTAAATTTCAAGGCCTTTCTAATATGTTCTTCTGCAAGTTCATATTCTTCTGCAAAAAAATATGTAACTGCACGTGCAGTGTGAATCTCACTGTCAAAAGGTAATACTTGCTCATATTCCTTAATATAATCTAGTGATGTTTTTACATCAAAAGATTCTTGGTTCATTATTTTATTTAAAATTCCCATATAAGCTCCTTTCTAATCTACTTAGAGTATTGTAAAGACTTATTCATTATAAAATTATTATTTTGAATTATACATCTTTCTGAAAACTTCAAATCTTCTTCTGTATCTATTTCAAAGCAATCCTTAGAATCTATTTTCTTAATGTACATATTTAAATTTTCTTTATTTTGCATTACAACATCATCCCAAAATAGACTTTCAAAATCTCCACTATCTACTGTTTCCTCTAATTTTTTTACTATAATATTTCCATCTGTTAATGACCAATAGGACACTCCACATAATATGTATCCACTATTATTACCCACATACATATCATAAACCTTGTCATTTTTATCAAACTTAAATATATACTCATTATTGAAATTTTCCTTATAAAAAGTAAAATAAGTAGATTTATTTATATCTGGATCTATAAAATTATTATATAAATATACATCTCCTTCTATAACATAACTATCAGGTAAATGCTCTCTTAATAAATACATAGTATAAATATTATTGTACATATCGTACTTATCATTATGTATTAATTCCACATTATATTTTTCTGCTAGATAGTAAAATTCTTCTTTTAGATATCCTACAGCTATTTTTATATCTCTTATCCCCTTTTCTAATAGACATTCTATTTGAGTTTCTATCATTGGTTTTCCATTAACTTTAACTAATGGTTTAGGCGATTCTAAAGTTAATGGTCTCAATCGCGTTCCCATTCCAGCTGCTAAAATTATTGCTTTCATATCTAATCCTACCTTCCAATTGAATATTGTACTTGTTTATAAAATTTAATCTAGTATTTATTTTTGTTATTTTAATGATTTAAATATAATATAAATTTTAACTTATCATTCTCAGTATAATTCATCAAAACCTACTTAACTTAGATTAATAACTATCTATCCTTTTATTTATCGGACAATTTGTTAAAAAATTTATATTATCAACACAGAAAGTTTTTTAAATTAAAAAGAACTTTAATATTCTTTTAAACATTAAAGTTCTTTTTCTAAATGATTTATTTTTTAATGCGAAATAAATTTCTTATAATTTAAATCCTTAATTCTACATAGCTACTCTTAACTATTTTATGTAATTCTATCACTAACATTTTATTTACTACATATTTTTATAATCAAAAACAATAAATCCTTATATTCTGAGATTATAAAATCTGGCCTATAAAACAATTCTTCTACTCCATGACTTCTATGATTCATCCAAATACTCTTCCATCCAGCTTTTTTAGCACCTACTACATCATTTTTATAAGAATCACCTACATAATATGTATTTTCTCTATCTAAATTCATAACATTCTCAGCCATTCTAAAGATATTGATATCTGGCTTAGAAAAACCAACTTCACTAGAAATAAAAATATGATTTTTGTCAACCCAGTTTTCAACATTCAACTGCTTTAACTTCATTCTTTGATGTGTTGATGGTCCATTCGTTATGATTCCTATATTAATATTTCTCTCTTTAGAAAAATTCAAAACCTGCTCAATTTCTAGTATTAAAGTAATTTGTGATTGCTGATATATATATTCATCTTGAAAATTTTGGGCATCCTTTTCTTTAATAGGATTTCCTAATTCTTCAAAGGCCTTCATTATTCTATATACATGCATTTTCTCAATTGGCATATCTCCACTCTCAGTCAAATGGAACACTTCATCACTATACTTTCTACTGCTTATATATAAATCTTCAACAGAAATACCTTTTACTGAAGAAAATATCTTATCATATGCAATATAAAAAGGTGTCAATTGATTGTATAAAGTATCATCTACATCAAAAATTAAATTAATCAAAATATTAGTCCTCCCAAATTTAGTAGTGGTAAGTATAATTATATCTATAAATACCTAGTATAACAATACTTGCCACTATAAGTCCTATTATTTATTTAAAATTCTTGTAGTAACACCTTTTAAATTATAACATTCTGCATACTCACGTAAAGGGCGCTTAATGTGGTCTACAACAAATCTTTGACCATCAATATTATTTTTACTTAAATTACTATAAAGTACTTCTATCTCTCTTTTAACACTATCATTATTGAATGTATAGTGACCTGCAATATCTAATATCTCATTAGATAAAACTTCATCTTTAAATATTTCTTCAATAGTTAAATCTTTCTGTTCTCCCATTACCCACTTTCTCCAACGTCCACATTCAATAGCATCTACAAGAAGAACATCTCTAATATTTGAAGTTTTTTCAATTAATCCTTCTTCCTTTAGTTTTCTTTCAACTTCTGCTAACTTTAAGTATGCTCTCGTCTCTTCAGTTCCATATTGAGGAGCAACATTTGTTGCAATAATTTGAGATGGTATATGTTCTAATAAAGTCACATCATCCAAATAATCTCCATTATGTTCTTTTAATCCCACTCCATACTTTTTAGCCATTTGAGCTAAATCATAAGCATTCTTAAAATTAAAAGTACCTACTTGTTCTGTTTTTCTAGTTAAAGTCCCTGTCTGACCAACTATAAATGTTGGCATTGGTAAATCTCTCTTTTCAAGCTCAACTTTTAATTTAGTTATAAATGTCTCATATGTCTCAGTTGAAGTTAATCCTCCATTTGTTTCCTCTGTCCCAACTTCATATCCTATTTCTGGCATATTGAGTCTTTTTCTCTCGTTTTCACAATATTCAATCAATTCTACAGTTCTTTCTAGTACTATATCTAATGGAATTACCTTTCCCATTTCAAATGGGTCTTTTGTAGGGTCAATCATTAGTAAATCAAAACCTGCCTCAATATCAGCTAAATAAGATTTTTTTCCTAATTCCATAGCTTTATCAACATGCAAATGGTCGTTTCTTTCTTTATCTCTTTGCCATGGTCCTCCATGGTCTCTACATAAGTAATATAGACCATCAAATCCAACTTTATCAGCTATTTGCTTAATATCCTTTGTAAAAGTTTTTTGATTCCAACCATTTACATAACCACCACCTAATTCATCTGCATCTACTTGATTTCTACTGGCAATAAACATTAAAGGAAAATCATCATCTTTTGCTAGTTCAAAACTCGCTTGTAACAAGTTTGGTGACATAGGGCCAATCCCTAAAAGTGTTGCACTTTTCCCCTCTTCTTGTAAGTCTAGTAGTCGTTGTACGACAGTTTTTATTGGTAACTTTTTCATGACTATATCTCCTTTTATTCTATTTTTTAGATGTATTTAATAGTAATACTATTAAATACATCTTCTTGTTATATGTAAAATAAATTAAACTCTATTGAAAAGTATCTTTTATCTTTTTGATTAATGCATCAGATTTTTTAATTATGTCAGACACACTCATTCTTACAACTTTTTTTCCTTTAAATCTATCCATATTTCTAATTTCAACATCATTAGTTAGTATTACACAAGCTGCTTCCTTAATCTCTTTAGGTGATAATTCATTATCTATTCCAGAACTTCCTTGAGTCTCAACTTTTATTTCTATATCAAATTTCTTTGCTGACAATTCAAGAGATTCAGCTGACATATAAGTGTGTGCTACACCACTAGGGCAAGATGTTACTGCTACAATTTTCATATTCTTATCTCCTTTAAAGTTATAATTTTGTATGATTATTTTTTATAATAAATTTTATATAAATTAACAGTGTTTATATATTTTTATAATTCTTCAAATACTAGTTCAATAGAATCCTCTATATCTTCTTCGACTTCTTCATCTTCTTTTACATCTTTCTTCACTAATTTCATCAATATCGCAACAGTAACTGCTCCAGTTAATACAGAAGCTATATATCCCAACCTGTTATCGACAACTGGGAGTACTATCAAACCACCCCAAGGTGCATGATTCAAACACCCTAATAAGAAAGCCATAATGTTTCCAATAATAGACCCAGCCATAATACAAGGAATTACTCTAACAGGGTCTGCTGTTGCAAATGGAATAGCTCCTTCTGTAATTCCAACACAACCCATTAATAGAGAAGCTTTTCCTGAGTCTCTTTCTTCCTTACTAAATTTTTTTGGGAACAATAATGTTGCTAGTCCTAACCCTATTGGAGGTATACAGATTGCCACACCAACTCCCCCCATTAAATATGGAAGTGTGTCAACTTGAGTTTGGGCAAAGGTTGCAGCAACTTTGTTTATAGGACCACCCATATCTGAAGCTATCATTCCTCCTAAGATTCCACCTAAAGGAATTTTAGAAACACCAGACATTCCATTTAACCAATTAGTCATCCATGTCATAAAAGAAGCTATAGGCTCTCCAATTAAAAATACAATTATACCTCCTGTAATCAATGTACCAAGCAAAGGATAAATAAATATTGAACCTAAAGTTCTCATTGTTGGAGCTAATTTAATTTTCTTTAATTGTAAAATAACAAATCCTGCTATAAATCCTGCTATGATACCACCTATAAAACCAGCATTTACTTCTTTTGCTAAATATGCACCTATCATTCCTGGAGCCAATCCTGGCTTATCTGCCATACTAAATGCTATATATCCACCTAATATAGGAATAAATAAAGCTAGACCAGCAGCTCCAATTTGATTCAGTTTAGCCAACCATCCAGTTTCTGGGACAGCGGCTTGTCCACTTAAAGTAACTGATAATGCAAATAGTATTCCCCCAGCAACTACAAATGGAATCATATACGATGTTGCTGTCATAAGATGTTTCTGTAAAAACTTTAAAATCCTCATTTTAATCTTCCTCCCCTATTTTTTCTTTTATAAGATTATAGACTGTTTGTTCATCTGAATTTCTAATTTGATTTCTAAAGCTCTCATGCATCAATGAACGTGCGAGTCTTGACAAAATCTTTAAATGTAGATTATTTTCATTGTCTTTTGTTACAGATATCAGAAATATTAAATCCACTTTTTCGCCTTCTTCTGTCCATACGATAGGGGTATCAAGCTTTCCTATAGTAATACAAGAGCTTTTAACTCCTACACTTTGGCTATGAGGAAGACCTATTCCATGTCCAATATAAGTCGATAATGTTTCCTCTCTCTTTAAAACATCTTCTAAAAATTGATTTTTATCTTTTAGATAACCCTCTTTTGATACTGCATCTACTAATGATACAATGGCTTCTTCTTTTGAATTAGCATGTATTTTAAATGAACATTTTACATTGACTAATTTACTCATACAGTGACCTCCTTTTCGTATTTATGAATTAAACTTTCTGCTTCTTCTTTTGTCTTCGCTTTCTCTAACATAGTAATGAAATTAGTCTTATAAACCATTTTAGTTAAATTAATTATTGCAGGAATTTGCTCCTTTTTATCTCTACTTGCTAGACAAAATATAATTTTGACTTTTTTATCTCCAAAATTAATTGCTTCTTTACATATCAATAAACTTATGGAACTTACTTTAACTAATGAATTATCATTCCCATGTAATAGAGCAAACTCATTATCTTTTATAGCATAAAAACCCACATTTTTTAAAATATTTATAATATTGTCAGAATACTTTTCTGATACGAAATCACAATCAGCAAGTATATTTGAACTAATCTTTACAGCATCTTCCCATTTTAACTTTTCATCAATTATACTTATAGTATCGATTCCTATTAAATCCCCTAAGTTAAGTTGTCTAGATAATATTCTCTCATCACTGTATCCAAGCTCTTGCCATATAATACTCAATACTCTTTTTTGTGCATCTTCTTCTAAAAAATCCAACCTTTTTTTTATTGACATATAATTAGTTAATACATTCTTCCTTTTTATCCCTTTTTCTTCAAGCTTTAAATAATCCTCTTCTTGTAAAAATGGATTTAGCTCAATAATTGTTTTAGGTAAATCTACTATTATCTTTGATGTTGTTACAATAAAATCAATACTTTCCCATTCTTTATAATCTTGTAACTTATATGATGGAATACTATCCACTATATTTATTTGGTAATCATTTATTAAAGTATCCTTTAACATAGCAATTACGCCATAACCAAATCCACAAACTAACAATATATTTTTATAATTATTTCTCTCATTTCTATGTATACTTCCTAAAAAGTGTATTGCTAAAAGTATTATTTCGTTTTCATTCTTTATTTGATTTAATACTCTATTTTTTTGAATAGAAGCCTTAGTGGCCTCTAGTACATACTGGTATTTGTCTGGTATGACATGAAATAATTCTTCATAAATCTGTATATTCTGTTTGATTCTCTCTATCAATGGAGCAATATGATTAAGTAATCCTTTATAAAGAATCATATCTTCCTTAAAGTCACTTTCCAATATCTCTGACATATTGTAAATTAAGTCTTGAACTATCATTTCTGTACTAATCAAATCCATATCTTCATTTAAACTTGCATATTTATTTGTAAAAAATACAAAACTCTTTAACAACAAAATTTGTTCTTTAGTTAATTTTTTTTGTATTATTTGTTCAAAGTCTTGGTCAAACTTATTTTCAAAATATGGTTCACTTAAAGAAGAAGATTCTAAAGGATGTTTTTCATCTGAATGTATATACCATGTAAAAGATTCATCGTTTAAAGTCCATCCCATTTGCAATAATAAATTTGTAGACCAATTATATATATCACTCAAAGAAATACCTTTAAATATTTTTTCAATTATATTTACTATATACTTCTCAAATACACTTAAATCAGATTTTTCCTTGCCAAAAAGATAGGAATATAATTTTAATATATTCAATCGTTGTTTATATATAGTATCTTCATCCCCACTTATCTTGAAAGCTTTATCATAAGTAATAATTATTTGATTTCTTTCCAATTCACTCGACAAAACATTAAGATCATTTTTAATTGAACTTCTAGAAACTTGAAATTCTTTACTCAATTTTTCTAAATTTAAGTTATCTATTTTAAACATTGATATAATCTTCATAATGGATACTCGTTCAGTTAAAGAAAATACATATTCATTATTATCTATTAATACTACTTGGAAGTCATTAGGAATAATTAATACACCTTTATTCATCTTTTGTATTACAGGTTTGTTCAATGACTGTAAAACAATATTTAAATTATTTATATCATATCTAACCTTTCTTTCTTCTATATTTAGTTGTTTACTAATCTCCTTGTAACTTGTCTTATTTTTTCCTTTTAGAAAATTCATAATGATTAACATTCTTCCACTTATCATATTTTCCCTCCTTTCAAAATAATTAGAGTTATCAATATTGCAAATTTTATATTATTCTGTATATTTTCATTCTTTTGTGTCTAAAGAAGTAACTATCTTTCTATATTCAGAATAATACAATAGGGCTTTGACTACAACTTACAATATTTGAAAATTGTTTTTACAAAATTTGTAGCTACATTTTTTTAGTAAATACACAAATAAAAAAGACAAGTTATATTTTTAATTATATAACCTGTCTAAATTTTTTATTTTATATTTAATCACTAGATATTCTTAAAGTTTTTATTTTATTATTTTCATATGTGAACTCTTCAAACTCAGATATTAATAGTGGTTTAGAGAAAACATAACCTTGGATATAATCACATCCTACATTTTGTAGAAACTCTACTTGCTCTAATTCTTCAATTCCTTCAGCAATTACCTTCATGCCAAGTCTTCTACTAAGTTCAATAATAGATTCAATAACTACCTTACCACGTTCTATATTGTTTTTACTGATAAAGAATGAACGGTCGAGTTTAATTATATCAACTTTAAAATCTTTCAATATCCCTAATGATGAATATCCAAATCCAAAATCATCTATAGAACACTTAAATCCTTTAGAATGAATATCCTTTATTACATCTATAGCTTCTGGATTTTCTAAGAAGATAGATTCTGTAAGTTCTAAATCTATTAGATATGTTGGTATATTGTATTTATTACATATAAGCTCATATTTTTCTAAAAACAACTTATCCTTTAAATGTTGTCTAGATACATTAACAGAAATTCTCAACACTTCTTTACCTTCTTTTATCCATTTAGAAATCAATTTACATGTTTCTTCAAGTATATATAAATCTAACTTACATATAAATCCACTTTTCTCAAAAAGTGGAATGAAATCACTTGGGTAAATTATACCTTTTTCTGAATTTCTCCAACGCACAAGAGACTCTGCTCCACTAATTTTACCATTTTTTATATCAATTTTCGGTTGTAAACATATAAAAAACTCTTTATCTTCAAGGGCTTTTTCCATTAGATTTGAAATTTCCTTTTCAGATATTAATCGCTTTCTTTCTATATCACTATAAAAAGAAAAATCACTTTGATGAGCTTTATTGAAGCTTTTTCTTGCTGTATTTGCATAATCTTGTATTGTAATTAAATCTTCATTACAATTTTCAATTGTATAAATACCTACTGATATTCTTAAAAAGTATGGATTTTCTCTGTTTTCATTAAAATAATTTATATCAGCTTCTATTTTAGATAATAACTCTAAAACCTCTAATACTGGTCTATTTTTAATAAATAAATAGAAAAGGTCTGCATCATGACGACATACAAACTCTTCATTTTTAGTAATATTTTTAGATAAAACATTATAAATATGTTTGAGTGTCATATTTCCTTTATCACTACCAAAACAATCATTTATTAACTTAAACTCCTTTATATTTATTGCAATCATCATATAGGTACTATCTGGTGACTCTGAAATTAAGGGTTTGACTAGCATGCTAAATTTGGTTTGGTTAATGCCATTCGTTATATTATCCAAATATGCAATATTTTCTATTTGATTTACATATCTTTTTCTTATTGTATATAAAAGCCATGTTATAATTCCAATAATACATGTAACTATGAATGTCATTATTACTGTAAAAGAATTTAACTTATTAAGTTCACCAAGTACAGCTTCCTCAGGTACTATAAGAACAAAATACCAATCATTTAAATCTTTTGTAATTGGATAATAAGTTAATAAACATTTTATGTTTTTTGATGAGGTTATTACAGTATCTCCTGACCTTTCATTTTTAAAATCTTCAAGCATTTTTTGAGCCCAGGGCTCATTCACAGAATCTTTATACTTGTAACTAAGGTCTTTTATTAATTCACTATTTTTACCAATAAAAAGTGGTCTTCCCTTGCTATTAATAATTTCAATAGTTCCTTTCCCATTAAAATTATCTATGTTAAGAATATCATTCATACTTTCTTTATCAGCAACACCTATTAAAAGGCTAGACACCTCATGTTTATCATCAAATATAGGGACAGTATAGAGAACAACACCTAATGACTCTATTACCTCTGAGTATTCTTTACCTTCTATTCCCTTTTTATATGAAACAGTATTCTTTAAGTCAAACTTTTTTCCACTTAAAAACCCTGCCTTCCCTTCTAAATCAATTATTCCAATATCATAATACTTATAACTAGTCTTTCTTTTAGATAAGTACTCATATCGACTATCTCCCTCATATTGTTTGATAAAATCTGCCATTATTCTTAAATCAGATAAGATAAATTTTATTTTAGAATCAACATTCATTACAATTTGTGTAGATACATCTTTTAAATAGCTCTCAGTTTGTTTATTAGATATATTATGAAGTTTTATGGTATTGAAATAGTAATTACAAGGATTGAAATAATAAGTAGATATAAAATTATAGACAGAAACAAACTATTTTTCTTATACCTTGATAATTTCATTTTTTGTCCTCCAAGTTATAAATCTATTTTTTAAATGTATATTGAAACCTACGAAATTCACTGCTACTAATCTATTCACACTATATTATATTATTCTATTTCTTAATATTCAAGAATACTACTTTAATATTTCATTAATAAATTGTAAATAATAACTTTATTAATCAATCATATGAGATATAATCTTTTATGTGCATAAATATAATAAATACAATGTCTAACATCTTATTAATTAAATTTACTAGACACTATTATCTATTAATAAAAAACTATCCCTAATTTTGAGATAGCTCTTCATTTTAATAATACCTTTGATGTTTACTAAATAGATATATTATAATAGTTCTCATTTATTTTCTCTAATAACATGGCATGGATTCCCATAAGCTATGGTATTGGATGGTATTGACTTCGTCACAACACTTCCTGCACCAATAGTTACATTATCTCCTATCGTTACACCTGGTAAAATAATACTTCCTCCACCAATCCAAACATCATTCCCAATTTTAACTGGAGCAGTTATAGTTTTACAAAATTTAAATCCATCATCAGTTCTTTCTCCAAATCTATCTTTAGCATTTGTTGGATGAAAAGCTGTATATATTTGCACATTAGGGGCAATTAACGCATTATCACCTATTATGATTTCATTATCATCTAAAAAAGTACAATTCATATTTACTTCACAATTATCACCAAAATAAATATTATTTCCATAGTCAACATAAAAAGGTGCAGTAATCCATATATTCTGCCCTCTTTTCCCCAAAAGCTCAGTTAAAATACGTTCTTTATTAATATTGTCATCTGATTTCAAATTATTATACTCTCTAGTTAAATCTTTTGCCTTATGCCATTGATGCAACAATTCTTTATCTCCACAATCATACAATTCTCCTGCTAACATCTTTTCGCGTTCTGTCATTTCATCCTCCTACAATATTTAAGTATTTTAATCAGACATAATATTTAATATTATCCCATGTATATCAGTACAATAAAAAAGTAAATACAAAGATAGTAAGTAACTATAACCTCTACCTAAATTAACTCTATACTGTATATTCACTACACAAATATAACACAAACTATATTTGTATTACAATTCACCACTGTATTGCTTCTTTATTTATATTTGAATTTTAGTACCTAAATTGAACAGTACTTATTGTCCCATTAAAAATTTAAAATTACCATTGAATCTGACACCATGTTAGGGTATATCATGCATTCAGAGAGGTGAATAATAGATGATAATAAACCTTCTATCTATTTAAAATGTAAATATCTTCGCTTTTGACTTTTCGGAAACAGGAAAAAGTGGTGGAAATGAAAAAGATTTAAATTACATTGTTACATATATACGAGAACTCACCCAAACACTAAACTTGTATATTGTGTTTGAGTGATGACATTACAAATAAAAAAATATCCCCACTATACCACTTATTAGCATGATTATGATAGGATTGATTTTCCATTTACGCACTATCAATAACATAACACAAAATATCATTAATGCAACCCAATTTAATTTATTAAGTATAGAGTTGATATCTAATGTACTTGTCCCAAATAATGCAAGTATTATAATTGTAGCTGCGGCTGAAATAATTAAACCTAATGATGCTGACTTTAGACCATTTAACACTTCAAATATGTAAGTAGAATTCTGGTGCTTTTGAAAAAAATTATATAAAAATAGAGATATCACTACTCCACACAATACACAACCTAAGGTAGCCGCAATAGCTCCACATAGACCTCCAATTTGAAGTCCAACAAAAGTAGAAGTATTAACAGCTAATGGACCTGGTGTCATCTGTGAAATAGTTATAATGTCTGTAAACATCTTTTCGCTTATCCATTCAGTTTGACTTACTACTTGCTCTTGAATTAAAGGTATGATTGCATAACCACCACCAATACTAAGCAATCCTATTTTTAAAAATATGAGAAATAAGTTCCAAATTATATTCATTTATTTTTCCTCTTCTTGCAGAACACTCTCACTATACACACACAACAGCAAACAAATAATATGAGAGCTACATTTATACCCATAATGAAATTTGCAAAGAAAGTGACAGGTATCATAACTGATAAAAATATAGATTTTTCTTTTAGTATCATAGAACACATGTCAACAATCAAATCCACGATTAGTGCAGCAACACCAGCCTGCATTCCTTTTAATACTGCGTTAACGATGGCATTGGATATAAAAGTTGTATAAAATATTGATACTAATCCAAGAATAGCAAGTGGGGGTATTATAGCAGATATACAACTAATAACAGCTCCTAAAGTACCTGCTACTCGATAACCTGCCAAAGCAGATAAATTGATTGCAATTGCTCCAGGAGTTGATTGTGCAACTGCAGCCATACCCATCAAATCATCCTCTGTAAAGTATTGCTTCTGTTTTACAAAATAACGTCTAACCATAGGTACAACTACATACCCCCCTCCAAAAGTGAATGTACTAATGAATAAATTGATAGTTAGAAGCCAAAAATATGGTTTTTCACTTTTCTTCAAAATCTACCTCCTTCTTTCTTCCTTCTCTTATTTAGTATATCTCTTGCCCTGCAATCTGTAAAATGATAGAATTTAATAGAATCAATTAATTTTATTCATGTCTAGTGAGGATATTTATTATGAACATAAGATATTTAGAGATTTTAGAAGCAATTGAGCAAACAGGAACATTCACAGGTGCTGCAAAAAAATTACATATTACACAATCTGCAGTATCTCATGCTATAGCTGAACTTGAACAACAGGCTGGCACGGCACTATTTGATAGATTTCCAAGAGGAGTATGTTTGACTAGTTGTGGTATTTCTCTTTTAGAAGAAGCACGCAGTATACTAACCGCTTGTCGCAATTTAGATAAAAGAATTAGCCATTTAGAGGAAAGTACACCCATAAATATTGTATCTAGCATTACAATTGCTTCTTTTTTACTTCCACCAATCTTAAGTCGATTGAAGAATTCATTTCCATCTCTTAAAGTGAATGTACGTGTTGAAAGTGCTAATTCAGCTATGGACATTTTAAAAAGTGGAGAAGCCGATATAGCTTTTTGGGAAGGTATAGAACCACAAGGGGCATTTCGCACAATTCTATTAGGCTCCTATAAATTATGTGTTGCATGTGCTCCAACTTTTCCTTTATCAGAACATGTAATATCTCTACACCAATTATGCACGTTTCCATTGTTGTTGCGTGAAAAAGGAAGTGCTATTCGTGATACTTTAGATAGTGTATTATCTCTTTCCAACCAAAAGGCTTATCCCGTTTGGGAAAGTGTTAATTCTTTTGCACTTATTAAAGCCGCAGAGGCAGGATTAGGTATAACCATTTTACCAGAAAATTTATTATCAGATTCTCTATTACATAATAAATTACGATTGATTAAATTAAATGGTACAGATATGGAAAATAAAATGTTAGCAATCTTACATAAAGATAAAAATATCACACAACCTTTGAAAATAATATTAGACAATATAACCAATATACTTTAGTTTAAAGATTTAATTTCTTAACATCAATTTTTGTTAAATGAAAAAAGTGTGTACTATTCTTTGATATTGTGATATTTTAATTATCATCATTATCTAGAATAAATACACACTTTATTTTAGACATCATCTAAACTGAAATAAGATGATAGTCTCTATTGTATATGTTTTAAATTAATAATATATTCTTTTTTACCTCTCTCAACTCTAAACTTATCGTTTTTGTTAGGATAAATAGTCACAACATTATCTTTATACTCTGATTCATCATATTTTATATTAAGTGGCATAACTTCAGATTCTGCACATAGATAGGTAACAGGCTTATCTTTGTTCATTACAACAATCTGTACCATGCCATCACCCTTTGGAGATGATATATTCCTCCATTTATATCCTACTGTTTTATATATATCCTCTGCAGATGTCCCAGATTTAAAAACATATATTTTATCCCATTCAGGAGTCGTTACTTCTGATAATCTTATCTCGCTCTTATCTTTACTGACTTTATTAACTGAAGAAATGAACTCTCCAAATTTTTCATCTTCTTGATTTTTTTCAAATTTAACTAATTTACTAGTTTTATCAATCACATTCCATTTGTCATTATTTCTCTCTAATTTAAAATTAATCTTAGAAATACATTCTCCATGTTTCCCTGGTTCAGTAACTATAACATTTTCCCCTGATTCATTTTTATAATCATGCTGCTCAATTTGAACATGATTATGTCCAGCAACTATAGCATCAATTCCATCAACTTGTTGCGCTAAGTCTTGTATTCTATTTCCTGGGTTTCTAGGTTTTTTAGGTTTTTCACCTGTATGTGCAACAGCTACTATGATGTCAGGTTTCTCTTTTTTCATTATATTAACCCATTTTTTAGCATCTTCTACCAAATCATTCATATACAGTTCACCATTATATCCTTCTTGGTCTTTTAACTCTAATGATTTAGTATCTACAAGCGCTCCATCTTTCCATTGTTTTCTCTCACCAACTTCTTTTATAGTAAGCCCTAAAATCCCAAGCTTTACATTTCCTTCAGGCGTATTAATATTTTTTATTATGTATGGTTTCGTATAATTTTCTCCATTTTTATTATACGTATTTGCTGATAATATATTTATCTTTTGTTTTTCAAAATCAGATATCATATTATCTAAATAGAATTTATTATTAGATATGAATTCATGATTACCAAGAACTGCAACATCATAACCTACTTCTTTCATATCTTTTGAAATAGGTGTTTCAATATAACTTTCAGAACCTCCATCATTATTTTTTTGTCTAGCGCTAAAATAATCATTCATACTGCTACCTGATACTTCCCCACTATCAAAAAAATCTCCAGCATCTACTAAAGTTAGATTTTTATCTTTTTCTCTTTCTTCTTTTACATAAGAAGTTAATTCATAAGGTATCACACCATGTAAATCAGTAGTCGCTAACACATTTATTTCTGTTGTTTTCTTTGAGGCACACCCAGACATAAGTGCTGCAAATAGAAAAGTAACTACTATAATTGTTTTATTTTTCATAATCCCTCCATATTCTAAAATATTCATTTTAATATACTAACTACCAAGTTATTCTATAGTATTAATATTAATACATTATGTACAGAAATCATATTTATTTTCATATACATAAAATGTTAAAAAATAAAAAACTTGATAACTTCATATCCAATCTCCTTTATCTTATCTTACTTAATATCGTTTTCAACATTATCCAATCGTTGCTAATAAGTATAATTTATATGCTTATCACTGTCAAGTTTAGCTCATCTCCTCTACAATATATCCCAGAATTACCTAATTTCTATCTACTTAATTTATTAACTACTTCTATTTACTCTAATTTATGCCATCTTCTCAATTTAACTTAATCAATACGTCTAGTCCATTTTTTGAAGTAAAATAACATTAATATGCATAAATTTATTCAATTTTCAAATAATCATGTTGAATAATAACTAATTCTGTTGTATTATTGTAGTTGTAGAATAAAACTAAATCGGCAAAGCTAGAGAAATTTAGTGACGCAAAGCTATAGGGACTAAGACTTATAAAATCAATTATAAGTTATGTCAGCCAGTTGCCAAAAAGATATATTCTTTTTGTTTTTCATGAAAGTTTTTTAGGGGGATAAATATATTATGTTTGGAGATAAAATGGATAGATGTACACATATATTGACTGCTTATATTGGTAGTCCATATGATTATTGTGATTTTATAGATACACAACTAGATGATTTTATACTAGAGTACGGAGAAAATGTGGTAGAATCTTGCCTACATCAGGTGATGATATTGGTAAGTAAGTATAATTAGGTAGGTTTTATTTTCTAGAAAGACCTTTTTAGTTTTATCTACATTTAAATAATCTTATAGTAAAAAATTTTAATATCATATATTAGTTCTACTACAATTAAACTTGGTCAATATCGAAAAAAATCTGGACAAATTTATTATAAATTAAGTAGTTATGAAATCGAAGAAATAATAAAAGGATTTGAAAATCTATTATTTAAATAAATTTGATTAATATAGATAAACAAGTCTAGGTAAGTTTATTATTAGATAAATTTAAAAAGCTATAAACCTTGTAATTACAAAGTTTATAGCTTTTTTATTTATTATTCCCACTCGATAGTCCCTGGTGGTTTAGAAGTTATATCATAAACTACTCTATTTACTCCATCAACTTCATTTATTATTCTATTAGAAATTCTTTCTAATACATCATAAGGCATCTTATACCAGTCAGAAGTCATTCCATCAGAAGAAGTAACTGCTCTTAAACCAACTAGATAAGCATATGTTCTTTCATCTCCCATAACTCCAACAGTTTTAACATCTGGTAATGTTGCAAAAGCTTGCCATATTTCTCTATATAGACCTGCTTTTCTAAGCTCGTCCATATAAACAGCATCAGCTTCTCTTAAGATGTCACATTTTTCTTTAGTTACATCACCTATAACTCTTATTCCTAAACCTGGCCCTGGGAAAGGATGTCTAAAGATTAATCCTTCTTCTATACCAAGCTCTAATCCTATTTTTCTAACTTCATCTTTAAATAACTCTCTTAATGGTTCTACAATTTCTTGGAAGTCTACATCTTCTGGAATTCCACCAACATTGTGATGAGATTTTATTGTAGCAGCATTTCCATGTCCACTTTCTATAACATCTGGATAGATTGTTCCTTGAACTAAGAAATCCATTTTTCCTAATTTATTTGATTCTTCTTCAAATACTCTTATAAATTCTTCACCTATTATTTTTCTCTTAGCTTCTGGCTCAGATACTCCTTTTAACTTAGATAAGAATCTATCTTCTGCATTAACTCTTATTAGATTTATATCAAATTTTTCTCTAAATATTCTTTCTACATCATTTCCTTCATTTTTTCTAAGTAATCCATGGTCAACAAATATACAAGTTAAATTGTCCCCAATTGCTCTATGAATAAGAACTGCAGCAACAGAAGAATCAACTCCTCCACTTAAAGCACATAAAGCTTTTTTATCACCTATTTTTTCTTTTAATTCTTTTATCTTATCTTCTATAAATGAATCTGTAGTCCAGTCACCTTTTACCTTACAAATATTGTATAAGAAATTTGTAAGTATCTTATCACCTTCTAAACAGTGTTCTACTTCTGGATGGAATTGAACTCCATATAAGTTTTGTTCTACATTTTCCATAGCCGCTACTGGACAATCGTTAGTATTTGCAACTATATTAAATCCTTCTGGAATTTTTTCTATTAAATCTGTATGACTCATCCATACACTATTTGTAGTTATACCTTCAAATAATGATGATTTTCCATAAGTTATAGCCGTTTTTCCATACTCTTTTTCTTGTTTATTACCTTTTCTTACAACTCCGCCTAAGACATGAGACATTATTTGAATACCATAGCATATTCCAAGTATTGGAACTCCTAGTTCAAATATTTCTTTTGATATTGTTGGTGAATCTTCTAAATATGCGCTATTTGGTCCACCTGTAAATATTATCCCTTTAGGATTTTTTTCTTTTATTCTTTCTATGCTTGCAGTACATGGAAGTATTTCACAATATACGTTGTTTTCTCTAACTCTTCTAGCTATCAACTGATTATATTGTCCTCCAAAATCTATTACAAGTACTAATTCATGTTTCATAAATTTACATCTCTCCTTGTATAATATAGTTTTTATATATTTATTTTAACACAATACAGTCTAAATTATATTAAATCTTTTTACACAAAAAACCTGTATAGTAACTTCCATAATTTCTAACAAAAGTGAAATTACTATACAGGCTTCCAAAATGCCCTTTATCTTATAGCCAACACATAGGGAGTATAACTCAGCCTACACATTTACTTAACTAGGTCTTTTGGTATAATAATTTCACTCATAGTCAAGATATTTACGGTATCTTGGTAGAGACTCTCAGACCATATTTCTGAGCATATACGAGTGAGTTTATATTTTATATATTTTTTTCTGTTTGCTTTTATTTAATAAAGCTGAGTATTAATTTATCAAAATTTATTGCTTATGTCAATAAGTTTTCACTAAATTCTTCTTTTATTCTAAAATTTATATCAGCAAACACTTTTTTTATAGGAATATCTTCATTTTTTGCTATAGTTTTACATTCATTGTATTCTGGAGTAGCCTTTATTAGTTTATCTTTATAATATCCTAATTTTACTGTAACTACTCCATATTTTGTATCCAATTTTACAAATTTTCTATCTAGAATTTCTCTATTGTAGAAATTATATCGCACTCCAAATGTGCTAGTTTCTAAAAGTAATATTTTAATAAATTTTTCTAAATCTGATTCATTACATAAAATTGATACTTTTGTTGCAGGTCTATTCTTCTTCATATAAATGCTCTCTGTATAAATATCTAATGCTTTCTCATTTAATACTTTTTCATACAAATAAGAATAGATTTCTGAAGACATATCATCAATGTTTGCACTAATTTCATAAATTAATTCTTCTTTTTTTTTTCACCTAATACAGTTCTCAACATATTTGGTACTTCAAATTTCTTATGACCTATACCATATCCAATTTGTTTTGGAGAAAATTCAAACTCATCTACAAACTCATCACATAAAACTTTTATGATTGCAGCTCCTGTTGGAGTTGTACATTCTCCTTTTACATTATTTAATTTAATTGGCACACCTTTTAAAATTTCCATAGTTGCAGGTGCAGGTATAGGTATAATTCCATGCTCACATTTTGCAAAACCTGAACCAACAGTCACTGTACTAGCACAAACTTTATCTATACAAAGTAAATCAACTAATATAGAAGCTCCTACTATATCCACAATTGAATCTATAGCCCCTACCTCATGAAAATGTATCTTATCTATTGTAGTTCCATGAACTTTAGCCTCTGCTTCGCCAATTACCATAAATATTTTTTTTGCATTAGATTTTACATTTTCATTTAGACCACTTTCATCTATAATCTCAAATATATCCACTAAATTTCTATGTGTGTGTGTTTCTTTTGTAATTACTTCTACTTTTGTACCTACTATTCCATTCTCATTTTTTGAGCTGATGTTTATGTTAAATTCATCGCTCATTTTTAGTTTATGAATTTCCTCCAAAAAAATTTCCTTAGGCACACCTAAATTTAATAAACTTGCAAGGGTCATATCCCCTGATATACCGCTTATTATATCAAAATAAAGTATTTTTTCACTCATATATGTCTCCTCAATTTTAATAGTAAAATATAATAGAAATTAGATTTTATTATATAATTTATGTTTAATTTATATCAATATATTTTATTTATTATAGCTTATTTATCATTGCCGCTAAATATCCTGCGCCAAATCCATTATCAATATTTACAACAGATATTCCAGATGCACAGCTATTTAACATAGCCAGCAATGCTGCTAACCCTCCAAAATTTGCTCCATATCCAACAGAAGTTGGGACAGCTATTACTGGGACATCAACCAATCCTCCAACTACACTTGCAAGAGCGCCTTCCATTCCTGCAACAGCCACTATTACTCTAGCACTATCTATTTTATGTCTTTTATTTAAAAGCCTATGTATGCCTGCCACGCCTACATCATAGATTCTATCAACATCATTACCCAGAAATTTAGCTGTATAATATGCTTCATCTGCTACTGGTATATCAGAAGTTCCTCCTGTAGCAATCACAATTTTGCCCTTTCCTATATTCTCTATAGCATGATTTTGAATTTTGAGAATTTTAGATAACTCTTCATATTCAGCATGATTATATATTTCTTTAATTTTTATAAAGGTTTCTTTTCTACATCTTGTCCCCAATATATTAGAGCCTTTTTGATTCATTTTATCAATAATTCCTAAAATATGTTCGTCACTCTTTCCTTCACAATAAATAACTTCTGGATATCCATTTCTTAGTTCTCTATGATGGTCTATGTTTGCATAGCCAAGGTCTTCATATGGTAAATCTTTTAATCTATCTAATGCAACATCTATATCTATGTTCTCATTTTTAACTTCTTCAAGCAACTTTCTTAAGTCCATAATCTCGCATCCTTTTTAATTTTGATTTTTTATCTAATAACAATTATACCTCAATTAGTATTTATGTAACATTACTTATACATAAAAGAACTATTCCAACTTAGAAATTAAAACTAAGTCAGAATAGTTCTTTATATTAAGATTTATGTTCTAAATTTTTTAAATTACATCATTCCTGGCATTCCGCCACCCATTCCTGGCATTCCTGCATCTTCTTTCTCAGGAAGGTCAGCAACAGCAGCTTCAGTAGTTAAGAAAGTACCTGCTATTGATGCAGCATTTTGTAAAGCACTTCTACTAACTTTAGTTGGGTCAACTATACCAGCTTCTATCATATTTACATATTTTTCATTTAATGCGTCAAATCCAGTTTCTGCTTCAGAATTAACAACATTTTGTACAATTACAGCACCTTCAAGACCAGCATTTATAGCTATTTGTCTCAATGGCTCCTCTAATGCTTTTTTAACTATTTGAGCACCTAGTTTAACTTCTCCTTCTAAACTATCAACTAGTGTGCCTATTGCTGGTATAACACTAACAAAAGCAGTTCCTCCACCAGCTACTATTCCTTCTTCTACTGCTGCTCTAGTTGCATTAAGAGCATCTTCTATTCTTAGCTTTCTTTCTTTTAACTCCACTTCTGTAGCAGCCCCAACTTTTATAACCGCTACTCCTCCAGCAAGCTTAGCTAATCTTTCCATTAGTTTTTCTCTATCAAAATCTGAAGTAGTTTGCTCTACTTGATGTTTAATTTGAGCTACTCTATCTTCTATAGCTTTTTTATCTCCAGAACCATCTACTATTGTAGTGTTTTCTTTAGTTACTTTAACAGATGAAGCTCTACCTAACATAGATAAATCAGCTTCTTTTAAATCATAACCTAATTCTTCTGATATTACTTGAGCACCTGTAAGTATTGCTATATCTTGAAGCATTTCTTTTCTTCTATCTCCAAATCCTGGAGCTTTAACTGCTACTACATCAAATGTTCCTCTTAATTTATTAACTACTAATGTAGACAATGCTTCACCTTCTACATCTTCAGCTATTATCAATAATTTTTTACCTTGTTGAACTATTTGCTCAAGAACTGGTAGTAATTCTTGTATGTTAGATATCTTTTTATCAGTAATTAATATATATGGGTCATTTAAAACTGCTTCCATCTTATCTACATCTGTAACCATATATGCAGAAACAAATCCTCTATCAAACTGCATACCTTCAACAGCATCTAATTCAGTATTCATAGTTTGAGATTCTTCAACAGTTATAACTCCATCTTTCCCTACTATTTCCATAGCCTCTGCTATTAATTTTCCAACTTCTTCATCTCCAGCAGATATAGAAGCAACTTGAGATATAGCTTCTTGTGTTTCCACTATTCTTGATTGATTTTTTAATTCTTCTACTGCTACTATTACTGCTTTTTGTATCCCTTTTCTTAATAATATTGGGTTAGCCCCTGCTGTTACATTTTTTAAACCTTCTCTTATTATAGCTTGTGCTAAAACTGTAGCAGTTGTAGTACCATCTCCAGCTACATCATTAGTTTTTGTTGCAACTTCTTTAACTAATTGAGCACCCATATTTTCAAATCTATCTTCTAACTCTATCTCTTTTGCTATAGTTACACCATCATTAGTTATAAGTGGAGAACCAAATTTTTTATCTAATATAACATTTCTTCCTTTTGGTCCTAATGTTACTTTTACTGTATCTGCTAATTTATTTACACCAGCTTCTAAAGCTCTTCTTGTTTCCTCTGAAAATTTAATTTCTTTAGCCATTTTAAACCCCTCCTAATAAACTTATTCTATATTTATTCAATAACAGCTAATACATCACTTTGTCTTAGTATTGTATACTCTTGTCCTTCTATCTTAACTTCTGTTCCAGAATATTTTTGGAATATAACTTTATCTCCTACTGTTAATTCCATTTTTATTTCTTTTCCTTCAACTATTCCACCTGGTCCAACTTCTACAACTTCAGCTATTTGAGGTTGCTCTTTAGCTGCTCCTGGTAAAACTATTCCACTTGCAGTTTTTTCTTCTGCTTCTACTTTTTTAATTACTACTCTGTCAGCTAATGGTCTTATTTTCATTCTTTACGCCTCCTAAAATATTAAGTATAGACTAGTTCGCCTATGTTTTTAGTTATTTTTAAATTAATACTACTTTTATATGTAGATTTATATATATACTTTTTATTTATTATCACTCTATTCAATAGAGTGCTAACAATTATTATAATATACCAATCACACATAATTTTCAATACCTTTTTTAATAATTTTTTATAATATTGGTGAAAATAATCTGGCTACAGATTCTTTAATTTTTTGTATAATACTTCTATTCTTAAATACCTCCAGATTAAGTTCTTCACAGTGACTTAAATCTTCAAAGAAATCATCTGTCATTACTCCAATAACTTCTTCATCATAGATAAATGCATTTACTTCAAAGTTAAGCATAAAACTTCTTAAATCCATATTAGCTGTCCCTGCAGAAGCAATTTTATCATCTATTATTACGACTTTAGAATGTATAAATCCTTTATTATACAAATAAACCTTACCACCTGCTCTTAATATTTCTTCAAAATAGGAATAGGATGCTATGTTTACTATCTTGTGGTCTGCAATTTTTGGAAATATTATTCTAACATCTACTCCACTAAGTGCAGCACTTTTTATAGCTTTTAGTAAACTCTCATCTGGGATAAAGTACGGTGTTTCTATATAAACATTTTGCCTAGCTTGGCATATTGCAGAAAAATAAGCATAATGAATATCTTCCCAATCACTATCTGGACCACTTGCAACAACTTGTATCATACTTTCGCCTACATTTCCAACACTTGGAAAATAATTTTTAGTTACTAAAACTTCTTTTGTTGTATAATACCAGTCAATCAAGAATGTCATTTGAAGCATATATACAGAAATACCTTTAATTCTAATGTGAGTATCTCTCCAATACCCAAACTTATCATCTTTGCCTAAATATTCGTCTCCTATATTTATTCCACCTGTATATCCAATTATTCCATCAATAACAACAATTTTTCTATGATTTCTATAGTTCAATTTTCCTCCTATTATAGGAAATTTTGTAGGTAAAAATGCTGCTATTTCTATACCAACTTCTCTCATTTCTCGGAAGAATTTTCTATTAAACCAAAATCTCCAACATCCTACATCATCATATAAAATTCTTATTTTGACTCCTTCTTTGGCTTTTTTTATAAGCTCTTCTTTTAACACCCTACCTATATCACTATCTTTGATAATAAAGTACTCTAGATGGATATGGTCTTTTGCTTCTCTTATATCTTCTATAAGCCTTTTAAACTTTTCATTTCCATCTACAAAGACATCTACTTTATTATTTTTAGTAAATGGAAACATACCAGTCTTTAAAAGCATATTTATTACTCTTTTTCTGTAACTACCATCTTCTTCGTCTCTTAAAAGCTTATTTTGCTTTATAGATTCTTTTTCTAGTTCAACGATTTCTGTTATCTTTTCTAACGTATCAAAAAGTTTCTTTTCTTTTATATTGTTAGCTAGTTTTTGAGTCTTAAATAATTTTCGCTTTCTAATATTTCTACCTGAAATAGCATATACAATTAGACCGATTCCTGGAAATATAATAAACATCAATAACCAGGACATGGTTTTTGCAGGATCTCTATTTTCAAGTAATATAATCACAGAAATTATGGCTCCAGCTAGATATGATATAATTAAATAGAACAGAAATATTGTGCCTATTACTCCCATAATTCCTCCCCCTTAATTTTATTTTCCTATACCAAGTTCTCTTGCATAGTAAAATAAATACTGTTGAGCAAATCCAGACATATCTCCGAATTTATCAATGCCATAAGTTCTCATTTTAGGTAGACTCATATCTTCATCTATGTAGAACTCTTGCATAACCCTCTTAACCCAAACATCAACTGGAAAAGAATCATATTTTTGCATGCCAAATAATGCAATACAATCACATACTTTTGGTCCTACTCCATTGAATTTTAAAAGTTCTTTTCTACAGTCATCTGTAGTTAAATTTGTATATTCAGATACCTTATCATTATTTTCTATAACCGCCTCTGTAGTACTTTTTATGTACTTATCTCTAAAGCCTGTTTGACATGCTCTTATTTCCTCTTGTGAAGCCTTATTTAGCTCTTCTGGTGTTGGGAATGCGTAGTATTCATTACCTTCGTACTCACCTATGTACTTGCCAAATTTTTTTGATAAATTTTCTATAGCTCTTTGTATCATAGGAATTCTATTATTAGAAGAAATTATAAATGATATAAGCATTTCCCATCCATCTTGTCTTAGTATTCTTATTCCACATCCAAACTCAGTAGCCTTATTTAAATATTCATCCATATTTTTTAGCTTATTTTTTATTTCTGTATAATCAGTTCCTAAATCAAAGTAATTATACCAAATACTATTAAACTCCTCTAAATTTGTATTATTTAAATATATCTTATCATTTTCTTTTTTTACATTTAATATTCTACCCTTTGCAACGCCAGTGTATGAGTCATCTTCTTGTTTGTGCCATCTAAAACATTGACCACACTCAAATATATGTTTTGGATCAAAATCTGTTACCCCTTCTAGTATAACTCCATTATCCTTTTCATAAACATTCATAACTAAATCTCCTTAATATTTATATTTTTGCTTTGTCTATTTATTTAAAAACTTAACTTTAATATGTGTATTTTACTTATTTTAACACAAAGATAAGCAATTTCAAAATTTATAATGTTATTATTATGTAAAATAATATTTTACTTTAAATTTTCACTTAAAATAAAAAATGAATTTCTATAAGTTTATACCCATCTAAACTTATAGAAATTCATTTTTTATTTATATTATAAATTATTAGTATCATATTATTTTAATTAATCAAGCTAATATTAAAAATGTTTTTTATATTATATAAATATTTTTATTAAAACTATAGCTGATACAACTTGCACTATACCTACAAATAAACCATATAAAGAAACTTCTTTACCTTGTTTCACTAAGTCTTTTACATTAACCTTTAAACCAATTGCTGCTAAAGCTATTATTTCAAATTTGTTACTTATTTCTTTGCATAATACAGATATATCTTTTGGTATAATATTCATTGAGAAAAGTGCACAAGTTATAAAAAATCCAATTACATACCATGGTATATTTACTTTTTTCTTTTTTATCTCATCCTTTTCTTCTTCAAATATTTCACTATTAGACTGATTTTTCATATGCCCAAATACTAATACTACAACAACCAAAAATATTACTCTTACTATTTTAAAAATAGTTGCCAAATCTTTTACATTTTCTCCAACTATCGCCCCACTTGCTACAACTTGACCAATTGACTGCAAAGTTCCTCCTATCATTGCTGATGTTTTTACTAGCTCATGGCTATATAAAAATTGAGATATTATTGGAAGTAAAAACATAAGAAATATACCAGTAACATTTACAATAGTTATTGCAATTCCCTTCTCTTTGTCTGTAGCATTAACTACTGGAACTGTTGCTCCTATAGCAGAAGAACCACATACTGCGTTTCCACTTGCCATTAGAAATCTAAAATTTTCTTCAAAACCTAATTTTTTACCTATATAAAGTGCTGCTACTATTGTTATTGTCATTTGTAACATTATAAATAAGATTCCTGAAACTTTTAAGTCTATTAGAGTAGATACACTGAGTGTCGCTCCTAATAGTACTATTGAATATGATAGCAAATCTGTCTCTGAAAATTTATAACCTTTTTGAAACACCTTTTGATTTAAGAATAAATTTCCTACAAACATACCCAAAAATATAGAAATTGATGCGGCTCCTACTTTAGGAATTAGAGTAGAAATAAATATACTAATATAACCTACTAATACTGATACAAATAGCCCTGGTAATATTTCTTTTATATTTTTTAATGTTAGACAGCTTTTATTCTTTAACATAATATACCTACCTTATAATTAATATAGTTTTCTTTACAATAATAGTATATAATTGTAATAACCATAAGTAAAATAAATATATAATATCGTAATGATTAATATTTTTGATGGTTATTACATCTAGTATAATTATTTGTAGAAAACATATAAAAAATGTAAACTTTCATTAAGTAAGGGAGGTATAAAATTGTTTGAAGAATTAAAAACATTTGTGGCTGTTGTTGAATATAAAAATTTTACTAAAGCTGGTGAATACTTAAATTTATCTCAGCCAAGTGTAAGTAAACACATTAAAAATCTAGAAAATTATTTTAAAGTCGTACTTATAAACAGGTCTATTAAACAAAAGACTATTTTTATAACAGAAAGTGGACAAATATTGTATAAAAGAGCTAAGGAAATATTAAATCTTTTAAACATTACCTATCATGATGTAAGTCAGGTTTCAGATGCTATAACTGGTCGCTTAAAGATTGGTGCAAGTTTAACTATTGGTGAGTATATTCTGCCTAATTTCTTAGCATTATTTTCACAAAAATATCCTGACATAGATGTAGAAATTTTCATAGAAAATACATCAATTGTGTCTTCTCATGTTAAAGATTATGTTTTAGATATTGGACTTATTGAAGGCACTTGCTCTTCACCTTCATTTATTCAAGAATATTTTTTTGAAGATAAGATGGTTTTAGCACTTCCATATAATAGCCCTTTGTTAAAAGACTTCAGCTTTGAAAAGCTACAAGACCAGAAGTGGATAGTTAGAGAAGATGGCTCTGGCACTAGAGATTATTTAGATATGTTTTTAAGTGTTAAAGAGATTATTCCAAAAAGTATGATGGTCTTTGGAAGTAACTATGCTGTCAAAGAATCTGTTAGAAATAATTTAGGAATTACAATAGTATCTAATCTAGTGACAAGCTTACCAGTTTTAAATAATGAACTGTCTGTCATAGAGCTTGGAAGCAACTACAACAGACACTTCTCATATATATATCCAAAGGATATAACTTTATCAAAAGCAGCAAATATTTTTATTGATGAATTAAAAATATTTAGTAATTTAAATAGTTTATAATATTATCTAGATTTAAAATCAACAATTACCAAAGTTATTTATAAAGACTATTTAAAATCTACTTTCAATTACTTTTATCATATAAAAAAAAGTCTGATTTATAGGTGTAGATATGTTGTATTTCTTTCCAAGTTCACAAATATTCTTAGAAAACATATCTACTTCTGTAAGTCTATGAGCTTCTACATCTTGAAGCATTGATGTTCTTCCTTCTTTTGAATGTTCCAGTATTCTATGTAACGAATTTTCCACATCATCTTCTGTAAGACCTATCCCTTTTGCCTGAGCTATAGCAACTACTTCTCTCATTGCAGATTTTGCCAATTCTCTTAGATGCTCAGAGCTTTGGAATACCCCATAAGATGCGCCAAGTATAGCTGAGGTTTGATTTACACCAATGTTAACCATGTATTTCCACCACATATCTCTTTGAATATCTTTTGATAAAACATATTCTATATTTACACTATTAAAGACTTCTGTTATTATATTAGTTTTTCTATCTTCACTATTATCTTTGTTCCCAAATACAATTATTCCATTAGTAGTATGTATAATATTATTATTAATTTTCTTAGCATCTATATTAGTGACATATGAATATACCATTTTTTCAATTCCAAATCTTTCTCCTATTATATCTTCACTATCAACTCCATTTAATAAAGACATTATTACTGTATTTTTTCCAACTAATCCGTCTAATTCTCTTATATTTTCCCTTAAATTATTATATTTCAAGCCTATAATTATAAAATCAGCCTCTTGTTTATACTCATCCCTAGTTACATAATCAAAATCATACCTTTTCTCATTTATTATGAATCCATCTTCTAAATATCTTTTCTTTCTTTTCTCATCACAAAGAATTTTAAAATCATATTTAGAATTTAAAAATTGTTCTGCGAAAGTAGCTCCTACAGCCCCTACTCCAAAAAATACAACCTTTTTCTGAGTTTCATTCAATTGATTTTTCATACTTACCCCTCCTCAATATATAATAATTTTTTTATATTATACTTATATTGTACTGCTATTATCTCTTTTTTTGTAAATATATTTTTAACAAAAAAACAGTTAGCCTTATTTGCAAGGCTAACTGTTTTTATCTTTGATTTATATTATATAATATTAGTTTTACTCTAAAAAATTTACATTCTTTAAATACCACTAAACTTAATTGAGTTATTACATCCCTAATTCTTTAAATTCTCTACTTCCAGGTTTAACAACTGGTAATTTTCCTTCTTTGCATAAAGGACATTCATCAGATTCATAAACTTGTATATCAAGCTTTATAGCACTATATATAGGCATACCTATATCATGATTAGTTCTATCTGCTATACATGCAACACCTATAACTTCTCCACCTAATGCTTCCAATACTCTTTTTGTTTCTATAGTTGATTTACCAGTAGTTACAACATCTTCAGCAATTATTATCTTTGCACCTTTTTTAACTTCAAATCCTCTTCTTAACTCCATTGTATTGTCTTTTCTCTCAGTAAATACAGCTTCTTTTCCTAACTGTCTTCCTAACTCATAAGAAACTATTACTCCTCCCATTGCTGGCCCTACTACTAAGTCTATATCTAAGTCTTTTATTTGTTCAACAACTGTACTTAGTACTTCAGCAGCATACTCTGGAAATCTTAATACCTTTGCACATTGTACATATCTATTGCTATGCTTTCCTGAAGATAATAAAAAATGTCCTTCTAATAATGCATCACTCTTCTTTAATATATCTACTACATCTACTTTACTCATATTATTTTTCCTCCATATTAATGTTATAAAATTATTGTTTATTTAATCTATATCTTTTATTTTTTAAGTACTATTTATACTATATTATATAATTCCTTTGATTTCTTTCAAACTCTTTATTCCTTCTTTTTCCATAAAGTCATTAATTCCATCTATTATTTCAAGACCGATTTTAGGATTCATAAAGTTTGCAGTTCCAACTTGAATACAAGTAGCTCCTGCCATTATAAATTCTATAGCATCTGTAGCCTTAGTTATTCCGCCCATTCCCATTACAGGTATATTTACATTTTTACACACTTCATGTACCATTCTTAGAGCTATAGGTTTTATAGCTGGTCCAGATAATCCTGCATAGACATTCTCAAATACTGGTCTTCTATTTTTTATATCAATTGCCATCGCCTTAAAAGTATTCACTAGAGATACTCCATCAGCACCCTCTTCTTCACAAACTTTTGCCATTCCTACAATATCTTCTGCATTGGGTGATAGTTTTATTACTAAAGGTAGTTTCGTTATGTTTCTTACCTCACGAACAACTTCTCTTGCTACTTCATTTTTTATACCAAAAGCCATCCCCCCAGCTTTAACATTTGGGCAAGATATATTCAATTCAATAATATCTATAGGTTTGTCATTTAACATTTGAACACCTAATAAATAGTCTTCTAATGTTCCACCTCCAACATTAGCTATTCTAACCAAGTCTAATTCACTAAAGAAAGGTAATTCATTATCTATAAATCCTTGAACTCCAGGATTTTCAAGTCCAACACTATTCATCATGCCAGATGGTGTTTCATGAACTCTCATACCATTGTTTCCAGGCTTTTTATTTAAAGTTAGTCCTTTACTGCTTATACCACCAAGTTTTTGTATATCATAAATGTCATTATATTCTCTTCCAAATCCAAAAGTTCCAGACGCCATTATTACTGGATTTTTAAATTCTATATTTCCAAATTTTACACTTAAATTAGCCATTAAAAATCACGTCCTCTCCCCAGAACACTGGACCATCTTTACAAGTCTTTTTATTTCCTTCATTAGTTTTACATGTACATACTAAACAAGCACCGATTCCACATGCCATATGGTTTTCAAGAGATACCATAATTCTTGTTTTAGTACCTTCTACCATCTTAACTAATTTTTCCATCATTGGAGTTGGACCACATGTTAATATGTAATCATATTTCTCCACATCAATTATATCTGTTACAAAAGTATTACCTACTGTTGTATGGACTTCGTTACACACTTGCTTATACTCATCTTCTAATATAACATCTTCTCTAAATCCAAGATATGCGTCACAGTTTTTTATATTTTTAGCAACTAAGTATAGTGGGGCCACACCGATTCCGCCTCCTACTAAAGCTACTTTTCCATCAACCTTAGTATATCCATTACCATAAGGTCCTTCTAACTTTATAGTATCATTTACTTTTAGGTTACTTAAAATTTGAGTTCCTTCTCCTACTACTTTATAAAGAAAAGTTATTCCTTCTTCATCTATATCATGTATACTTATAGGTCTTGAAAGTACTGGATAAGTATCCCATGCTCTTAGCATATAAAACTGTCCCATCTTACCTTCAAAATTACCTTTTACTTTCATTCTATACATATCTTCGCCTATGTATATATTCTCCAGAATTTTATACATCCCAAAATCTCCTTTATTTTACTATTATATGAGAGTTATTAATCTTCATTTATACCTAAAAGCTTTATTATTAAAGCCATTCTAACATACATTCCATATTTAGCTTGTTTAAAATATACAGCTCTATCATCATCATCTACATCTATATCTATTTCATTTACCCTTGGTAATGGATGCATTACTAACATGTCTTTAGATGCTTTTTCTAATTTAGATTTATTTAAAATATAATAGTTTTTAAGTCTTTCATATTCTGATTTATCTTCAAATCTTTCTTGTTGAACTCTAGTCATATATAAAACATCCAAACTTCCTATAACATCATCTAAATTATTAGTCTCATAATATGCATGTCCTTTTATAGCTTCTTTTATATAGTCTGGCATTTTCAATTCTTCAGGCGCTATAAATACAAACTTTGTATTTTTATATCTGGCCATAGCCTTAACCAAAGAATGCACAGTTCTTCCATATTTTAAATCACCACATAATCCTATTGTATGGTTTTCTAAAGTTCCTTTTAATGATTTTATAGTAAGTAAATCTGTAAGTGTTTGGGTTGGATGTTGATTCCCGCCATCTCCTGCATTGATAAATGGCACTTCCGTAAATCTAGCAGCCTCTGAAGCTGCACCTGATTGAGGATGTCTCATAGCTATTATATCAACATAACCAGATACTATTCTCATCGTATCACCTAAAGTTTCACCTTTTGATGCAGATGATGAACTAGGCTCTGAAAAACCTACAACACGACCTCCAAGTCTGTTCATTGCAGATTCAAAGCTTAATCTTGTTCTTGTTGATGGTTCATAAAATAATGTAGCTAATAGTTTGCCTTCACATATACGAGAATATTTTGACGGATTGTCAATTATTTTTTGAGCTAATTCTAATATTTTATCTATTTCTTCTATTGAAAAGTCTTCTGGTTGGATTAAATTTCTTGATTTTAACATCTTTCGTCCTCCTTTTTTAGCCTCTCTGAACTAAAATTAAAAGTATTTTTGTACTGTTAGTAGCTTACCACCTTTGCCTTATCCTGTCAAGGGATTGCACAAATAATCATTATATGGAAAGACTACTATTTAATAGTAATATCAGCCTTAATATTGGTCAAATGTAAACCAATACAAAAACGCTCTATATTACATTTAAAATATAATCATTTTTTGTTACCTGATTAAATTAAATATAGTATAGAGCGTTTATATTTATGTATTTATCAATTTGTCATATTACAAGTTGATTATAATATTCTTTTTGCTGTAACAAATCTTGCTGTATAGTATGCTGAATTTATACTAGTCACACGAACTGTTTTCCCTGTTGATGGAGAATGTATCATATTACCTCCACCTACATATATACCAACATGGCTAACAGAACCAGAACCATTAGTTGTGAAGAATACTAAGTCTCCTGGCTGTAAATTTGCTTTACTTACAGTTTGTCCATAATTAGATTGTGCTTTAGATGTTCTTGGTATTTTCTTTCCTACTGCATTTCTATATACATATTGTGTAAATCCAGAACAGTCAAAAGTGTTTGGTCCTTCTGCTCCCCAAACATATGGGCAACCTTGCTTAGAATAAGCCAAGTTAAGTACAGCTTGAACTGCATTAGAGTTAGCTGTTGGCACATTTGAATTATTGTTTTGTTGAGTGTCATTTGCATTATTTTGTTGATTGTTATTTGTAGAATTTCCATTTTGATTAACACTTGGATTTACTTCTGGTTCTTCTATTACTGGAGCTTTATCTGATATATAAGATGCTTTTACATACCCTTCGGTTCCTCCATCTTTAACTTTCAACCATTCTCCACTTTCTTCCAACACCAATAAAGAGCTTCCTTTTTCTAGCTCTTCGATTACTTCTGAACTTTCGCTCTTATCTTTTCTTAAATTTACTTTATCAGCGTTAGTATATCCTACACCTTCAGATATATCTACATATCTAGTAGCTAACCAACCTTCTCCATCTTCAACTTTAACCTTAACCCATTCCCCTTGAATTCCTAGAACAGTAAATTCATCTCCAGAATAAGCTATGTTTTGAACTTGACCTTCTTCTCTTATCTTTATAGCTACTCCATCTTTTATCTTTGCAACTTTATATTTTACTTCTTTATATTCGCCTAAATTTAATTCAGTATTTGTTTTATCATCCTTATTTTGAGATGAATCATTTACTTCATCCGCATTTACAATTGAACTTACTGATAATGCCATAACTGATGCAAATACTGGTATTAATATCTTTTTCTTCACGATAAACCTCCTAAAATTTTCCCATAATTATCTTATGATTCTATTTTGTAGGTGAAGTGTACCTAAGGATAAAATATTAATACACAATACATTAATAAAAGCTCTATCTGTAACTTTTTTGTAAACCACTTTATATAACTTTTATAGTATCATTATATTAATAAAATAAATCAATTAGTTTATCCAATATGTCACCTAAATATACATTATTTACTTAATTATATAATACGAGTCTGTAAAAGTAAAGAATTTTGTACCCTTAGAGGCTAAAGTACGCATAAATATTGTTTTATGTGTTTTTTTATGCGTTTCTATGTGGCATATATTTTTTGAGGGAATAAATACAAAGTTGGTCATTTTGTGAATTTTTTTACAATCGAATATAATCATTAATGCTTTCTTTAGGAATTTTGTAAATGTTTACTTCTAAATTCTTTTAGATTTCAGCTATTTGTTATTATATGAGCATCTATCTTGATAAAAATATATTTATCTAAAAATAGGTAGCTATTTAGGATTGTTATAAATTACAATTAAGTAAAATACCCATACCTTAATCATCTTGCCAAACTATCCAACTTGTCATAAAATTTTACACCAAAGCCTATTTTATCAGAATCTTTTGGAATCGTACCTACTTCTTCACAATTTCTTTTATATTGTTCTCTCACACTTTTAGGAGCATCTGCATATGTAAATTCTAAAAGTGTAACGTTTCCTCTAAAAAGGTGTAGCTTCTCCATATCATACTTAGGCAGTACATTAAAATTGACAATACTAGTTGCATTAACTTTCAAAAAAGTAATAGAAGATAATAGACATAAAGTTAATGCCATTAATATACCATTCTTATACTTCTCATTAAACATATTCTTCACTCTTTTTTTAATGTCAGATTGCTTATGTAGACCAGCTATAAATTTATTTGAAGTATTTGAACCCTTTCTCATCGCATTTAGAATTGTTAATGCATAATCCTTCTTTTCCTCTGAACTACGATTTTTTAAAACTCTTTCATCACAATAAAGTTCACAATCTAAATCTATATGTTTATCCATTATATATACAAATGGATTAAACCAATATACTATTTTTAAAAATAAAATTACATATTTTAAATAAAGGTCTCTACTCTTAAAATGCATAAGTTCATGCCTAAAAATCCAATCTAGTTCTTTTAGCTTATAATCATGTGCTGGTAAAAGCACACATGAATTAAAAAATGCTGGTGTTTCAACTTCATATGAGTACTTGAGCTTTATATTTTTTGTTATATCAAATTCGTTTAATACACTTTTATAAAGATTTACTATCTCTTCGTCATCAACTTCATAAGATAAATCACCTATTAAGTTTTTAAGTTTTATATATTTGAATGTAGTATAAATTAAATATATCATTACAGATACAAGCCAAAAGTATAGTAAAATACTACTAATTATAGTTGAGACATTATTAAATCCCTCTAAATTTATGTTGTTGATATTAATATTTTTTTTACTTCTCAAGATATTTATTGTAAAAGTATAATATGTAAATGGTAAAAATAATTTAACAACAACTATCATCCATATATAGTAGTTAAATTTTTTGCTAAATCTTTTAAATACACTTTTCTTGAATATTAATATTAGAAGGATACTTAAACTACTCACTATAACAGTTCTGAAAATCCCATTTAGAATGAAGTTAGACATATATTCCCTCCTTAACCTATTTAATATTATTTTGCACCTTAATTTAATTATTTTGAGTTTTCAATAATATATTTTAGATTTTAACTTAGTGCATTATTCTTTTCATTATTTCAAATGCACTTCCAGGTCTATCTAAAGAAATACTACTCTCAATAATGCTAGATGAATCAAATTTTATGAAAGTAACTAATGATAATATACACAAAACTAAAGCTATCAATACACCATTTTTATATTTTTCATTAAACATATTCGTTACTCTTTTTCTAATATCAGATTGTTTATATAGTCCAGCTATAAATTTATTTGAAAAATGTGAACTCTTTTTCATCGCATTTATAATTGTTAATGCATACTCTTGTTTTTGTTGGGTAGTACAGTTTTTTAAAACTCTTTCATCACAATAAAATTCACAATCCAGGTCTATTAATTTATCCATTATATATACAAATGGATTAAACCAATATACTATTTTTAAAAGTAACATTACATATTTTAAATAAAGGTCTCTACTCTTAAAATGCATAAGTTCATGCCTAAAAATCCAATCTAATTCTTCCAATTTATAATCATGTGGGGGCAAAAGCACACATGAATTAAAAAATGCTGGTGTTTCAACTTCATATGAGTACTTGAGCTTTATATCTTTTGTTATATCAAATTCTTTCAATATATTTTTATAAAGATTTACTATCTCTTTATCATAAACTTCATAAGATAAATCACTTATTAAATTTTTAAGTTTTATATATTTGAATATAGTATAAATTAAATATATTACTACAAATGTAATCCAAGTATACAGTAAAATACTACTAATTATAGTTGAGATATTATTAAACCCCTCTAAGTTTATGTTATCAATATTAATGTCTTTTTTGCTTCTCAATATATTTATTGTAAAAGTATAATATGTAAATGGTAAAAATAATTTAACAACAACTATCATCCATATATAGTAGTTAAATTTTTTGCTAAATCTTTTAAATACACTTTTCTTGAATATTAATATTAGAAGGATACTTAAACTACTCACTATAACAGTTCTAAAAATCCCATTTAGAATAAAACTAGACATATATTTTTCCCCTATCTTATTTAATAGTGTTTTATAGCTAATTTTAGTTATCTCTTAATACTTTCATATCATATTTATTAATTAAAATATATATTTTCTTTAATAAATAACTATGTTTTATTATCTTATAGTTATTTTAAAGTATAATTTATTGAGACATCCTTATATTTAATTATAGCTTAGTAATGATTACTGTGCATTAAACATAATTAATTAATTTAATCATCTATAAATTTGACAGTTAGAAATATATAAAGTCGAAGTTATAATAGAACAAAAATACTTTTCTTAAAAGCTAATATTAAAAAATACATAAGCTATTTACTATAAGAGTTCTAAAAAATCCCTTTAAAATTAAATCAACCATAAATTCTCACCCATCTTACTTATGACACTTTAATTTTTATATTGCACAATTTATAAAGTTATTTATAAATTAAAATAAAAAATGGCCCATATTATCTGAGCCACATAATTTAAGGGCTGTACTATGTACAGCCCCTTTATATCTTAAATAATTATATCCTATTATTTATTAAGAGTAAATCTTAGTACCATCCTCTTAACTTCATAGCTTCAGCAACTTTCTTAATTGAATGCATGTAAGCAGCTTCTCTCATTGTAACATTGTACTCTTCTTTGATTTTCCAAATAGATTCAAATGCTTTAACCATAGCTACTTCTTCTTTTTGCTCTACTTCTTCTTCTGACCAGTAGTATCCGTATAAGTTTTGTACCCACTCGAAGTAAGAAACTGTAACTCCACCAGCATTAGTTAATATGTCTGGAGTAAGAACTATTCCTCTTTCAGCAAATACTTCATCAGCTTCTGGAGTAGTTGGACCATTAGCAGCTTCACAAACTAATTTAGCTTTTATAGATTCAGCAACTTCTTTAGTTATAGAGTTTTCTAATGCAGCTGGTATTACTATATCAACATCTGAAGCCCAGAACTCTTCTAAAGATATTCTCTTAGCTCCTGGGAAGTTTAATAAGTTACCATGCTCTTTTATATGATCTAACATTGCTTGACCATCTAATCCATTTTCATTGTATATAGCATAAGAACCTTCTGATTTACACCATTCAGCCATAGCTACAACAGTTCCACCAAGTTTCTCACAGTTAAGAACTGTGTAAGAACCAACGTTTCCTATACCTTGGATAGCTAATTTAGCTTTTTTCATATCTATTCCTAATTTAGCAGCAGCTTCTCTTGCAGTAACAGCAACACCAAATCCAGTAGCAGCTGTTCTTCCTAAAGAACCACCAAATTCAACTGGCTTACCAGTTAAAACACCTATAGCACTTTGTCCAGTTAATTTATTGTACTCATCAACCATCCAAGACATTATTTGTCCATTAGTGTTTACGTCTGGTGCAGGAACGTCAACTTTCTCACCTATTAATTTATATATTCCATCTATGTATCCTCTACTTAATCTTTCTAATTCACCTTGAGATAAAGTTGATGGATCTACTATTATTCCACCTTTACCTCCACCATATGGTATACCTGTTACAGAACACTTGAAAGTCATCCATATAGATAAAGCTTTTACTTCGTCTCTTGAAACATTTTGATGGAATCTTATTCCACCTTTTGTTGGCCCTACTGCATCATTATGTTGTGATCTAAATCCTTTAAAAGTTTTTATAGATCCATCATCCATTTTAACTGGAATTGAAACTTCTATAACTCTCATAGGTTCTTTTAATAATTCATAAACTGCTGGTTCCATACCTAATTTATCACATGCATTTTTTACTTGAGATTGCGCCATCTCGAAGACATTTACATCTTTTCCTGACATTTGAAAGCCCCCTTATAAATACGTTATAATTATGTATACTCCATTTAGAAAAACCATTTCCTAAATTTACAGTTTAATTATAGCACACTTTATTGCAAATTAGTATATCATTTTTTCAGTTTATTTTTTAACATGGGAGGAAGTTTATTTTTTTAATTTTATGAATGTTAATATCTATTTTTTGTACATTAACTAAAGTCATTTTCTCAATAGACTTTTTTATTATCTGTTGCATACCTTCAATTTTTTTTATAAATTCTAAATCATTGATATTTATACTTACAAAAATATTCATAAAATTATTGCAATTCTCTATATTGATTTTATTTATTCTATCAATGCTTTCAAAGTTGTATACTTCATATTCAATAATCTGTTTAATTACATCTTCATTGATATAAAATTTTCCAATATAGCTAAAGGTTGGTCTTATTATTGTTTTTTCTAAAACTACCATACTTCTATTATTTCCTTTTCTAAAAAGCCTCTTTAATGGATTTATACTAAGACCACTTGCCATACTTTTTATCTCAACTGCTGGAACAGGAATTACATGATTTCCTTCTTTTCTAGATTGTTTTGCTATTTCTATTTCATATTTAGTGCTTATATCTTGAATATTTATAAACTTATCGATTCCTTCAATTGACAATCTATCTACAATCTGATTAACCATTTTTTTTGATGTACCAATAATAAGAATCTTGCTTATATTTTCATTTTTAATTGTATCTCTAACTTCTTTCCTATGCTCCAAATTATAAAAAATAGCTCTTTTAACTGCTTCTATAGTAGTATTTGCTTGTTTTGCTGATATTCCAGCTAAAACCTTGTTTTTATATATTAAAATTCCATCATCAATTATATAATCTATATCATTTTCATATGCAAACTCTAAAGCCTTAAAACTCTTTCCTGTACCACTTGACCCAACCAAGGCATATACTTCCATTTTACATCTCCTTCATAAAACAGCTTTAAGCTATTTACTCAAAATTTTATTACACTTTATTGATTAAAATTATTATATCATTAACAGTTGAATATTATATCCAATACGAAATTTTATAAGCAAAAAATATACCACAATATGAAATTCTCTTACAAAAGACAGATTTCCTTCAAACAAAAAATTTATTGAAAAAATTTTACTTTTTTAAAAAAAGGAATATAATATATTTTAAAGCAAGAAAAACTTACTGGATTTACATTAGAAGGAGCTGGTAATATGAATATTACAAAAAATTTTTTAAGAGACTATTTAGAAAGATTTGGCGAAACACCATTTCTAGTTAGGCTTAAAGATGGAGAAGAATTTCTAATTGGAGATGGCTCTCCTCAGTTTAAAGTTATTGTAAATAATGATATTAGCAAATCTGAACTACTAAAAAGTACATCTTTAGCACTTGGAGAAGCCTACATAAATAGAGATATTGAAATTGAAGGAGATTTATTCTTAACTTTAAATCTACTTTTAAGACAAATAGACAAATTCAATATTGATAATTCAGCTGTAAAACATCTATTACACTCATCAAATTCAATGAGACATCAAAAGAAAGAAATACATGCTCACTACGATATTGGTAATGATTTTTATAGTTTATGGTTAGACAATACACTTAGTTATTCTTGTGCATATTTTAGAAATGATAATGATACTCTTTATGAGGCTCAAGTCAATAAAGTTCACCACATATTAACTAAACTAAATTTAAAAGAAGGTATGAGTCTTCTTGATATTGGTTGTGGTTGGGGATTCTTACTAATAGAAGCAGCAAAGAAATATAAGATTCATGGTGTTGGAATTACACTTAGTGAAGAACAATATAAAGAATTTAATAAAAGAATTCAGGAAGAAAATCTTCAAGATTATCTCGAAGTAAAGCTTATGGACTATAGAGAGCTTAAAAACTCAGACCTTATGTTTGATAGAGTTGTAAGTGTTGGTATGCTTGAACATGTTGGTAGAGAAAATTATGAGCTTTTTATTAAAAATGTAAATGCTGTTCTAAAGGATGGGGGATTATTTTTACTTCACTATATAAGTGGTCTTAAAGAGTCTTATGGAGACCCTTGGATAAAAAAATACATTTTCCCAGGAGGGGTTATTCCTAGTCTAAGAGAAATGATACATATCTGTAGTGATTACAAATATCATACTATAGATGTAGAAAATTTAAGATTACATTATGTAAAAACCTTATTATACTGGCAAAGAAATTTCTATGAAAATCTTCCAAAGATTAAAGAGATGTTTGATGATAAGTTTATAAGAATGTGGGACTTATACCTTTGTTCTTGTGCTGCTGCTTTCAACACTGGTATTATAGACATACATCAGATACTTTTCACCAAAGGTATAAAAAACGATTTACCTCTTACTAGAGAATATATGTATACTTGTTCAAAATAATATCTTTACAAACTATAACATAATCTAAACTTAGTTATAAAAATAGAGCTATTTCTAAACAAGATTACTTATTCTAGAATAGCTCTATTGATTAATTCATTATATTGTAAGCATTGCTCTACATATATCTTTATACACTATAGCAAAACTCTCCATTTTCTTTTATATTAAAAAAGTCTGCATAACATACATCAAATATCCTATTTTCTAAATCAGATATTTCAACTTTGTTTTTTATCAAATACGTTAATACACCAACATATGAAATATCGCCTTGTACAACAGCTCCATAAATTATATTGTCCTTAAAAACAAATTTTTTATAATCATTAATCCCATCTCTAGTTAATACTTTATAGCTATTATCTACTGGTGTATTCATACCTATAGAAATGGTTGGTATATCCATGAAATTCATGCTATTTTTAAAAGCAAATTCATCTTCTATCTTTTTATCTTTTCCAACCATATTGTACGCAGCTACAATTCCTTGCTTTACTGCTAAAGGCCAAATAGCATTTTTACCAACAACATCACCAGCTGCATATATATCTTTTTGTGTTGTTTGGCACATATCATCTATTACTATACCTCTATCATATTCTATTCCTGTTCCATCTAGAAAATCAGCATTTGGTTTAACTCCTGTAGCCACAATTACCATATCAGCATCAAGAATCTCTCCATTTGAAAATGCAACACCTTTAACATTTTTATTATCATCCAAGACAATTTCTTGGATTGATGCACTTGGGTAAAATTTCACGCCCTTTTCTTTAAACTTGTTTTCATATACTGAAGCTGTATATTCATCTAATTGTCTATCTAAAATGTACTTTTCCATAAATGCTACAGAAATATTTAACTGCTCATATTTAAATAATCCAACTAATGCATCTATACCAACTAGCCCAGCACCTATTATAACTACATTTTTAGAGTTTGCTGCTTTTTCTTTTATTTTATAAATATCATCTATGTTTCTCACAGAATATACAAAATTTCCATCTCTTAAATTTTTTATTGGAGGAATAGCAGAAGACGCACCTGTAGCTATTAAAAGCTTATCATAATTTACAGTAATATCTTCTGTCTGAACTACCTTTTTATTTATATCTATACCTTTAACAGTTTCACCTGAAATCCAATTTACATTATTTTTCTCCATAAAATCTTCATCAACAAAATTTATTTGTTTTAAAGTTCTGTGTTCAGATATAACATGATGTAACATACATCTTGAGTATATATTTTCATCTTTAGAAATTACTACTATATTTGAATCTTTATCTAATTCTCTTAATGTTTTTACTGCATTGATACCAGCAGCACTAGCTCCTAATACTACATAATTCATCGTTTTCCTCCTTCTGTAATTCAATTGCTCCACTTGGGCAATTAGCTACACATCTAGGATACTCCTCATCTTTACATAAATCACATTTAAGTATGTTTTGCTTGCTTCTGTCATCTGGCTTTAATAATCCATATGGACAAGACATTACACACATATAACATGAACCACATTTTTCTTCATCATAAGAAACGATTCCACTTTCGCTATCTTTATGCATTGCACCACTCATACATGCTAATACACATTCAGGTTCATCACAGTGTCTACAAAGAATTGGAACTGGATTATTATGCTTGCTATCTAACTCTATATGTCCTCTACTATCATTATCTATATTTTCTAAATCAAGAGTATACATATCATAGTCTTTATTGTGTTTTAGCATACATGCTAATACACAACTCTTGCATCCTGTACATAAATCTTTATTTATAAAAATTCTATGCATTACATTCCACATCCTTTAACCCTAAATTTTTTCTTCTGTCTATTATTATTTCTTCTAATTGATTAGCTGAAGATTTAGGGTCTGGATTCACTATAACATGTCCTCCTGTTAAGTCTTTTAATTTTTCTGTTAATACTTCTGTTACTAATTTTCCTCCTGTTATAAATGGAGGTAAAGCTAAATGAAGAGGTAAACCAAGAGCAAGACCAAAAGCCCCATCAGCTAATGCTTGTTCTTCCAACCATTGTGGAGCTGAAAGTACCAATGGTAATTGTGGTAAGTCTATTCCAAGCTCAGCTGCTAATTCAGTTGCTACTATTTCTAGTCTTCCTATAGCTAGACATGGACCAAAGTTTAATACTGGTGGTATCCCTAGAGTCTTACATACTTCTTTTAAGTTTTCCCCTGCTAATTCTTCTGCTCCAGGTGACATAAGACCAACATTTTCTAATCCTCCAGTAGAACATCCTGCAGAAAGTACTATGATATCTTTTTTAATCAATTCTTTAGTAAGCTCAACAGTATTTACATCATGTCCTCCTGCTGTCATATTTGAACATCCTACAACAGCTGCAACACCTTTAATTTTTCCTTCTGCAATTAAATTAATAAGGGGTTTCCATGAATTTCCTAAAAACGCTTTCAAGTTCTTTTCACTTACACCAGTTAAAGATTGTTCGAATCCATGGTCTTTTGGTATGTCTATTTCAACACTTCCTCTTCTCTCCTTATAAGATTCTAATGCTTTTTCTATCAATGTATTACTAAGTTCATCTAATTTACTTCTGTCTAATCCTATATATTCTGCATTTGCTTTTTTGGCAACATCATCTAAGCAAACCATTTTCACTTTATATTTATCTGCTATTGGCTCAAGACCTGGTATAGTACAGTTAAACTCTGAAAGAACTATATCTATTGCTCCAGTTGATAAAACTGCTTCACTTGTAAAATTGTTACCTGCATGTCCAGCAAATACTTCTTGATAATGTTCTCCTCTTAATTGTAAATCTTGACCAACGCAAGTACATCCTACTAACTTAAAGCCTTTTGCTCCGGCAGCTTGAGCTAATTTTATAACATCTTCATCTTTTAATCTATCTTGGAAATTTGCAAATGTTGAATGTTGATGACCTGTTATCATTATATTTATGTAGTCTGGGTCTATTACATTAAATCCTACAGGAGCCATTCTTATAACTGGTTCCCCTAACATAACATCATTTAAAAGATTAGTTAGTGTAAGACCATATAATCCTGTTGATATACCTAGATTTAAACAGTTAACTAACATATCTACTGGATCACTATTTAAATTTGTTGATGATTTTACTATTGCATCAAAAACTTCTGACTTTGCACCACCAGGCATTATACCTAACTCTTTCCATTTCTTCACTCTAGGTGCATAAGCTATTTTTTCTACCAATTCCATTTTGTCATCTCTTGATTTATATAAATCATTAATAACTTTATCAGCAACTTTTATACATTTATCATATTTTTCATCACTTTCAATTCCAAACATCTCTGCTAATTGATTTAATGTTTTTTCTCCTTTAATAACACCTTTAGTTATTCCAACATTCTTTAAATTCTTAGCTGTATTTTCTACCACATGTAAATAACAAGCTGCTCCTGATGCTACAGCTCTTAAAAAGTTTCTTGCTACTATAGTGTCTGCATCTGCTCCACATATACCTCTTGGAGATTTAGGAGTTACTCTACATGGTCCATTTGAACAGAGTCTACAACAAACCCCCTGAAGTCCAAAACCACATTTAACTTTTTGATCTTCTGTTCTATGAAATGCTGTTTCAACATCCTTTGAAGCTACAAAACTTTCTAATTTCTTGTCTGCGCTTTCGCACATTTTACAAGTGTTACAAGCCATTACAAATTCCCCCTTATATTTTTATATTAAAAAAGTAGATTAGATAGCTTTATTATAATTGATTATAATTTAACTATTAAAATCTACTTATTTAATACCACGTTTTACCATATCCTAAACAAAATATAAATTATTAAAATAAATATATGTATTTATTTTTTTTTACATTTTATTTATTCAAATCTTTACTTATTTTTTCTAATTTATTTAAAACTCTATCTTTCTCACTTCCATCCAGCACTTTTGGTTGATAATTGTTTCTAGAACTAATAGATGTTATTGATGTTGGTATTATATTTGGCTCTTTAATTGAAATTAATTTGTCATCTGAAAAAGAAAAAGTCTGTTGATATATATAGCTATCTGTATCAGAAGGATTCTTATTTCCTCCAAAACAAAAATTTCCTAAACTATAAGCTATGTACTTATCTTTATATTTTTCTATACCTTGAATGACATGTGGATGAGAACCCATAACTAAATCAGCTCCCTTATCTATTACATAATGGGCAAAATCTTTTTGTTTCTTATCTGGATAATAATCTAATTCTATACCCCAGTGAAAATACACCACAACAACATCTGATTTTTTCTTTAGTGCTTTAATATCATCTTCCATTTGTTTTAAATTCTTTTCATTATATTCAGTTGATAATCCATTATATCCTAATAAGCCTACCCTAATTCCTTTAACATCTATAACAGCATCTTTACCCAGACCAAAATAGTTTATTTTATTTTCATCTAATATAAACTGTGTATCTTTCATTCCTTCTTCAAAATAATCTTCTGAATGGTTATTTGCGATACTTACTGCCTCTACACTTCCAGATTTTAAAATATTTACATACCCTGGAGTCCCTTTAAATGCAAATTTCTTTTCTTTTGCATTTGATGCAGTAGTAAGTGGTCCTTCCAAATTAACTACTGTTAAATCATCTTTTTCAAATACAGGTTTTACATTTTTAAGAAAATAATCATAATCTTCTCCTTGTCTTTTAAATTCATGGTCGAAACTACCATAATAAGATGACCCTTTATAGTTTCCCATAGTTACATCACCAGCAAAACTTATAGTTATGTCTTTTTTTACAGGCTCTTTTTTTTCTTCAACCTTACTTTGGCTATTCTCAGAATCCTTTTTAATATTGCTTTCCTTATTTGGATTATTAGAACATCCTACTACAAATAACACTATACTCATAATACATATGTAAACTAATTTATTTTTCATATTAAACCCCCTTTGTATTAATAGTTTTTAAGATAAAATATACTTTTTTAGAGTATAACATTTTTAAATAGAATCGATACCCTATTCTTTAACTTTAATTTTATTTTTAAAATAATCCCCTTTAAGATAAATAAAAATATAAGCAGATTAAACTTTATTGTAAAACTTTCAAACAAGAATATCACAATAAAGTTTTTGTTGTAGAATTAATTTAATTGTTATATTCAATAATATTTGTTATAATGTTATTGAATTACAATACATATAAAAGGGAGGATTTCAAAATGGCATATAAAATTACTGACGCTTGTATAAGCTGTGGTGCTTGTGAGGCTGAATGCCCTGTTAGCTGTATATCAGCTGGAGACGACGCATATGTTATAGATGCTGGTTCTTGTATAGACTGTGGTTCTTGTGCAGGAGCTTGTCCTGTAGATGCACCTCAACCAGAATAATAATTCGTTATTCATAAAGAGACTGATTTTATTTTATCAATATTAATCAGTCTCTTTTTAATTATGTATAATTCAAGTATCATAATTTATATAATTTGTTATATTCTATATATTTCTCTTCTTACATATACTATTAATCTACATTTAGATACTTTTAATTTAATATAAATTTAATCCTCTTCATAAAATCTTTCATATTTATCAAAGCAATCAAGGCATACTTTTTTATTTTCTTGAATCCTTATATACTGCTCAGGTGCAAATTCACCACATACTTCACATTTAAGAGATTTAAATATTCTTGCTTTTTCAGGAAGTTTTAGCTTTGTATCTGTAATCTCAAAGATATCTTCAAAATCACTTTCTAATAAGTATTTTTTATACGCTTCTCTGTCCATGTCAAACGGTTTAGTTTTTACATATATTCTTATAGATTTTCCATTTTCTCTATTAAAGAAATGATATACCGATTTTCCAGTCAGCCTAAGTAGTAAATTTCCTTTGCCCATTGTACAGCTTAGCACTACTTGTATACCATCTACCCCACAGGCATCATTTTCAGAAATGCATACAATTTCCTCATCTCCTGATTGTTTACATCCTAAGTATTCTCTTGCTGCAAGTGCTGCTTTAAATCCTATAGCCAAACCTGGACATTCATGCCCATGAAATTCAATAGCCTTTGACCATAATTCCTCCACTAAAATCACTCTCCTTAAATATTATTTATATAAATTATTTAAATCTTTATTTTATCCTAATACTTCAAAAAGCCAGAGGATTTAATATTAAATCGTCTGACTTTCTCAATACTTCTCATAACTACTGATTATTAATATGTTTAAGTTGTCTACTTTCCTTCTTTCATTAAATATGATAAGGTAAATAAGCTTTCTGTTAGGTTTACATTTTCAACTATAACACCTTTCGGAACTTCTAAGTCTAATGGCGCGAAATTCCACACCCCTTTTATTCCAGCTTTTACAACTCTATTAATAACTTCCTGCGCTCCATTTTTAGGTATACATAATACAGCAATATCTATATCATTATTTTTTATAAAGTCTTCTAAAGTATCTGAATCTAATACTTCAAATTCTCTTATCTTTAAACCTATCATTCTAGGATTTGCATCAAATAAAGCTTTTATCTCGAATCCAGCTTTTCTAAATCCTGCATAATTGGCTATGGCTTGTCCTAAGTTACCTGCTCCTACAAGAACTGCGTTGTATGGTCGATCCAATCCAAGAATTTTACCTATCTCAGTATGAAGAGCCTCCACGTTATAACCATATCCTTGTTGTCCAAATCCACCAAAGTTGTTTAGGTCTTGTCTTATTTGAGAAGCAGTAAAACCTATTATATCACTCAATTCTTTAGAAGATATTCTTTGTATATCCCTATCTAATAAGTCTCCAAGATATCTATGATATTTTGGGAGCCTTCTTATAACTGCCATTGATATATTTTTATTTCCCAACATCTTCACCTCCTAAAAGTGTCCTCTTTTTTGTTTGATTCACAATAAAATATTTCTTTTTCAAAACTAATACATATAACCTTGATTATATTATATCAAAACATTATAATTTTAGATAGTTCAAGGAGGTAGAAATTTATGATTGTTTTGTCATGTAATAACTTAAATAAAAGTTTTGGTATAGATTCTATATTAGAAAATATTAGTTTTACAGTAAATGAAGGCGATAAAATTGGTATAATCGGGGTTAATGGTACTGGAAAAACTACTTTATTTAAAATAATTTCAGGAATTTATGGTTATGATAGCGGAGATATTTACACTTCTAAAGATTGTGAAATCGGATATTTAGAACAAAATACCAATTTTTATTCGGATAATACTATTTTAGAAGAAGTGTTAGAAGTTTTTAAAAATTTGATAGAAATGGAATCTTATCTAAGAGAATTAGAGGTCAAAATCTCAGAAGAAAGCACAAAGACAGACTCTCCAATTCTAGAAAAAATAATGGATGAATATTCACATAAACTGGAATTATTTTCAGATTTAAATGGATATGGTTATAAATCTGAAGCCAAAGGTGTTTTAAAAGGATTAGGATTTAGTGAAAATGATATGGATAAACCAATAAGTATACTTTCTGGTGGTGAAAAAACTAGAGTTCTTTTAGGAAAATTACTTCTTAAAAAACCAACTTTATTGTTACTTGATGAACCGACTAACCACTTAGATTCCGAAGCTATAGAATGGTTGGAAGTATTTCTAAAACAATATAAAGGTACTGTTATGTTAATATCTCATGATAGATATTTCCTAGACCAATCTGTAAATAGAATTTTTGAGGTTCATAATAAAAGACTTAAAGTATATAATGGTAACTACTCTAAATTTGTTGAGTTATCTAAAGTAGAAAAAGAATTAGAACTTAAAAAATTTGAAGACCAGCAAAAAGAAATAAAAAAGCAGGAAGAATCAATAGAAAGACTTAAAGCTTATGGTAGAGAAAAACATCTAAAACGTGCAAGAAGTAAAGAAAAAGCATTGGATAAAGTAGATGTTCTAGATAAGCCAGAAGCTTATAGAAAAAAAGCTCGTATACAATTTACGCCTTCTGTCCAGAGTGGTAATGATGTTCTTCAAATCAGAGATGTATCCATGGGTTATGGAGAAAGAATACTTTTTAAAGATTTGGATTTAGATATATATAGAGGAGAAAAGGTAGCTCTTATTGGTGCAAATGGTATTGGTAAATCTACATTATTTAAAATAATAACTAACGAATTACAACCTCTTAGTGGTAATATTAAATTTGGGACTAATGTACACGTTTCTTACTTCCATCAGGAACAAAAAACCCTTAATTTAGATAACACAATAATTGATGAGATTTGGGAAAATAATACGCATCTTACTCAAACTACTTTGAGAAATATGTTAGGAGCATTTTTATTTGTTGATGAAGAAGTTTTTAAAAAGATTTCTACATTAAGTGGTGGAGAAAGAGCTAGAGTTGCCATACTTAAACTTATATTATCAAATGCAAATCTATTATTATTAGATGAACCTACTAACCACCTAGATATTGATTCTAAAGAAGTTCTTGAAGAGGCATTAACTAATTATGATGGGACCATATTTACAATATCACATGATAGATATTTTCTAAATACAGTTGTTGATAAGATTTTAGTTTTAGATGAAAATGGAGTTACTGAGTACCTAGGAAATTATGATTATTATATTGATAAAAAAAGGCAAATCCAAGAGATGAGTCTTATAGAAGAAAAAGAAGAAAAAACTAGAACTCAAATAAAAGATGAAAAAAGAAAAGAAAGAGAACAAAGAGAAGTAGAAAAAAAGAATAGAATAAAAAGACAAAATATAGAAAAAGAAATTGAAAAGTTAGAACTTAAAATTGAAGAATTAGATATACTTTTATGTCAAGAAGAAGTATACTCTAATCCAGATAAGGCTAAGGAAGTTAGCCAAGAAAAAATTAATTTAGAAAATAACCTTGCCTCTCTATATGATGAGTGGGAAGAATTTATGTAAAAAGGAGAGGATTATTTGCAAGAACTATTTTCTTTAAAAGACGAAAATAAAAGATTTTATAAAATACTTCTATCTTTATGTATACCTATTATCATACAGAACTTAATTTCTACTTCTGTAAATGTAATAGATACAGTTATGATAAGTAGTTTGGGGGAGGTATCTGTAGCTTCAGTTGGAGTTGCAAACCAGTTTTTCTTTCTTTTTAATATGTCCTTATCTGGTATTACAGGAGGAGCTGGAGTTTTTATTTCACAATTTTATGGAAAGAAAGATATCAGTAATATAAGAAAAGTTACAGGTCTTACTTGTGTATTGGCCATTGTCCTAAGTTTTGTATTTGTTATTCCTGCTTTACTAACACCAGAACCAATTATACACATATTTTCTTATGATTCAGAAGTTGTAAAACTTTGTATAGATTACTTTAGTATTGCAGTATTTAGCTATCCATTAATAGCTATAAGTACAGTATTTAGTACTGGTTCCAGAGGTGTTAGAAATCCTAAGTTAGGTATGATTTGTAGCGCATTTGCTCTTGTAACAAATGTTGTTTTAAATTATGGATTTATATTTGGTAATTTTGGTCTTCCTGCATTGGGTGTAAAAGGTGCAGCATTAGCAACTGTTATTGCTAGAATATGTGAACTAATTTTAATGATTACTTACGTTTATTTTTACAAAAAGGACTATATATTAAAATTCGGTTTGAAAAATTTAAAAGCTATTGATAAGATTTTTATAAAATCTTTTTCATCAAAAAGCTTTCCTATATTTGTAAATGACTCTGTATGGGCAGTTGGAACTGTTCTGTATTCTGTTGCATATGCAAGAGCAGGTACATCAGCCATAGCAGCAAGTCAAATAGCAACCAGCACAGGTAATTTTTTCATAATGACAGCTGTATGTATTGCATCTGGTGCATCTATTATGCTTGGAAATGAACTTGGGGCTGACCATATTAAAAGAGCTATTGAGTATGCTAAAAAGTTTTCTATACTGGTATTTTTAGCTGGCTTAATACTTGGAATTATTTTAATTTTAAATATACCATTATTATTAAAGATGTTTAGTGTCTCTGATAGTTTATCTTCTGATATAACTAAGATATTCTTCATAATGGGAGTACTAATGGCTCTTAAATCCTTTAATACATTAGTCATAATTGGTATTTTAAGAAGTGGTGGAGACACTAAATATGCTCTATTTTTAGAATTAGGATGTATGTGGTTAGCTTCTATCCCTTTAACTTTTATAGCTGCATTTAAAGGAGCTCCTATATTTATTCTTGTTCTACTCACTTATAGTGAAGAAGTAGTTAAATTTATATTTGGTGTTCCTAGAGCCTTATCTAAAAAGTGGGCTATTAATATAGTAAAGGAAATTGACTAATAACGATACTATACCTTATAAGTATATAATATTTATAAACAGTCTCATTGAAAACAATTAAGATATTTTTTATTTTCAATGAGACTATTTCTATATCCTCTATTCATCTTCCAAAAACTCTTTTACTTCAAATGACAACCTATGTAATTCATCATAATTTAAAATCTCATATGTATTGCTTATTTTTTTTATTATCCCCTTCTCAGTTAATTTTAATAGCGAATAATACCTACTTTTTCTACTAATAGAATATATTTCACTAAAATGGCGAATAGCTTTTATATTGCAGACACTATTTTCTTGTTTTTTAAAAATACAATATGCAATAACTTCTGTGCAAGAAAATAACTCTCTTACCATTCTAGTTTTATATAGCTCATATATCCTTCTTGTACATTTGTTATGAAATAGTGCAATAAAATCTGGTTTAAGATAAAATTCTTCAAAGATATGTTTCTCAAATCGAAATAATTTTATATTGGTCTTTGCAAATATATCGCATTTCAAATTATGTTCATATATATAACTAATTTTACCTATAAATTCATTTTCAGGTACAATGTCAACAAGAAATTTATTTCCCCCTCTAGTCGTACATTCTACTAAAGCAACTCCCTCTATTATGAAAAATACTTCTTGTAAATCTTTATCTGATGCTACAAATCTCTGACCTTTTTTATATTCAACAATTGATACTTGATTTAAATTATTTTTAATAATTGGGTATATGCTTGTTTTTTCTGCTTTCATTAAAGTTCTCCTTTATAGTATATTGTATAAAACGTTTTATTTATATATTTAAATTTATATTATTTTTAATAAAAGACACTATTACTATTAAATTAATCTTGACAAATCTATTCTACTCACGCAGAATAAACTTATACATATATATTTTCATACATTATTTATTTTAATACAATTCTATATTTATGAAATTATTTTATCAATAGAATTTATTAAAATAAATTTTTTAGGTGTATATTATAATTTAATCGAATAGAAATGAAAAATATACATACAGTTTTAATTTTAAGCAACAATTAGGGGGATTTGGTGACAAGATTTAATTATAAGTAAGAAAGTGTCTTAAGGTGACTTTTATAAAGTCATGGATAGACACTTTCTTTTTTATTTGATAAATTTAAATTATAAAAATTATATAGCCCTATACAAGCATTTTATTAGAGGCTATCTATTATATAAGGAGAAGTTAATGAAAAAATCAGTTGCGTTGGTAAATGATAGTAGAAAAGATTTAATAGATTTTTTAGAAAATAATTTAAAATTAGTTTTTGGAGATTATATAAATATTAACAGATACTTTATAGATGAAATAAATGATAATGACATTATAAATGATGATGTGATATTAGTAATGTCAGTAGAAAGATTAGATAAAATCATAAATAATATATTAGATAAGAAAAAAGTTATTGTGATAAGAAGAACTTTTAAGGAAGATAAAATATATAATTTATTATCTTTACCACAGGGAACAAATGCTCTAATCGTAAATGATTCCGATGAAACTACTCTAGAAACTATAAGTTTATTTTATAAAATCGGAGTAACTAATATCAGACCAATCCCATATATGAATGACAATACTTATAAAGATATAAAGATAGCTATAACTCCAGGAGTTCCAGAAAAAGTACCTAGCTTTATCTCAGATATATTTGATTTAGGCCATAGATATATAGATATATCAACTTTTATAGAAATAATAAACTTATTACAAATTGATTCAAAAGAAATACAATCTAAGCTAGTAAAATATTCAGAGGAGATAATAAGTCTGGATACTGGTATAAAAGATAAATATAAAGAACTGTTCTTAAAAATAGAAGAATTAGATACAATATTAAACTTGTCAAAGGATGGCATACTATTTACTTCAAAAGATGGTGAAATAAATACATATAATAGTAAAGTAAAAGACATCTTAGACATAAAAGAAGATATATATGGAAAGCATATTGAAGAAATATTTACAGATAGTTTAAAGGTTTTATTAAATGAAAAAGAAATACTGGACAAAGTTATTATATTCAATAAAAAATATATAAATGTAAATAAAAAAAATATATACAATAGAGATGAAAAGATGGGTACATACTATAGTTTGCAAGAAATAACATATATAAAAAAATTAGAACAAAATCTTACTAAGAAATTAAGGGAAAAGGGACAAATAGCAAAATATACATTTAAAGATATAAAAACAGATAGCCCTAAGATGATTGAATGCATAGATTTAGCTAAGAAAGTTTCTAAGTCTGACCTAAGTATACTTATCAGAGGCGAAAGTGGAACTGGTAAAGAACTAATAGCTCAATCTATTCATAATAATTCAAATAGAAAAAATCAGCCCTTTATAGCAGTAAATTGTGCGGCCGTCCCTGAGAATTTACTAGAAAGTCAGTTATTTGGATATGATAAGGGAACTTTTACTGGAGGTCTAAAAGATGGAAAGCAAGGATTATTCGAACTTGCTAATAATGGGACAATTTTCTTAGATGAAATAGGCGATATGCCTTTAGAATTACAAACAAAACTACTTAGAGTTCTTCAAGAAAAACAAATAATGCCAGTTGGCTCTCACAATGTAATTAATATAGATGTTAGAATTATATCTGCTACAAACAAGAACTTAGAACAAATGATTGATAAGAGCCAGTTTAGGGAGGATTTATATTATAGATTAAATACAATTCCAATAAACATCCCTCCTCTAAGAGAAAGAAAAGAAGATATATTAATTATCATGGAAGATTTAATTAATAAGAAATTAGTAATTACACCAGAGGCCAAAAAGCTTATACAAAACTATACGTGGAAAGGTAATATAAGAGAACTCCAAAACGTAACATCTTATTTAAATATTATGTGTGATGATATTATACTAGAAAAAGATTTACCCCCAAATTTAAGAACTTTAAATAACAAAAATTCATCATTAAAATTAAAATATAATAAAAATGATATATTAAATATACTTGAGATATTAATTTTAAATAAGGAATCAGATGTTGGAATTGGTAGAGGACTAATTTTAAAGACATTACTAGATAAAAATATCCAAATCACAGAAGGTAAAATTAAAAAAATATTTGAATATCTGAAAAAAGAAGAACTTATAATTTGTGGTTCAGGGAGATATGGGAGTAAAATAACTCAACAAGGAGAAGACTTTTACAATAAATTAAAATATGAAAGTTTATAAACGTATAATATATTAAACAAAGAAATCTATTCAGGTGCAAGACGCTTCCTCAATAGATTTTTTATTTTTCAAATGTGTAAATATAGTACATTATTTCATGTGTAATCAATAGGAATTAATAGGAATAGGATAAATTTAATAGTTCCTATTATTTTTATATAGGCTAATATATAAGCTTATTCTTATTTAAAACAATACTTTTTTTGGAAAATTGCAATAAAATAATCATTTTTATATTTTGCCAATAAATAAATGATTATTTTATTGCAAAATTCTTATAAAAAACAAAATTTATTCCTTAAAAATTATGGCACAATAATTGCTACTATAATTAACCAAACAATAAAAAGTAATTGGAGGAATAAAAATGCAACAGGCTTTAAAATTAGAATATCAAACTAAAGAATTAGAAAAAGATTTTGTAATAGAAAATTGTAATTCTATAAAACCTTGGCTAATAAATGTAAGAAGAGAATTGCACAAAATTCCAGAATTGGCTCTTGAAGAAAACCTTACCAAGCAAAAAGTCATTTCTTATTTAGAAGAAATAGGAATTGATTATATTGAATTTACAAAACACAATGGGATTATGGCATATATTTTAAAAGAAAATGCAGATAAAACTATTTGTATAAGAGCGGATATGGATGCCCTTCCTATAGAAGAAGAAAATAATATACCTTATAAATCAATACATTCTGGAAAAATGCATGCTTGTGGTCATGATGCACATACAACTATGCTACTTGGAGCGTGTAAAGTTTTAAATTCAATAAAAGATAGATTAAACGTAAATGTAAAGTTCTTATTTCAACCAGCAGAAGAAGGCTTTGGAGGAGCAAAATTCTTAGTTGAAGATGGATGTCTAGAAAATCCTAAAGCTGATTATATATTTGGACTTCATGTTATGCCACATATTGAGACAGGATTTATTGAGACAAAGTATGACACATTAAATGCTAGTGTTGACACTATAACGATAAATGTTAAAGGCAAAAGAGCTCATGGTGCATACCCTGAAAATGGTATTGACGCAATAGTTACAGCATCACAAATTGTTACATCCTTACAAACTATAATAAGTAGAAACTTAGAACCAAATAATGCTGCTGTTTTAACTATAGGTAAAATATATGGTGGTGATGCACACAATGTAATATGTGAAGATGTAAAACTAGAAGGCACTTTAAGAACTTTAAATGGCAAAACAAGAAACTTTATGATTGATAAGATATCTAAGATTGTTGAAGACACTGCATCTGCATTTGGATGTGTTGGAACATTGCATGTAAGTGATGAAAATTATCCAGCTGTTATAAATGAAAAGGAATTAGTAAATACTGTTATCTCAAGTACTAAAGAATTATTTGGAGAAGAAAAATTTATATTAAGACCAAACCCTTCTTTAGGTGGTGAGGATTTTTCTTTTTATACAGAACATTGCAAGGGGGCATTCTTTCATTTAGGCTGTAAAAATGAAGAAAAGGGATTAATTTCACCTCTACATACATCTAGCTTTAATATAGATGAGAATTGTCTTCCAATAGGTGTTATGATGCATGTAATGAATACTTTATATTTTAATTAATACAGTAATTAATAAAAGAATAGGAGATAAATTAATATGGAAAAGGCTAAAAAATTAGGGTTATTTAGTATGATATTATTAGGAATTAATAGTATAATAGGTTCAGGTATATTCTTACTACCAGGTAAAGTTTATAACCTAGCAAGTCAAAACAGTATATTTATATACATTTTTGCTACAATTTTAGTTCTATCAATACTTTTATGTTTTGCAGAAGTTGGAAGTATGTTTGATAAAAATGGTGGTGCATATCTATATTCCAAAAAAGCATTTGGAGATTTTATAGGCTTTGAAGTTGGTACCATGTCTTGGGTTATAAGAATTATATCATGGTCTACTCTAGCAGTAGGATTTGCAACAGCTTTAGGTTCATTTTGGCCAGAAGCTGCAACTGAATACAAGGGCTATATAGCAGCAGTATTAGTAACACTACTTTCTATAAATAGCTTATTTGGAATTAAAAGTACAAAGATAATGAATAATGTAATAACTATAGCTAAATTAGTACCACTAATAGTTTTTGTAATAGTCGGAATATTCTTTATAAAATTTGAAAATATTGCCCCTTCAGGTAACGTAGTTAACTCTAGCATGGGACCAGCTATCATATTGGTATTTTACGCATTTACTGGATTTGAATCATTTATCGTAGCAAGTGGAGAAATGGAAAACCCTAAAAAAAATCTTCCAATTGCCTTAATAACTACAATATTTATATGTGCAATAATTTATATTTTAATTCAAGTTGTCTGTATGGGTATACTTGGAGATAAACTATTTGAAAATAGTATTCCAATTGCAGATGCTTCAAGTGTGTTTTTAGGTAACTATGGTAAAGTATTTATATCTGTAGCTACATTAATATCTATATTTGGTATAAATATAGGTTCTTCAATAGTAACTCCTAAATGTGGTTCTTCTCTAGCAGAAGAAGGTTCTCTTCCAGCATTTATAGGAAAAACAAATAAATATGATGCTCCGTATGTAGCAATAATTATATCTTTAATTTGTTGTATACCACTTGTATTGACTGGAAGTTTTGAACAACTTGCAGTAATGAGCGTAATTGCAAGATTTGCTCAGTATATCCCAACTTGTTTGTCAGTAATAGTTTTAAGAAAAAGAACAGATATTCAAGGCTCTTTTAAGATTCCATTTGGTCCAGTTATACCAATAGTAGCTATTTTAGGTAGTTTATGGCTGTTACAACAAGCTTGGGCAGAAGATATGGCAAAACCTATAACTCAAAATAGAGTTTTAATAGGATTAGGAGCAATGTTATTAATAGCCCCTCTATACATATTTATGAAAAAAAACAAGGGAATTGAGTTTGAAGATAAAACAGAGAATTCAAAATTATATATTTCTAGAGAAAAAATTCAATAACATTTTATAGATTATTTAGAGAATATAATAAATAAAGGCGAAAGCATAGATTTGCTAACGCCTTTATTTTAATATAATCTATCACCTAGTTTAAAACTGATTCAATATATTCAATAGTTACATCCATTCTTTTAGCCACCTCATTCATTGAAAGTCCACTATCTAAAAAACGTCTACATACAGATGATATAGTTTCCCCAACCTCAATAATATGACCATCTAAATCATAAAATCTAATTGCTCTTTGACCCCAACTATGTTCTACAACCAGATGAATATAATTTATATCTTTCATTGTACTCAATCTTTCAACAAAAGTATCAAAATATTCTTCTTCAAAATATAACTCTGCATCATTTCCATTGAATTGTACTTCATTATCACTCTTATTAATAAACTCTAACCAAAGTTTTTTTTCTTGTAATGATATATTACCTTCTAACACAACATTTTCTCCAAAATCACAGGTTACATTTAATCCTAAAACATCATAATAAAACTTTTTTGATTTCTCAATATCTTTAACCACTATTAAAGCATTTACAAACTTCATATTACCTCCTTGATATACATATATTTTATTTATATCTTATAAATAAAATTAAACTATATAGATTTCAATAGGATATTATATAAATAAAGAAATTACAAACCTTATTGAAATAGTATAGTTGATTGTATCATATAGTACATATTTTAATCTTGTAAAAAACGGACATCTATAATACTCTCTATACTTTTTGTACCTTTCATTGATAATTTATTTTAGTTGTTTATAAAATAGATTCTATTAAATTTTTTCATATTCATGCTTTACCATATTACATTTACTACAATAAAGTAAACGTAATATATCTTCTAATCATAATTTAAACTATATAAAAAGGATGTCACTCTAGCTTTTAGTGTAACATCCTTTTTAATTAACCTTATATTATTTACTTTTAGAAAGCTGTCTCATGACCAACATAACAAGCTATACCATTATCCAAAAATATATCTTGTAACTCTTCAAGATGCTCTTCATCAACATCTCCCTTATCAGAATACTCATACTCCTTACCTAATTGAATCCACTTTGATTCTCCTAGCCTATGAAATGGTAATAAGTTAATCTCTACCAAATTGTTTTTGTGCATAAAAGATATAATATCACTTATATTTTCAGTACTATCATTAAATCCTGCTATAACTGGAACTCTAAGTACCAATCTTCCTTTCCAGTCAGAGTTAACAAGATTTGATACGTTTTCCAATATTAAATCATTATACACACCTGTTTGCTCTTTGTGTTTTTCTCTATCCATATGCTTTATATCAATAAATGCAAAATCAATATCTTTAAATATTTTATTAAAAATTTCATTGGAAACACATGCACTCGTCTCAATAGCAGTGTGTACATTTATCTCATGACATTTCAATAATACTTCATGTAAAAATTCATGTTGAAGTAGTGGTTCTCCCCCACTAAATGTTACTCCTCCATTACTTCTCCAATTATTAGAATCACGTTTAATTACTCTTATAAGTTCATCTACAGTATAAGGCTTTGCACATAACTTAAACGCATTGTAATAACATGAGTTGACACATTCAAAGCTTTCACAGTCTTTACATATGTTCCAATCTATAATTGGCTTATTATCAAGATTAAAACTCAATGCACCTTTTTTACATTTACCATGACATACAGTACACCCATCTTCATATTTACAAGATAACTCACTAAACATCATATGGGGTCTTACAGTCCAACTTTCAGGATTTGCACACCATTTACAACTAAGTGGACATCCATTTAAAAATACAGTTGTTCTGCAACCTGGTCCATCATGAACTGAAAAGCTTTGTACATCAAAAATCATACCTGCTAGTTGATTTTGTCTACTCATTAAACATATGTCCTTCACAAGTAATTGCATTTAATGTTGAATATACCCAGTCTTCCTTTTCAAGACCAACACATTTACCTATACCTTCATCATTAATATCAACGAAATTTTTACAATTTTTACATTTTGGCATCACTTTTAATTCTTCACAAGCTTCATCATCTAAGTTAAGCATTTGTTTTGATAGTCTACAAATTCCTTTTGTAGCATCTACTGCACAAAAATTCATACAATCACTATGTTTTTTCATATTTTACACCCCTTCATACTCTGTTCTAGCAATTACTTCATCCTGTATTGGTTTTCCTAATTCACACCAGTATTGAGTAAATCCAGCAACACGCACCATCAATTGACGATAATTATCAGGATTTTTCTGTGCCTCTTTTAATGTTTTAGAATCCACGACATTGTATTGAATATGGAAACCACCTTTTCTTAAATAACTTCTTGTTAAATCTAATAATTTTTTAGTACCTTGTTGTCCTTTAATTGTTGTTGGATGAAGTTTTAAATTCATCTGAGAATTTTGAACTACTGCTTGGTCCCAAATAGTTGCAGACTCAAATAATGCATAGACACCATTTTTATCAGTTCCTGCATATGCAGAGACTGAACCATCTGAATATGTTGTTCCACTTAGTCTCCCATCTGGAGTAGCTAAAGTGGCAGCACCTTGTGGTCCATGTGTAGAAACAGATATTTGACAAGGATACATTTTTTTAGCATATAAAGATTGTGCTTCTTCGCACACTTTTGCTAGCCATACTTCATAGTTTTTAAGAATGCTATCTGCATATAAATCATTATTTCCGTATTTAGGTGCATCAAGACAGGCCTTGTAGATAGCATCATATTTACCAGTTTTATCTACTTTTACTTGGTCTGCCATAGAATAGTTTCCAACCTCTAAAGCATCTTTAAATCCAAAGTTATTCAAAATAGCCTCTTTCATTTCTTCAAGTGTAAATTCTTTATCATCATATACAAGTTTTTTAAGTGCAGCAAATGAATTAACCATAGTAACAGTACCACAAGTTTCTACATTTAATGTCGCATTATAACGGTATCCCATATTTCCTATATGTTGACCCTTGTCTAAACAATCTGGTTTTAATAGCGAATTTATTACAGAAGTATCAAACTTTCTCCATATATCTAATTCAATATTATTTGCTCTTTCAAGGACATTTATTGCTTGTTTATAATAATCTTTAAATACTTCTACGACCTCTTCATATGTATTTAGAGGTTTATTATGAGGTTCAAATACTTGCACATTCATACGATGGTCTTTACCATTCATAAGAACAAGTTCTAATATTTTAGGATTAGCTAAAAAATGCACTCCAGAACCAGCTGTTTGACCTGCTCCACCTGCTATAGAATATGTTTTCCCATTTAAAGTTAATTGTTTCCAACATCCTGGAGATGTTTCTAGACATCCGCCTAATGCAAAAGCTCTAGCTTCTTCAACAGTCATACCCTCATCGCCAAATTGTCTCATCATGAAAGTCGTCCCATTTGAGTTGTTTACCCATGCTGGATAACCAGAACCAAGCTTTGTACATTCAACAGCCTTCATCAAGAAATCTTCTGGAAGTTTTTCATCATACAACATAGTTAAACTAGGTTGAGGAGTTCTACATCTCATACTTGCTTCTAATAGTAATTCTTCTAATTCATTTGCTCCTGTAGAGCCATCTTCTCTTAGTCCGCCTATAGATAATGTGTTAAATGTATTTCCTGATAATACTCCTCCATTTACTCCTGCTGAAGCAAAACAGTCAATACAAGTAATCTTTATTCTATAAAGTTCTAATAATTCAATTACTTCTTCTTTTGTGATTATTCCTTTTTCTATATCTTGCTCATACCAAGGATATAAGATTTGACCAAAGCGCCCTATAGACATACCAGATATAGCATCTTCGTTTACTGATGCTATATGGATTGTATAAGTCAATTGAAGCGCTTCCCTAAATGTACGAGGTTGTTTGTGTGCAATGTGCTCTAATATCTCCACTAAATCTGAATATTCTTTTTTAGCTTCTAAATCTTTCTCTATACTTTCTAAATATTTTGCATGTTTTGCATAATTTAAAATCCAAGTTTGTAGACCCTCAATAACTTGAACAACTGCTTCATAGAAATATAGACGGTCCATTCCAATAAGTCCATCTCCAGATGCGTTTCCTGCAACTGCTTTCTTACATTCTTTTGCCATTTCTATGATTCCATCTAGCCCATAATTCAAAGGATAAAAATAGTTTATAACTTCTCTACCTTGAGGAAGTGTATATCCTGAATCAAACATACAAATAAGTGTACTCATTAATTTTTCTTTTAAATCATAATCTGGCATCATTTTCTCATAATGAAAGCCTAAATCTTCAACTGATCTTCCAACCCATTCCTTAGCCATTTTTACAAGTACAGGTACTTCTTCTTTTCTCATTCCAAATTTACCAGCTATTGAAACAACATTTCCAAAACTCTCAGTTACATTTCCCCCACCAGAACCAAATTTTGTAAGTTCATCTGCTGTGTTACTAGCTAACTTATTTACTTCTTCTTTCATTTGTTCCCCTTGAGCTACGAAGAAACTCTCACTTACCCAAGGCATTGGGAATGACCCTCTATAGTGGCGTGTTTTTTGCATTACTATCTTCTCGCCTGGTATTATATTTGGTGTCATATGAGAAAAAGCAGATTTAAGAGCTTTAGCTCTTCTAACTACAGGTATATCACCATCTGATTTTCTATATTCTCTATTATACCAATATGGAAATTCCATATCAGCTGTAGACAATGTATTATAATATACATTTAATAAATCATCAGCCCTTTTACTTGCTTTTTTTTCACTAAATTCATCTAAATTTTCTTTATCTTGAAAATTTGCCTTAATATTTTTTGCTTCTAAAATACTTCTTATTTTGTCTTCTTTACTTTGACTCATTTCTTCCCCTCCTTAATCTTTCTATAATTAGTATAAAACTTTTTAATAAGGAAAAAAAAGGGTATATTACCCACTTTTTAAAATAATCTTTCTACAAAAAAATTAAACTTGAAGTAAATTCACACCAAAGATAAACTTTATATCCTAAATGTATTGCAATTCATTAGAATATAAAGGTTATACATCGTTTTACTTCAAGTTTTAACATATACTATATTTATTTTGATTGTATTTATTTTTACTTATATTTATTTTTCTGAAACAATTCTTTAATATATTTATAAATTTATTTCATATTACTGATTTATTTTTAAATTTGGAACTGCATTTAAACTCATATCATGTGTTTTACCATTTATAAAATTATAATATCCTGCACACCCAATCATCGCTGCATTATCTGTGCATAAAATTAAAGGCGGATATTTAACAGTGATACCACTATCTTTTGCAATCTCTGTTATTTTAGCTCTGAGCCCTGAATTAGAAGCAACTCCACCAGAAAGAGTTATAATATTGTAGCCTTTATCTCTTGCTGCTTTTAGTGCTTTAGTAGATAAAACTTCTACCACAGCCTCTTGAAAAGATGCTGCTACATCTTCAACTACTATTTCCTCATTTTTCATTCTTTTTCCATTTAGATAGTTTAACACAGAAGATTTTAATCCACTAAAACTAAAATCATAGCTATCTTCTTCTAAATATGCTCTTGGAAATTCTATAGCATGCTTATTTCCTTTTTTGGCGAGATTATCAATAATAGGTCCTCCTGGATAACCTAGATTCATCGCTCTTGAAATCTTATCAAATGCTTCTCCAGATGCATCATCTCTAGTTTTTCCTAAGATTTCATACTTACCATAGTCTTTGACCTCAACCAAGTGGGTATGACCTCCAGATACTATTAATGTTATAAAAGGAGGTTTCAAATCCTTATGCTCTATATAGTTTGCACTTAGATGACCTTCTATGTGATTTACTCCTACAAGTGGTATATTCAAAGTATATGCAAGTGCTTTAGCATAAGATAAGCCTACTAGTAAAGCTCCTACCAACCCAGGTCCATATGTAACTGCAATATGGTCTATATCATTAAATCCTATATTTGCTTTATCTAAAGCCTCCTGGACAACTATATCAATATTTTCCACATGTTTTCTTGAGGCTACTTCTGGCACTACACCACCAAACTTTTTATGTGTTTCTATTTGGGTAGAGATTATGTTTGAAAGTACTTCTCTACCATTTTTTAAAACTGATGCAGCTGTTTCATCACAACTACTTTCTATAGCTAATGTTATTATATCACTCATAAACTCTACACCTCCTTTAATTGGTTCCACATTATAATTGCATCTTCTTTATTATCACTGTAGTATTCTTTTCTTATTCCACCCATTTTAAATCCATATTTTCTATATAGATTTTGTGCTATTTTATTTGATGCTCTAACTTCTAATGTCATAGACACAATATTATTGTCTTTGCACAAATCAACTATACCTTTTATCAACTTGTCTCCTATTTTTTTGCCTCTGTAGTCACTATGAACAGCCACATTATTTATATGCCCTTCATCAAGTATAAGCCAAATTCCCACATATCCAACAACTTTTCCATCTAGTTTAGCTACTATATACCTTGCTACTTCATTAGATAACTCTTTTCTAAAAGATTCTTTTGACCAATAATCTTCAAAACAATTTTTTTCTACTTCAAAAACTTCATCTATATCTTTAATAGTCATTTCTTCTATTTTTATATCGTCTACTATTAGTTTTGTATTATCTTTCATCATTTAGCCTCTTCATTTTTTCATCATATTGTACTTCAGCTTGAGATTTTCTGATATACATAGGATTTATTGTATAACAAGTATGTACATCTATATTTTTATTATATTTACTTAATGCCAAAGAACATAAACTTCCTGCATTAGACACATTGTTAACTGGCGAAGGTATTTTTATATTTTTTACATTCTCTAACCTATCTTTATATTTATATACAGCTTCTCCAACTACTATAAATTCTTCATCACTTGATACTATTTCCTCTAATAAAGTATCAAATTCTACAACATTAACACCCTCTAATTCTATTAGCTCTCCATTCTCAAGTTTATATTTAGCTGAATAGACTTGATTCTTCTGTGCATCTAATATACAACATATCTTCCTCTCACATAGATTCATGTTATTTGCTAGGGATTCCAAAGAATTCACTGCTATTATTGGTATATTATTTACATGAGCCATAGCTTTTACTGTAGCCATACCTATTCTAAGACCTGTAAATGAGCCAGGACCTATACATATAGCTAATAAATCTATATCTTTTATACTTAAATCACTCATGTTCAACATACTTTCTATCATTGGCATAAGTTTTTGCGAATGAGTTTTTTTGTTATTTACTGTAAACCCACATATTAAGCTATCATCTTCTACAACTGACACACTTGCTGCCATAGAAGATGTATCCATACCTAGTATTTTCATTATTTAATCAACTCCTCAACTATTTCTTTGTAAAACTCTCCCTTTGGAGTTAATATCATTTCTCTTCCTTCATCTTTATATTTTAATTCTATATTTAAATATTCTTTTGGAAGTATATCTTCTATTAGATTAGCCCATTCAATTATGCAAATTCCATTTGAATTTACATATTCCTCATATCCAATATCATACATTTCATCACTGCTACCTATTCTATATACATCAAAATGATACAAAGGTACTTTGCCTTCATATTCATTTATTATAGTAAAAGTTGGACTTGTTATATAGTCTTTTATGCCTAATGAATCTGCCAAACTTTGTGTCATTGTAGTTTTCCCAGCCCCTAAATCTCCTACTAAACAGATAACACTACCTTCTTTTAAGAGTTTACCTAATTTATATCCTATTTCTCTAGTTTTGCTTTCATTTTCCAAATATATTTTTGCCATTAATTCATCTCCATTTTGATATAATCGTCATGTGAATTTATATCACTGCTTAATTAATTATAGTATAAGCCTCAATTATTATAAAGTACTTCTATTTATCTTTTTTATCTTTCAATATTAATAATCCTATCTAAATCTTATATACATTCTTCAATATAAATCTTCACATATTCCTTTGCCTTGCAATTCTGCTTTAAGGCTTCTCTACATATTTTCTCAGATTGTTCTTTTACATATTTGAGAGATTTATAATTTTCCTTTACTGCTTCAATGCACATTCTCTCTGTTTGATTTTTTATATACATTAACATCTTTCCATTTAGCCTTACAATTTCTATACATATATCTTCTGTATAGTTATCTATGTAACTTAACACATCTTTAATATTATATCTTTTATCTAAATATCTTATGGCTTTTATACATATTGCTTCTGTCTTATTATTAACAAACTGTAGACTTCTTCCATCTTGTTTGACAGCTTCCATACATATATTATCTGTTTGCTTATTTACATATTGCAATGCCATACCATTTTGATTTACAGCTTCTATACACATTTTATCTGTTTGCTTTTTTACATATTGTAGTGCTTTATAATTTTGCCTAATCGCTTCCATACATAATTCTTCACCCTGCTCTCTAACATATGCAAGACATCTACCATCTTTTTTAATTGCTTCTAAACATATACTTCTTGTTTGAACTTCTAAAGCTTTTAAAATACTTACAACATCTATATTAGAAGAACACCTTATTACTTTTATAATAAGCTCATCAGTTTTATTTCTTACATATTTAAGTGCTTTACAGTCCTTTTTTATGGCTTCAAGACATATATACTCTGTCTGTTCTTTTACATATTCTAGTGCTTTATAGTTATATCTTATCGCCTCTAAACATAATTCTTCTGTTTGTTCTTTTATATACTCTAGTGCTTTATAATTCTGCCTTATTGCTAGTATACACATCCCATCAGTTTGATTTTTTATATTTTTTAATTCACGATAATCATACTTTACACTTTCCATATTTTCAATATATTCATTTGTAATATACTTTAAAGACTTTTCCAATTTTGAGTTATCAATACCTATATGAATATTTTCCCAATTACTATTAAAATAATACCCTTTATCATCTAAAAATAAATTTTTCAATTTTTTAGATATGTTCATCTATATACACCCCTATCATTATTAAATTAGATATTATTAAAAAATAAAGCATAAATCTTTATTTATTTTTAATAATATCTTTATTTTTTGTTTATTATAAATTCGCTCTGTGTATTATAGATACCTTTTTAGTATTTTAATAGTTAATCGTTTTAATTCTTCCTTTATTTCAAAAATTAAACTTGTCTAAATATTTCTTATTTTATATACAATTTTTGATAAATTAATAAAGCCATAATATATTTAATATATCAATCACAGCGTAGGACTGAAGTTACAAATAAATTATGGCTATTCAATGCGTTTAATTTTAAAATTTTATATTTTCTTGTCTAATTATTTTTTTATTACATTACCCATTTTTTTGTAAAGTGGTAACGTTACTAAGGATATTACAACAGCCTTTAATACATTAAATGGAGCTATCATCCAAATTACAAAAGTAAATAAATCATGAACTTGAGGGTTTATAGCTGAACCTAAACCTATTATAGCATCTAGTCCCATTAATTGCCCATAAAGTGGTAACATTACAAAATAATTCACCAATGAACCAATTATAGTCATAGTTATTGTCCCTAATACAAATCCAATTACTACACCTTTTAAATCTTTACTTCTCTTATATGAATAACAAAGTATAAGTACATAAGAGCCACCAATTAATATATTTGCAAATTCTCCTACTCCTCCAGTTGTTGTCGCTGTTATCATTTGTAGTATATTTTTTACTACAACTACACCAAATCCAACTAATGGTCCTAAAGACATTCCGCCAAATATTGCTGGGATATCTGATAAGTCAATTTTTAAGAAATCTGGAAAAATACCTGGTATTGGTGCTTGAATAAACATCAATAAATAAGATATTGCAGATAAAATTGACATAACCACCAAAGTTCTTGTTGAAATCATATTTCCTCTTTTTACTGTATTTTGCATAACTACTTTCCTCCTAATCAATAGTTTATATTTTTTAGGAAAAACAAAAAACTCGAAGATCCTATCTTCGAGTTTTTATGGACATAGTTTAAACAAACTAAAATAAACTTATTTATATTCCATAAATATCTTCTCTCATCCAGACTTTACTGTCGGCTTTGGAATCTCACCAAATCAACCACCTAAGTAGTTCGCGGGCTATACCGCCGGTAGGGAATTTCGCCCTGCCCCGAAGATCTTCTTTGATTTTTTAATTTTCCTTACACTCTTATATTAGTTAATTTTTTAATAATTGTCAAGTTATTTTTTCTCATATACTATTTTTCCATTTATTATAGTGTAAAGCACATTACTTTGAATCTCTAGTGGGGAATTATCCCATATTACTATGTCTGCATCTTTACCAACTTCTATAGAACCTACTTTATCTTCTATTCCTAAAGTCTTAGCTGGATTTATTGTAATTGATTCTATTGCCTTTTCTTCTTTCATACCATGTTTAACAGCTATGCCTGCACATATTGGAAGATATTGAACTGGTATCACTGGATGGTCTGTCATTATACATACATCAAGACCTGCATTTGAAAGTATTCCAGCTGTATTAAATGTCAAGTTTCTAAGTTCAAACTTAGACCTTTCTGATAAAGATGGGCCTACTATTACAGGAAATCCTTCTTCTACTAATTCTTCTACAACAAGATGACCTTCTGTACAATGGTCTAATGTAAGTTTTAAGTTAAATTCTTTTGCAATTCTTATTGCTGTAAACATATCATCAGCTCTATGAGCATGTGCCTTAAATGGAATATCTCTCCTCAATACAGGTATTAAGCTTTCCATTTTTATATCATATTCAGGCTTTTCACAGTCTTCATCATCATGGTTCTCATATACATCAATATCCTCTAGATATTCTTCTGCTTTTTTTAAGTTCTCTCTAAGCAAAGCCGCTATAGCCATTCTAGTCTGTGGAGATTTATCATCTTGACCATAACAACTTTTTGGATTTTCTCCAAATGCTATTTTAGATGCAACTGGATTTTTTATTACCATTTTGTCAATTCTTCTTCCATATGTTTTTATGGCTATACATTGACCGCCCATAACATTTGCACTTCCAGGTGTTGTACATACAGAAGTTATACCACCTTCAAAAGCTTCTTTAAATGTTCTATCCATTGGATTAATACCATCTATAGGATTTAGTTGTGGTGTTATTGGGTCAGTTTCTTCATTTCCATCTGCCCCTTCAAAACCTATGCCATCTTCCCATAGCCCCAAATGAGTATGAGCATCTATAAATCCAGGGAACACAAGTTTATTACTTGCATCTATTATATCAACATCTAAAGGTGCTATTAGATTTTCCCCTATTTCTATTATTTTTCCTTCATCTATAAGGATATCTCCTTGAATTATTCCATTTGTTACGGTATTTATTTTACCATTTTTTATAAAAATCATTCATTTTCCTCCTGATTTTCAAGACTCTCGTACTTCTTTCTAACATTGTTTTTTACAATATAATTTTACACTTTTTTAATACTTATATATTCTATAAATCATACTTACAAATATAGTATCAAAAACAAACATACATAAGCTTATTTATTTTTTCATTGATAGAGCTACTCTCTTTTTATTTAAGTCAATTCCAATAACTTTTACATCGACTATATCTCCTACTGTAACAATACTCATAGGGTCTTTTACAAAGCTATTACTCATTTCTGATTTATGGACTAATCCATCATTTTTTATTCCGATATCTACAAATGCACCAAAATCTACAACATTTCTTATTGTACCTTTTAAAGACATTCCTTCTTGTATGTCTTCAATTTTTAAGACATCAGTTCTAAGAATAGGTTTTATTCCTTCTTCTCTTGGGTCTCTTCCTGGCTTTTTAATTTCAGATATAATATCTCTTAAAGTGACTTGACCTACTTCCAGTTTTTCACTTAATTCTCTCAATCCAATCTCTTTTATTTTCTCATCTATTTCTTCTATATTTTTATTTTTTATATCATTTAAAGAGTATCCTATTATCTCAATCATTTTTTTGCATATATCATAACTTTCAGGATGCACACCTGTATTATCTAGTGGGTTTTTACCATCTAAGATTCTCATAAATCCAGCACATTGAGTAAATGCTTGAGGTCCAAGTCTTTTTACTTTTTTAAGTTGTACTCTTGATGTGAAGTCTCCATTTTCTTCTCTATATGCTATTATATTTTTTGCAATGGCCTTACTTATTCCTGCAATATGCTCTAGTAGAGAGTATGATGCTGTATTTAAATCTACTCCAACACTGTTTACAGAATCTTCAACAACACCATCTAGTACTTCTTCTAGTCTCTTTTTATTTAAATCATGCTGATATTGACCTACACCTATACTTTTAGGGTCTATTTTTACAAGCTCTGCTAATGGGTCTTGTAATCTTCTAGCTATAGATATAGCTCCCCTTATTGATACATTTATATCTGGATGTTCTTCGTTCGCAAGTTCAGATGCCGAATAAACAGAGGCTCCGGCTTCACTAACTATAACATATTGCACTTCCCTATCTATCTCTTTTATCATTTCTGATACAAAAGTTTCTGATTCTCTAGATGCAGTCCCATTACCTATTGAGATTATATCTATATCGTATTTTTCAATCAATCCTTTTAAAACTCTCTTTGCTCCCTCTACATCATTTTGTGGGTCTGTTGGGTATACTGTTGTATAATCTAATAGTTTACCATTTTTATCTACTATAGCTATTTTACATCCAGTTCTAAATGCGGGGTCAAATCCCATAACTACCTTGTCTTTAACTGGTGGTTGAAGCAATAAACTTTTAACATTTTTTCCAAATACACTTATAGCTCTTTCTTGAGCTATTTCTGTTAAATGATTTCTTATTTCTCTTTCTATTGATGGAAAAATTAATCTTTTATAAGAATCTTCTATTGAGCTTACGATTTCTTCTTTATTTTTGAAATTTTTATCATTTACATATTCATTTATTATGTAATTTAAAACTTTATCATTATTTATTTCTAACTTAACTTTTAGGAAGTTCTCTTTTTCTCCTCGATTTATCGCCAAAACTCTATGTGGAGCCATACTCTTTACTGCTTCATTATAATCATAATACATATCATAAACTGATTTCTCATCAGTAGAACTTTTGCTAACTATCATGCCTTCTCTTAAAGCTAATTCTCTTATATATTTTCTAATCTTAGCATCATCTGAAACTAATTCTGCAATTATATCTCTCGCACCTTTTAATGCATCTTCAACAGAGAGAACTTCTTTCTTCTCATCAATATAATTCTTTGCTTCTATTTCTATACTATCTAGACTATTCTCTAGTATTGACAATGCTAAGTTTTCTAATCCCTTTTCCTTAGCTATTATTGCTCTAGTTCTTTTCTTTTGTTTATATGGAGCATAGATATCTTCTACTTCTTGTAATGTCTTTGCTTTTTCTATATTTTTTGTTATTTCATCTGTTAGCTTTCCTTGCTCATCTATTAGTCTAACTACATCATCTTTTCTACTTTGAAGGTTTCTTAAATACATCAATTTTTCATGAAATTCTCTTAGTGTGACATCACTCATCTCACCAGTCATTTCTTTTCTGTACCTAGCTATAAATGGTATTGTATTACCCTCATCAATAAGTTTTAATGTATTGTTTATTTGCTCATCTCTAAGATTAAATTCTTTTTTTAAGATTTGATTTATATCCAATTTTTTCACTCCTAATGTTATTTTTTTCATAAGTATAATAATAAACAGAACGAAGGCTGAGGGTTGTCGTCCTCAGCCTAAGTGCTGTAAGTGCATAGTAAGCACTAACCTTCTTATACATATCTCTTAATTACAGTGCATATTTATTAAACTGTTTTATTCATTTTTAAGTATTCATTAATAAATAGGTCTATATTTCCATTCATTACACTATCTACATTTCCAAACTCAGCATTTGTTCTATGGTCTTTAACCAATTTATATGGTTGAAAAACATATGACCTAATTTGACTACCCCATGTTATTTGTGAATATTTCCCTTGTATGTCTTCTATTTTTTCTTTTTGTTCCAATTCTTTTAATTCTATCAATTTTGCCATCAAAAATCTCATAGCTCTATCTTTATTTAGATGTTGAGACCTCTCATTTTGACACTGAACTACTACACCTGTAGGGATATGTGTTATTCTAACTGCTGAATCAGTTGTATTTACATGTTGCCCTCCAGCTCCAGATGCTCTATATGTGTCTATCTTTAAATCTGATGGATTAATTTCTACTTCTATGTTCTCATCTAGCTCTGGTGTTACATCTATAGATGCAAATGAAGTATGTCTTTTTCCTGATGGGTCAAAAGGAGATATTCTTACCAACCTATGAACACCTTTTTCACTCTTTAAGTATCCATAAGCATTTGTTCCCTCTACAAGAATTGTAGCTGTCTTTATTCCTGCTTCAGTGTCTGATATTATATCTAAAAGCTTAACTTTATAGCCCTTGCCTTCTGACCATCTTATATACATTCTCAAAAGCATCTGAGCCCAATCTTGGGCATCTAATCCACCTGTTCCAGCGTTTATAGATAATATGGCATTATTTTTGTCATACTCTCCACTTAGAAGAGTTTTTATTTTAATTTCAGATAATTTTTCTTCTATTGATTCTATGGACTTTTCTATATCCTTTTCTACAGAATCATCCTCTTCTTCTAGACCTATTTCAATTAATACTTCTATATCTTCTAATAAATTTTTTAAGCTTTCATATTCTTCTAGTGTCTCTTTTAAAGATTTATTTTCTTGAAGTACTCTTTGAGCAAACTCATTATCATTCCAAAAATCCTGTTTGTTCATCTTTTCTTCATTAATCTGCATCTTTTCCATCAATGAAGCTATGTCAAAGAGAAACCCTCAATTCTTCTAAATTTGAAGCTATTTGCTCCACGCTATGTCTATACTCTTGTATCTTTAACATTTAATCCTCCAAGATTATCTACCACAACAGTTTTTATATTTTTTACCACTTCCACAAGGGCATAAGTCATTTCTTCCAACTTTTTCATCTTTTTTAACTGTTTTACTTGTTGGAAGTGTCCCATCTGACGGTGAAGATAGATTTTCAACATCTACAACTGCTTTTCTTTCCACTGGAGTTTCTATTGTTATATTAAATAAATATCTTACAGTATCTTCTTTGATATGTTTATTCATTTCATCAAACATGTCAAAACCTTCCATTTTATAAGCAATAACTGGGTCCTGTTGACCTACAGCACGAAGACCGATACCTTGACGTAATTGGTCCATAGCATCTATATGGTCTATCCAATGGTTATCAACAGCTTGAAGTAAGATTACTCTCTCAACCTCTCTCATTCTTTCATAGCCTACTTGTTCTTCTTTTGAAGTGTATATCTTCATAGCTATTTCATAAACTTTTTCTGTTATTTCAACTGGATTAAGTTTTTCTATTTCTGGTATCTCTATGCTACCTTTTGGTAAGAACAGATTATACATATGCTCTTTAAATCCATCTTCATCAAACCCTTTATCTTGTGTATAAAGAGTCACAGCTTCCTCTATTATAGAATGAGTCATTGACTGTATTTGCTCTTGTAAATCTTCGCCTTCTAATACACGCTTTCTTTCTGCATATATTATTTCTCTTTGTTTATTCATAACATCATCGTATTGAAGTACATGCTTTCTTATTCCAAAGTTTTTACCTTCAACTTTCTTTTGTGCTCCTTCAATAGATTTAGATAATATTCTATGTTCTATTGGCATATCTTCTTCAAGACCTATTTTATCTACAATTCCAGATATCCTATCACTTCCAAACAATCTCATAAGGTCATCATCAAGACCTATATAAAATCTTGAACTACCTGGGTCACCTTGACGACCAGCACGACCTCTCAACTGGTTATCTATTCTTCGAGATTCATGTCTCTCTGTACCAATTATAGCAAGTCCACCTGCTTCTACAACTTGTTTTTGTTCTTCTTGTGTTTGTTGTTTAAACTTTTCAAATAGTCTTTCATACTCCGCTCTAGCTTCAAATAGAGTCTCATTACCTTTTACAGGTATACCTTCTATTGGAGTATCTACCCTATTTACTATTTCCTCTTTAAATCCATTTCTTCTCATTTCTCTCTTAGTTAAGAAATCTGGGTTTCCACCTAAAACTATATCTGTACCACGACCAGCCATATTTGTAGCTATTGTAACAGCGCCTAATCTACCAGCCTGTGCTATTATCTCTGCCTCTTTATCATGATGCTTAGCATTTAATACTTCATGTTTAATGCCTTTTTTCTTTAATATTTGTGATAATAATTCTGATTTTTCTATCGATACTGTACCTACAAGTATTGGCTGATTAACTTTATGTCTTTCAATTATTTCTTGTGCTACAGCATTAAATTTACCTATTTCACTTTTGTATACAGAATCTGGTAAATCTTCTCTTACCATAAGCTTATTGGTAGGTACTTGGAAAACGTCCATTTTATAAATTGCTTTAAACTCTTCTTCTTCTGTTTTTGCTGTACCAGTCATACCAGAAAGTTTTTTATACATTCTAAAGTAGTTTTGGAATGTTACAGTAGCTAGTGTTTTAGATTCTCTTTGTATTTTAAGACCTTCTTTAGCTTCTATTGCTTGGTGTAAACCTTCTGAATATCTTCTACCAAACATAAGTCTACCAGTAAACTCATCAACTATTACTATTTCTCCATCTTTAGCAACATAGTCAACATCTTTCTTCATTATTACATGCGCTCTTAAAGCCTGATTTATATGATGGTATAACTCTGTATGAGATATATCAGTTATATTATCAACATTAAAATATACTTCTGCCTTTTGTATACCTGATGCTGTTAGAGATACTGCCTTGTCTTTTTCTTCTAATTCGTAATCATCTGGTCTTAGAGTTAACACAAATGTATTTGCATCTGAATATAAGTGAGTTGATTTGTCGCCAGGCCCAGATATGATAAGTGGTGTTCTAGCTTCATCTATTAGTATAGAGTCAACCTCATCCACTATAGCATAATTTAATCCTCTTTGAACTCTTTGCTCTTTGTGTATTACCATATTGTCCTTTAAGTAGTCAAATCCGTACTCATTATTTGTACCATAAGTTATATCACAATCATATTGCTCTTTTCTAACTTTTGGATTTTGACCATGTATAATAACACCTACACTCATTCCTAAAAATTCATATATTTTTGCCATTTGGTCTCTATCACGTTTTGCAAGGTAATCATTTACTGTTACAACATGTACACCTTTTCCTGTAAGGGCATTCAAATAAACAGGAGCAGTTGCAACCAAAGTTTTACCTTCACCTGTTTTCATTTCGGCTATTCTTCCTTGATGTAACACTATACCTCCAACCATTTGGACTCTATAGTGTCTAAGTCCTAACACTCTCTTAGAAACTTCTCTAACTACTGCAAAAGCTTCTGGAAGTATATCATCTATACTTTCATTATTTGCTAATCTTTCTTTAAATATATTTGTCATATTTTTAAGTTCCGAGTCTGCCATAGATTCAAATTTAGGTTCTAATGAATCTATTATATCAACAGTTTTATTGAACTTTTTTAATTCTTTTTTATCTGCCATGTTGAATAAATTATCCATAAAGCTCATATTTTACATCTCTCCTCGTTCTTTATTGTACTATTATTCATTTTACCATAAAAACTATACTTTTAATATTAATTTAAAAAGCTATCGATAATTTATTTATCGATAGCTAATATGATTAAATCTAAATTGCTTTATTCATGTTCTATTATACCATATCCACCATTATGACGCTTATAAACTACTGCTATTTCATCTGAATCTATATTCTTGAACATATAAAAGTCATGTCCTATTAACTCCATTTGTAATACAGCTTCTTCTTCGCTCATTGGTTTAACACTAAATTTTTTACGTCTTTGAATTACTAATTCTTGATTTTCATCCCCATAATCTTCTTGCTCATCAGCTAGATTTATTTCTGCATCTTGGAATCTTATGCTCTTGTTGTCTTTATGTTTATCTTGTAATCTCTTTTTATATTTTTTTAATTGTTTACTTAATTTATCATATACAACATCTATAGCTGTGTATAAATTTTCCTGCATATCTTCTGCTCTAATTATAGGACCATTTACAGTAGCTATTGTTACCTCTATTTTTTGTCTTGCTTTTTTAGCACTTACTGTAACTTTTACATCAGTGTCTGGATGAATGTAATTATCTAACTTACTTAGTTTGTTTTCGATTTTACTTTTTATTGCATCAGTTAATTCGATTTGTTTTCCAGATATAATTATGTTCATAAGTACATCTCCCTTCAATTATGCCAGTATAAGAAAATTTATACTTTAATAATATATTCTACACGAACTTTCATAATCCTCTTTTTATTATTAACTTTTATGATTTTTTATATTCAATTGATAGAATTATTTATCATTTTTAGTTATTTAAAAACTTATGTGGATTAATATTATTACAACTACCTGTGGATAATGTGGATAAAATTGTTAATAACTCTTGTATTTGTTTATTTAAAGCTATTTTTGCTACTGTTTATATCCACAAATATCTCCATTAATTGTTTATTAATATGTGAATTCATGTCATAAGTTGGTAATTTTAGGAAATTATATGTATTATATGCCGTTCGACTTTTATAAATCTTTTATAAATATAAACCCTCTAAAACCTCCATATTTTATTTTTTCTTTCATTATTAGTATTCAAGACTATATAAAAGTAGTAAAGCACCTCCAACAATAATTTCATACTTAATACCTATTATCATGCATATACCCAAATTATAATTAACTCACACTCATTATTTAGATTAAATATTTAATGTTTGTATTATTTTGAAATTATATTTACAAGCTGTTTAAGTTTTTGTTTATCTATATCTTCAAAAGGACTGTTATTTATTCTAATAGCTGTACCAAAATGAAAATTGCTTGCTTTAGTTAATTCCTTTATCTTCTCTATATTGCTGAAATTAAGTCCTCCACCTAAAAGAATTTTTATATGATTAGAATTAAGTATCATATTATTTATTGTTTGTATGTTATCAACTATATTGCCCTTTCCACCTGATGTTAATATATTTGTAATTTTATTATAATCCTTCAAAATTTTAATACTATCCATTATACTTGATTCATCTATAGCTCTATGAAATGTAACATCAAGATTATCACAACATTCTAACAAAACATTTAAATTTTTTTCATCTATGTTATTGTTTTTATCTAACATACCAAATACAACTCCATTAGCACCAATATCTTTAATTATGCTTATATCTTTTTGCATGATTGTTATATCTTCTTCACTATAAGTAAAACTTTTTGCATGATGTCTTATCATTACATTCACAGGTATCTTTACACTGTTAACAACTCTTTCTATAAGACCAAAACTTGGTGTCAATCCACCTTCAGTTAAAGCACTAACCAGCTCTATTCTATCTGCGCCACAATCTTCTATAATTTTAGCGTCTTCTACTGTCATTCCTATTATCTCTAACATAATTACTCCTTCGCCAATTCATATATTGCATTTGCAAATATCTTTGCATTTAAAATTATATCTTCTATATCCATGTATTCATCAGGATTATGAGCTATTCCTTTTTGTCCTGGAAATGAAGGTCCAAATGGAACTATATTTGGCATTACTTTTGCATATGTACCTCCATTGGTTGTTACTGGAGTTCCATCTAATAATGTAACTCTTTCATATGCTATCTGAAGTTTTTTAATAAGCTCACTCTCTTTATCAAAATATACAGGATTAAAATTAGAAATTACTTCTACTTCAATACTATTTGGAAAACTAAATTTTATTTCATCTAATACATTTTTTAGTTTATAACTAAAATCGTATTTTACCTTTATATCCAATATAATATCACTATTCTCTTTATTTAACTCTTTATATATAACAAGCACATTTTCAGACATGTTTTCTATAAAACCTAAAAATGTGTCTTCTTCATAGGTATTTTTGCTTTTGATTCTAATCTTTGCCATTCCTTTTTCACCATATACAACAGGATACTTGCAATCTGGTGTAAATCCCATAAGAGGAGCTTTTTCTTTTTCTAAATAATATGGTATATCTTCAAATCCACTCTCTTCGTTTGTACCAAAGATTATTCTAACTTTTTTATCTAAATCTAAAGCCAATTCTTTAATAGCATACAATCCATATAAAGCAGATATTATAGGTCCTTTATTATCTAATACTCCTCTACCATAAATTCTTCCATCGGCTTTTTCTCCTTTATAAGGTTGATACTCCCAACCTTCACCTTCATGTACAACATCTACATGACCAATCACGCAAATGTAATCTTCACTCTCTCCATATTCTGCGTAACCAATATAATTATCTAAGTTTCTAACCTTAAATCCCAATTTTTTTGATATTTCTAATGCTTTATTAAGTGCTTTACCTACTTTTTCGCCAAAAGGGAAGCCATTTTCTGACTCCCCTTTAACACTAGGTATTTTTACAATATCTATAATATCACTTAATAAGTCTTCTCTTAATTCATCTACTTTATTATTTATGATATTCATAAAAATCTCCTTATTATAAAAAACTCTACATTATTATATGACTGATTTATTCTTTCACTTCTATTGGAGCTTTTATTCTAGCTTCATATGCTTCCATCCATTCATTTGATATAACCTTATGTATAGTTTTCCCATTTACTCTATTTGAAATATAGACTGTAGGTGCTTCTTCCTTAGTTACTACTGAAAAAGTAAAATCAGCTATATTTGTAGCTACTCCCCATTCGCCCTTATTGTTCATGGCAACTAGTGATAAATCCCCTGCTTTCCCTCTTCTTTTAATAAGCTGTTTATCAAGTTCATTTACTGCTATATCACAAGCTTCTTGTGGATGTTTTCCTTCTTTCATAAGTCTAACTATTTCATAAGATATACATCCCTTCATCAAGTCTTCTCCTAGACCAGTAGCTGTAGCTCCTCCTATACTACTATCAACAAAAAATCCCGAACCTGATAGTGCAGAATCTCCTATTCTGCCTCTTTTCTTCATAAATAATCCACTTGTTGAAGTAGCTGCACACATCTTCCCATTTTTATCTAAAGATATCATTCCAACAGTATCATGACCCGAATATGGACTTAACCCCTTGTCTAAAGTTTCTTTTTTTCTCTTTTTATAATGCAACTTTGCTCTGTCGGTCAACATATTTTTTCTTTCAAATCCATTTTTATGGGCATACTCTTCAGCACCTATTCCGACCAAGAAATTATTTACCTTCTCATAACTAAGTTTTCTCGCTATGCTGACAGGATTAGAATAATCCCTTATCCCAGCAACTGCTCCAATATCTAATGTATTACCATCCATAAATGCAGCATCAAGTTCTACCTCACAGTTTTCATTTGGAAGTCCTCCATAACCAACTGACTTATAGAATGGATAATCTTCGACTCTTCTTACAGCAAGCTCTACTGCATCTCCTGCTTCCATACCTTTTTCCAAACTCTCTGATGCCTCAGTTATACCTTCTAGAGCCATTCTCCATGTTGCTATCATTCCCCACATGTCAAAATTCCCCTCCTTATTATATAGATTCTAGTAATCTGTTTTCATTATAAATATTATATTACTTAGATTTGTATTAATAACAAAATTCTTCTCTCATTAAAGTTATATCCTCTTTATTTGCCATTGATTTTGCTAATTTACATATGTTGTTTAATGAATCGTTAAGTCCAATTCCACCTTTTTTTGGTGTTTTAACTATACATATATCATTTCTATATTCGTTTATTATATCTATATTTTCTTCTGACATAGCTGCAAACGCTGATATATTAGTCTTATCATTTATATTTTTGCATAATATAGCTGACATCTTAGAAAAATTTTCATAATTGAAACTTGGACCACAAATTACTACATCAGGATTTAATTTTTCTACCATGGCTATCATTTTGTTTGTTACATCTTCTTCATTATTTATAAAAAATTCGTCTCCACAAAATAATGTAGCTATTACTTTAGAATCATCTAAAAATGGTTCCATCATTATACCTGGACCTAATGGGCTTGATTTTCCAGCAGGAGGTATATTATTTTTTTCTTTTCCTCCAGCACCAGCTTGTATTTGATCCAATATCATAACTATTTTTTTCATAATATTCCTCCTATAATACTAAATCATCAAAAGATATATCATCATCTTCCTCTTCAACATTTGTCTTTTCTTCTCTCAAATATTGTTTGTCCAGCATTTTTATAAATGGCATATACATAAATATTCCTAGTACAAGAAGTGCTAATTGTAAGACAGCCCCTTGCCATCCTGTTGTTAGAAAACCAGAGAATATAATTGGAGTTGTCCATGGTAATTGGACTCCATTTGTAAGTGGTACCAAACCTGCTGACATACAGAAATAAGCTATTATTATATTTATTGTTGGAACTATTGCAAATGGTATCAATAATATTGGGTTAAGCATTATTGGTAGACCAAATATCAATGGCTCATTTATACCAAATATTCCTGGTAAGATTGATAATTTTCCCATTGACTTTATACGTTTACTTTTACATATTAATAACATAGCTATGACTAATGATAGTGTACTACCAGCTCCACCAAATGTTGCAAACATATCTTGGAATTGACCAGTTATTATGTTTGGTATTTTTGAACCAGCTTGAAATGCAGCTAAATTTTCAGCTGATAAAATCTTTAATATAGGATTATATACAGCTCCAACAACACTACTTCCATTTATTCCAAAGAACCAGAATAAGTGTAAGAATATGTAAGCGATTGCCATAGCACCCAAGCTATTTCCTAGTTTTAACAATGGCATCTGTAAAAATTTAAATATAAATTCATGTATACTTCCATATGGTGTAGCTTCAAAGGCTATCTTAACTAAAAAGAAGACTATCATAACTATTGCACTTGGTATTAATGCAGCAAATGATTTTGATACAGTTGGAGGAACTCCATCTGGCATTTTTAATGTCCATCCTTTTTTGACAACTGCTGCAAATAATTTTACAGAAGTTATTGCTGTTATCATACCTACAAACATTCCTTTAGAGCCCATCCACCCCAGTGGTATTCCTGTGACCATATAAACTGATGTTGTTCCTTCTGGTGTATATGGTATCACAAATGGTGTTACTATAAAAAAAGCAACTATTGCAACTGCTGCTGATGCTATTGGGTCTACATCTATTTGTTTTGCATAAGAATATCCAATTCCTAGAACTGCAAGTAGAGTCATTACTTCAAATGTCGCTACAGTTGGTTGTTGTAATTTGACAGCCCAATCTGAACCAAAAATTTGACCTACAAATTCATCCCATCCTTTTATCGGAAAATTTGCTACCAATAAAAATAACGAACCTATTATTAATAATGGTGATGATACTAAAAAACCATCTCTAATTGCAATTAATAATTTATTTTTACCTATTTTCTCAGCCAATGGCATAAGTATTCTTTCCAATTTATTCATCTATCCACCCTCATTTCCAATTATTTTCTATTATAATCCTACACTTGTTTAGATTTTATTAACTTTATAGCAAGTTTTAATACTTTTTCACCATTCATAGTTCCATAATCAGCTTCATTTATCATATCTATAGGCTTACCTTGTGCTTCAAACTTTGGCTTTAATTCCTTTAACATGTACTTAACTTGTGGCCCTAATAATATACAATCTGGATTTTTTTCTGCAACTATTTTATCAATTTCTGCTATCGGAAATGCTTCTACTTCTATTGGTAAATTATGCTCATCAGCTACCTTTTGCATCTTACCTGCAAGCAAACTTGTTGACATTCCAAAACTACAAAATAAATATACTTTTCTTTTCATTCTTCTAAATCCCCCTTAATCTTTTTTATTTTAATTTTTGAATTTCTTTTCTTAATATAATCATTTCTTTGATAAGATTTCTCTCGCTCATACAAGTCATTAGATGGTCTTGAGAGTGAATTAACAATATAGATATATCTGACTTATCTCCTCCAGCTTCTTTTTGTATAAGTTCAGTTTGTACTTTATGTGCTTTTAAAATTTCTTCGTTTGCACTTTCAATCAATTCATCTGCTTTTTTAAAATCGTTTTCCTTTGCACAACTAAGTGCTTCATAAAGCATGGATTTTGCATTTCCAGCGTGAATTATAATCTTTAAAACTATTTCTTCCATTTTTTCCTCCTAAGTTGCTTCTCTGCTTTTAGATAGTTTATATCTTACAAATATATAATATCGTATAAAAACAAAAAAACATGCACAACTTTTTCCATCACATGGAAAATTTTGTGCTTATTTACATCTCACTATGAATTTTAAATAAGAACATCTTTTATTTTTGATATATCACACTTACTTAGAGTATCCAACATACCTTCATCTTCTGTTAAACTAGATATTTCTTTAAATAACTCTCTAAATATTTTTCTATCATCATCCTTTTTGTAAGCTAATAAAAGTATAATATTTATATCTTTTCCATTTCTAATTTTTATTGGTGTCTTTAATCTTGCAAAACATAACACAGATTGCTTTATGTATTTCATATCTCCATGAGGAAATAGTATTCCTTTGCCAACATTGGTTGGATATGATTTTTCTCTTGTTATAATAGATTCTAAATACTCTTTTTCAGCATAATGCTTTTCAATTAACAAATTAGTTAGATATGTTATAGCTTCATAAATATCATCGTGTTCTAACTCTCTTATTAAATAATCAGACATCATTAATCTATTCATAAGCTTGTATGATGTATCTTTTTCCTTTATTTTATTTGTAAATTCCTTAAGTTTGTTTTCATCTTCATCAGTAAATAACGGCGTTGTTATGAAAATTGGCTTTTGAATATTTTCATATTCTTGAAATGCAATTATAAAGTCTATCATTTTATTGAAGTTATCTCTTTTTAAATCTTCCTCTCTTAGAGTTTCAACAATTTCTATATTATCAAATCTCTTTTCTATTTTCACTTTTAATAACATACTTACCCCAAAACTAAATGGGCATACAATACTTGCTTTCTTATTTGATTCCCTCTTATTATATTTCCTTTCTAAAGATGTTTGAAAGTGGAGTGTAAGATAACCTATTTCATCTTCTGTTATTTGTTTTCCTTTTAATTCAATTCCTATTGAATTTGATATTACTGTGAATAAAAAGCAAAATTTAGTTTTTATATTATCTAAAAGTGGATTCTCCAAATATACATTACTTTTCATTTGGTGCATTGTAACATTTAAATGACATATTAATTGCTCATAAAGCAATATATCATTATTGAAATTTATTCCTGATTCTTCTGATACTAAATTTATAATTTTTTTTGTATATTCTACTAACTCTTCATTTAAATATAATGCTCTTTTAGTGTTACTACTATTTATTTGCTTATTCATACCAAATATTAAGGATTCTATAAACAATTTTTCTTCATGATTTAACACTATAGATAAATTAGATTTTAATTCATCTTCTATATCTAAAATAAGCATTTTTAATTTGAGCTCTTTCTTGTCATTTAATACCTCCAAAGAATTTCCTAATCTTATTCGTATTATATTTATAAGTAAAAACAACATTAATTGTCTGAATGATATATCTGTAAGTCTTATATCCATATTCTCTTCTATGGTAGACATTATATTTTTAACAACTATTATATCTACTATATGAAAATATTCTATTTCATCTATATTTAGCCTATATTTATCTATGTACTTAAACAAGAATGATACTAACATTACTCTTATGTCTTTCTCATCTCCTTCAATACATATACCACTGCCTTTTTTAGTTAATACATTTAAGTTATAATTATTTAATAACAATGATAATTTACTTATTTCTTCTCTGACAATATTTTTATTTATATATAATTTGTTAGATAAATCATTTAAGGTGATTTTCTTATTGTTACAAAGCAGTAAATTCAATATCTCAACTTGCTTATGTAGCTCACTATTTACTCTTTTAACTTCACCTCGTAACTTCTGATTTACTAGTATTTTATCTGTATCATCTCCACTAAATTTAACTCCTATGTTAGGTTTTCTTTTTATATAAGCATTACAGAAAGTAGATAACCAGTCATCAATATATTTGCAATCATTTCTTATTGTCCTTTCTGAACATTCAAAATCATTAGCAATCTCATTTACATTTATAAAATCTTTTTCTAATAGCAATGTCGTTAACAAGTTTTCCTGTCTTTTGTTCAAATATATCACCTCTTTATGACCTAATTTTAATTTATTATACACAAAAAAGAGCTACACATAAAAGTATTATGCTAGCTCTCTTTAATATGATATTTAGCTGACCTGGTTTTTGACCCCACACTCGCCTACTGGAGGGTTCGCTTGGGTTCGCCGCACTACTACTCTCTCTCGATTTTATTACCGGTAGGTCTTACTTCTAAGCCGCACCATGATCATTAACCCAATTTTTAGTGTTAACTTACGTGGATCCTTTTGCCTGCGACTGGCTTGGACTTTCAACCACAGACCTAAATATCACTTATTCATTTTAATATTTTAAATTAAAATTGTCAACATATAAGATTATTCCATAACATAATTATCACTTGCTCTTGTCAGTAGAGTCAATACAAATACCTTATTAGCACCAGATAACTTTAGAAGTTTAGAAATTTCATTTGTTGTCAAACCTGTAGTAAATATATCATCTATTAAAAGTAAATTTTTATCATTTATTAATTTTATATTTTCTTTAACTTCAAATACATTTTTTAGTTCTTCTTTTCTTTCTTTTTTGTTTAATTTATAGAGCATTCTTGTATATTTTTTTCTACTTATACAATCTAATAATGGAATATTAAGTATCTTACTTAAATTAGACGCTATTTTTTGTGCTTGATTAAAGCCTCTTTTGTTCAACCTTTTTTTATGAAGAGGAACAAATAGTATATAATCAAATTTCAAGTTTTCTAAATGCAACTTTTCTTTCATTATCTCAGCTATATACCTAGCCATAAATGTTTTCTGATTATATTTTAGCCCTAATACTATCTTTTTGGTTACATCATTATATTCAATACAGGATATAGATTTATCAAAATAAAAATCTTTATTAAAACAGTAACTACACTCTTCAAAAAACTCCTTTTCAATTGAATGATGTATTATTGGTTTTCCACATTTCATACAACCATCTTGTATAAAATTCATTTCATTAAAACAGCTTTTGCATATTGAATAAGTATTTGTTTTCTTTATGGATTTATCACAAATTATGCAACTTATATTCTCAGGATATATAAAATCCAGACATTTATTAATCATGTTTTGTAAACGCTTAATAAAATTATCATTGCATATTTTCATATTTATTCTATCAACAGCCCTTCTCGCTTAAATTTATTTAACTTATATCCTAAATTTGAATACCTTTGATTCACTCTATTATTTTTTATCATATATTCAAGATACTTTACATCTCCAACTAATACAACTAATTTTTTTGCTCTTGTTACAGCTGTATATAACAAATTACGGCTAAGTAACATAGGTGGAGCCCAAGTTATTGGTAATACTACAACTGGAAATTCACTTCCTTGACTTTTATGTATTGTTGTACAGAAACTATGGTCGATTTCATCTAATTCATCATATAGATAAGATACAATTTTAGTTTGGTCAAATAATACATATATGGTTTTCTTATCTTTATCTATGTGGTAGACATATCCAATGTCTCCATTATAGATGCCTTCTCCACTTTCTTTTTGGTCTTCTGTCTCCCATTTTTTTGTATAGTTATTTTTTACTTGCATTACTTTATCGCCAACTCTAAATAGTCTTTTAGAAAAACTTTCTTCAACTTTAAATTTTTCTTTTTTGTTAAGATACTTCTGTAACTCTATATTGAGATTAGTAACTCCTAACTCACCTTTTCTCATTGAAGATAAAACTTGTATATCTTTTAATTTATCAACTTTATAAAATTTAGGTAATCTTTCATTAACTAATCCTATTATTTCATTTAATATTTCTTCATTAGTAGATTTTCTTATAAAAAAGAAATCTTTCTCTTTTGTATTTAAATAAAGAGGCTCTCCATTGTTTATTTTATGAGCATTTACAATTATCATGCTCTCTTGTGCTTGTCTAAATATTTCATTTAATTTAACCACATTTATAATATTAGAATCAATCATATCTTTAAGTACATTTCCAGCTCCTACAGAAGGTAATTGGTCACTATCTCCAACCAAAATAACTCTTGTTCCTAATTTTATAGCTCTAAGCAAGTTGTACATTAAAATAATATCTACCATTGATACCTCATCAACAATGATTACATCTGAATTTATTGGGTCTTCTTCATCTTTGAAAAAAGTTAAATCATCATCTGTTGAGAAACCCATTTCCAACAATCTATGTATAGTTTTTGCTTCTTTATCAGAAGTTTCACTCATTCTCTTTGCTGCTCTTCCTGTAGGAGCTGCTAAGGTAACACTTTTACCATTATTCTCAAATATTTCTATGATAGAATTAATAGTGGTTGTCTTACCAGTTCCTGGACCACCAGTTATAATTAATACTCCACTATTAATAGATTCTTTGACTGCTAAAATTTGTTTTTCTGCTAGCTTGATTTTTTTATCTTCTTCCAAAATATTAATTTCACTATCTATATCTATTTTCAAGTCTTCGAATTCATACTGTGATAGTTTTACTATTTGGCTACATACTCCATTCTCAGCTAAGTAGTATGGCATAAGATATATAAGATTTTCATTGTTTACTTTCTCTATATGTATTTTTTGATTATAAACTAGCATCATTATGCACTCTTTTATTATTTCTCCTTTTAGCTCCAATAATTTTTCCGAATCTTGTATTAGGATATGCTCTGGTAAATATGTATGTCCATTGCTTAGAGATTTATTTAAAGTGTATAAAATTCCCTGACAAACTCTATCCTTGGAATTTTTATCTATACCAATTTTATTGGCTATACTGTCAGCCACCTTAAATCCAATTCCTCTTATATCTTCAGCAAGTTGATATGGATTTTTATTTATAACTTCTATTGCACTACTTTTATATTTCTTGTATATTTTTAGACAGTAATTTGGTGTTATTCCAAAAGGAGATAGTTCTATTATTATATTTCTCAGTTCTCTATCTTCTTCATAACTTTTTACTATTTGTTTTACCTTTTTACTCCCTATACCCTCTACTTCTTGTAGTCTCTCTGGTGAATTTTGTATGACATTTAGTGTATCTACACCAAATTTATCAATTATTCTCTTAGCCATTTTTTCACCAATACCATGTATCATTCCAGAAGATAAATAGACATAAATTCCTTCTAAGGATGAGGGTGTCACTGGCATAAAACTATTTACTTCAAACTGAGTACCATAAATCTTATGGTTTACCCATTTACCTTCAACTTCTATACTTTCTCCAGTTGCCAAAGTAGGCATACATCCTACAATTACAATTTCATCTTTTTCATTTACTAGATGAGCTATTGTATATCCATTGTCCTCATTTTTAAAGACTATTTCACTTATCATTCCTTCTAATTTTTCCATTTTTATCTCCTAAAAATACTAATACTCGCTCCTGTTAAGTCAGTATGTTTTATATGTCAAACTGTGATAGTTCTAGAAAAGTTTTTATATTTTTATACTTAACGTAATTTCCAACTATTATACATTTTATCAGAAACAAAAAAATTGTGCATCCAAAAATATGACACCTTAAAAAACAGGTGCCATATTTTAATAACTATTTTATTTTAATCACTTTATGTGTAAACTACAAATTAAATTTCATAAAACTATCCTAATACTAACTTATTTCAGATTTATTTTCCTTATATCCACTGGTCTTAGTAATTCTTCTATAAAGCATACATAGTAAAATTAAAATTCCCATGTAACCTGTATATGGATATAGAGTTCCTACTAGTTTATCAAATGGTAATAAGCCTCCTATACATGCTAATATACTTACTACTATTGTTATAATTCTAAATTTAGGATGGTCATCTTCTACAAATCTGTTAGTTACTGACCATAATAGTGGAACAGCTGTAGTGTATATTCCTAATAAAAGTACTACTGAGAATAAAACACCTATTATTGGAGATATTTTATCAGCTAAGTAAAGTGCTGGTATCTCTTTTGTATATATATTTCCTATGTCTGAAAGCAATGCTAGATTCATCATTATAGCTGCTGCCATAAGAGCTATTCCTCCTACTATACCACCCCATACAGCATCTTTTTTGTTTACTGCAGAAGAGCCCATTCCTGTTAAGAATGTGATTACTATAATTACATTATAACAAGTATAAAGCACACCTGAAAAATACCCACTTGATGTAGCAGTTTTAATGTTTAAACTATCAACCATAGCCCCAGCATTTGGTAAAGCATCAATATTACTACATAGACTAATAGCTCCTACTAAAAGTGTAAATATTATTATTATAGGACCTATATTACCTAGTATCTTAGAAAGTCTTGTTAGACCTAAAGAAACAGTTATTAGGGAAACGATTGCCATACCAATCCTACCTACATATGGATTTAATCCATAGTACTCTGATAATGTAGCTCCTGCCCCTGCAATCATTATTACTAGTGTTCCAAATAAGAACAATGGTCCAAACCATTCAAAGAATGTACCAAGATATTTTCCACAATATACTTGATAAATCTTTATTGGCTCCTTAAGTTTTAGCTCTCTTCCTTTATCTATAACTTCTGCTCCAAACCATGAAAATAATACCATAGATATTATTCCACCTATAATACCAGCATATCCATAAAACGTAAAAAATTGCAATATCTCTTGACCAGTTGCAAATCCAGAACCTATTACAGTAGCTACATAAGCTCCAGCAAAACTTATAACAGTTTTAATATTTACTTTTCCTGACATACACTACTCCCCCCTAATTAAAATAATTTTTAAAGTGTAAGTTTATTAAGATTATATTAGATGTATTGTTGTGATATTTCAATATATTTTCAATTATTTAACAGTAGTTAACACAATCTTAACCATTCTTTAACATATTTTCCATGATATGTACTGATTTAGTATAATATTAAAAAATATAATACACTAATCTAATTAAATACTGTTTATTTATTATATGATGGGAAATTAACATTTATTAAAAATATTTAATCTACAATAAAAAAACTGTTAGAATATAATCATAAAATTACATTCTAACAGTTTATTAATTAAAAATTATTCACCTAAGGCATCTTTTCTTAATTGCTCAACTTTGTCAATTTTTTCCCAAGGTAAATCTATATCAGTTCTACCAAAATGACCATAAGCAGCAACTTTTTTGTAAAGAGGCTTTCTTAAATCTAAGTCTCTTATTATAGCTCCTGGTCTTAAATCAAAGTGTTTTTCTACTAATTCAACAAGTTTTTCCTCTGAAACTTTACCTGTCCCAAAAGTATCTATGAATATAGACAACGGTCTAGCTATACCTATAGCGTATGCAAGTTCTATTTCGCATTTATCTGCAAGACCAGCTGCAACAATATTTTTAGCAACATATCTAGCTGCATAAGCAGCAGATCTATCAACTTTTGTAGGGTCTTTTCCTGAGAAAGCTCCTCCACCATGTCTAGAATATCCACCATAAGTATCTATTATTATTTTTCTTCCTGTAAGACCTGTATCTCCTTGAGGTCCTCCTATAACAAATCTTCCTGTTGGATTTATATAAATTTTAGTTTCTTCATCAAGTAATTCTGCTGGTATAACTGCTTTAATAACATGATTAATTATATCTTCTCTTATTTTATCATTTGATACTGTTTCACAATGTTGAGCTGATATAAGAACTGTATGTACTCTTACAGCTTTATTTCCTTCATATTCAACAGTAACTTGAGTTTTTCCATCTGGTCTTAAATAATCAACTATACCTGTCTTTCTAACTTCTGTAAGTCTTCTTGATAATTTATGAGCTAAAGATATTGGAAGTGGCATTAATTCTGGAGTCTCATTACATGCAAATCCAAACATTATTCCTTGGTCTCCAGCTCCGACTTTTTCTATTTCTTCTTCTATTTCTTCTCCAGTCTTACTTTCTATACCTTCATCAACTCCCATAGCTATGTCTCCAGATTGCTCATCTATAGAAGTTATAACTGCACAAGTATCACAGTCGAATCCATATTTCGCTCTTGTATATCCAATTTCTTTTACTGTTTCTCTTACTAGTTTAGGAATATCTACATAAGCAGATGTACTTATTTCTCCTGCTACTAAAACTAATCCAGTCGTAACTGTAGTTTCACAAGCTACTCTAGATTGTGGGTCTTTTTCTAATAATGCATCTAATATTGAATCTGATATTTGGTCACATATCTTATCAGGATGTCCTTCTGTAACTGATTCTGACGTAAATAAATGTCTTGCCATTTTTATTCCCCCTTATACATTCTCAATTTTTATTATAGGTTTTACCTTATTTTTAATTTTAGAAATTTTACTCAAAATAAAAAACCTCTCCTTTATAAGAAGAGGTTAATAATCGTAATCGCATACTAATTAACTGACCTCATCTTTCAAGACTTTTGTCTTGTAGGAATTAGCACCTTTTCCCATTTGGGTGGTTGCTGGGCTTCACAGGGCCTATCCCTCAGCCGCTCTTGATAAGGTAATCAAGATTTAAGTTTTGTTTTACTTTACTAGCTTACTATTTTTTTAAAATTTTGTCAAGATTTTTAGTCATATTTTTCCCATTCCTTTTTTTGTAAGACAAATAAAATATTATCTCTATCTGAAATTTAAAGTTAGGTCTTTTTATTGTTTTTTATTCATATATTTTTTTGAAGGGGGTGTTCCTATTGTATTTAGCTAAAGTAAATTACAGCGATGATGATGTTATACAGATGCTAAGTTCAGTTCTAAAAACTATAATTAATGAAAATACGATTGTTGTTTGCATAGGAACAGACAGGGCTATAGGTGATACTTTAGGCCCTTTAGTTGGAACAATACTTAAGAACAGTAAATTTAAATACCCCGTTTACGGTACACTAGATAACCCTATTCACGCCTTAAATATATATGAGTCTTTAGATACTATAAAAAATACACATATACAAGGTAACTTCTTGGCTATAGATGCTTGCTTGGGGTCGCAGAGTAACATAGGTAATATACAAATTAGAGAAGGACCTATCCTGCCCGGAAAAGGTGTTGGCAAAAAACTACCTCAAATAGGAAATTATTCTATAGTAGGAATTGTAGATAAAATTGATGAAAATAATAGACTTTCATTTAATAATATACGTCTTAGCTTTATATTGGACTTAGCTGAAACAATAGCCTTAGCTTTATTAGTATCCACCTAAGTCCAATGTGAAGTAACTGATAAAATTTTTTATATAAAAAGGTAGATATTTTAGAGTATCTAATTGAATACTCCAAATTATCTACCTTTTTACTTTTATATTGTGAATTTTTACTTTTCCACCAAAGCGAACATTAATTCACCTTTACAGACAAGCTCATCACCAACATATGCCTTAGCATCTGCCTTAGCTATATTTCTTCTAAGAGTTGTCATTTCAACTTCCATAGTTAATGTATCTCCTGGTCTTACTTCTCTCTTAATTCTAACCTTATCTATACCTGCAAATACACCTAATTTTCCTTTATTTTCATCTACAGACATCATTGCAACTCCACACACTTGTGCCAAAGCCTCTACTATCAATACTCCTGGCATCAATGGATATTCTGGAAAGTGACCTTGAAAAAATGGCTCATTCACTGTTACATTTTTTATACCAACGGCTCTTTTCCCAACTTCTAACTCTGTAATCTTGTCCACTAATAAAAATGGATATCTATGTGGTATTAATTTTTTTATTTCATCTATATTTAGCATTCTTAACTCTCCTAATTATTTTCTTCTAAAAGACCCACCTGTTTCAAGTAAGTCTATTGAACCCAAAGCTATTCCTGTCCCTTTTGCAACACAAGACAATGGCTCCTCTGCTATTGTAACAGTTATCCCTGTTCTTTGTTCTATTATTTTATCCAATCCGTATAATAATGAACCTCCACCAGTCATTATTATACCAACATCTCCTATATCTGCTGCTAATTCAGGGGGTGTTTTTTCTAAAACAGCATGAGTGGCAACTACTATTTGCTCAACACATTCTCTAAGTGCTTCTAGCATTTCTGTTGAATTTATAGTTATAGAACTAGGAAGCCCTGTAATTAAGTTTCTTCCTGTTATCTTCATATATTTTTCTTCTTCTCTCTTAAATGCAGAACCGATTTCAAACTTAATTTTCTCTGCTGTTCTTTCACCTATAAGAAGATTGTGTTGTTTTTTCATATACTTAACTATAGAATCATCAAATCTATCTCCACCAACTTTTATAGATTCACTTACAACAGCTCCTCCTAGAGATATTACGGCTATATCCACAGTCCCTCCACCAATATCTATAATCATATTACCATTAGGTTGTGATATGTCTACTCCAGCTCCTATGGCTGCTGCTATTGGTTCTTCTATGATATATACTTCTCTAGCTCCGGCTTGTCTAGTAGCATCCTCTACTGCTCTTTTTTCTACTTCTGTAACACCAGTTGGCACACATACCATAATTCTTGGCATGAAGAATCTTCCAAATCCTTTTTTATCAACTATCTTATCTATAAAAGATTTTAACATCTTCTCAGTTACATCATAATCCGAAATTACACCATCTCTTAAAGGTCTTATAGCAACTATATTACTTGGTGTTCTTCCTATCATTTTTTTAGCTTCTTCTCCCACAGCTAAAACAGAATCTGTCCTATTATCTATTGCTACAACAGATGGTTCTTCTAAAACGATTCCCTTACCACTAACATAAACAAGTACGTTTGCAGTACCTAAATCTATGCCTATATCAGCTCCAGCCATTTTTTCAACTCCTTCATTTATATATTAGATTATATTATAAGTCTACTTTAATACTCCTATAATAAAGCATATACAAAAAACTCGCTTTAATCAAGAGAAAATAAATGTTTTGAGGGTATTATTATTTTGCTATTTATAATTATTTAATATATTTATTACAATAATCTAATTCAATAAAAAAAGTAGGTTTTTAACCTACATTTTTTTATGTTCCTTCTCATACTTTAATTTAGTTGCTAATCCCCCTCTAATATGTCTCTCTGATTTATTCTTGTCTAGCACACTTTTAACTTCTTTGGCAAGGGATGGATTTATTTCCTTCAATCTTTCTGTAACATCCTTGTGAATTGTACTTTTACTTACTCCAAATGTCTTGGCGGTTTGTCTTACTGTAGTGTTTTTTTCAAGTATATATTTTGCTACCACTATGGCCCTTTCCTCTATATGAGATCTCAAAGATTACCCCCCTCACATAATAGCTTTAATGATATATATGTAAAAACACCAAAAAATATAACAAGCTTAACCAAATATGATTAAACTTGTTATACTTTTACTTAATTAGACCCATTGGGTCTATAGATTTCTCTCCATTATATGCCTCTAAGTGTACATGGATACCCTCTTCACTTTCTATTTGAGAAGTACTTCCTACAGTACCTAGAGATTGTCCTTCTGTTACCTTTTGTTCTTTTTTAACACTAACATTTTCATCTAAATTTGAATATACAACTACAATATTATTGTCACTTTTTATTTTTACTGATTTTCCATATTCTTCATCATCAAATACATCTACTACCATTCCGTTTAATAGAGATTTTATTTCTTTACCTTTAGTACAACTAACATCTACACCTTTATGAGTCTCCCAGACATCTAGTGTTTTTGAATAACTAGGTTCTTTTTCTGAATATCCTCTTATTATTTTATCTCCAATGTAGTTTAATTTTGTTGTACTCGACTTATTTTCCTCTTTTGACTTAGCTTTTTCTAAGTTTTGTTTTGAATCTGTTGAAGTGGGAATAGCATCTTTCTTATCTTTTTCAATTAAATGTATTTCCTCTTCACTATCTTTATTAGCATTTTCTATCATGCCTTTATTAGAAGCTAATTTATCTACATTATTATTTGTAAACCAAACTCCACCTACTGCTAATAAACAAACACATACAAATAAAGATAAATAAAAACCATCTTTTTCTAATAGCTTTTTCTTCATTTTGCACCTCCAAATATATTTCTACATTTGGATTATTGACGTGTTTTTGGTATTTTATACAATTATTAGTATATATCTTTTATTTTTGTATCTGTGTAGTAATGTGATAATATATCATAATATTTATAGCCTTCTTCTGCCATTCCTTCTGCTCCCCACTGGCTCATACCAACACCATGACCATATCCTTTTACTACAAAATCTATGTATCCTTCTCCAAACTTTATGTCAAAATTTGCTGAGTTCAACTTAAAAACAGTTCTAATGTCTTTTCCAGTCAACTCTTTATTTCCTAGTTTTATTTTCTCTACAGTTCCTGCATCACTTCTTTGAGTTATTGAAACTTGTTTACTTAAATTATTTGCATCTATTACAATAGCACTATATGCTCTTCTAAGACTCTTGACAAAGTCGGTATTACTTATTTTAAGTGTGGATGCAAACTTAGGAGAATACTTATCATAAGGACTTTCTACAGATTTTAAATAAGGATATTTTGCAGAAAATACTTCTTCACTGTTTTCTGTTTTTCCTGAAGATGTAGAAAAGTAAAGAGGAAGTATTGCCTTATCACTATAAGTTATTATCTGTCCTTTAGTTCCTCCAACTGCTTCTTGGATTTTAGAGTATTTGTTCTTAATCCATTCTTCTCCATTTAACTTTTTGAGAGTAGCATAACTTTTGTATTCCTGACAGTGCTTATAGTCAGTACATACTACTGCATTTTTATGTTTACCTGATTGTCCATGCTCTTGCTTATATACTACATATGTTCTAGCTGCCACAGCTTGAGCTTTTAAAGCTTCTATGTCAAAATCTGAAGACATCTCACCAGCTATCACTCCACATAAATAATTTTCCATGTCCATTTTTTCAGTTTTTCCTGTTATATGATTGTACACATTGATGATTGGTGTTTTTTTATTTACAGTTTCATAGTTCACTATCTTTTTTTCTTCTTCATTACTTTCTTCTTTAATATCGCTTTTTTTAATAGTTTTGTTTATAGAAACTGACTTCTCTGGTTTTTCAGTTAGTTCTACATTTTTATAAGAGACTAAAGTTATAAGTGATGGAACTAACACAGAACAAGTCACGAATCCTAACAAAACAACCAATGGGTTCTTCATATACTCTCCTCCTTAGCTTTTAAAACCTTGTATTTAAGTATATGAACAACCCTATTAATTTATAACTTTCTTCTCTAAACCAATTATTAATCTTCTACTATTTCGATTCGACCACCTAATGCTGTTATCTTCTTATCTATATCAACATAACCTCTTTGAATATGGTATATTTCTCCTATTTGAGTTTCTCCTTCTGCTATAAGACCACATAAAATAAGTGCTGCACCTGCTCTTAAATCAGTAGCATTTACTGCTGCACCATGTAATTCATCTACACCATTAACAACAGCACTTCTTCCATCTATTTTTATATTAGCTCCCATTCTATTAAACTCTGCAACATGCATAAATCTATTTTCAAAAACAGTTTCTATAACTACACCAGTTCCATTTGCTACAGTAAGCATAGCCATAAATTGTGCTTGAACATCTGTAGGAAACCCTGGATGTGGTAAAGTCTTTATATCTATTGGTTTTAACACCTTTGGACCCACTACTCTAACAGAATTGTCCATCTCTGTAATTTCACAACCAGCTTCTCTTAATTTAGCTACAACTGGCTTTAAATGCTCCATTAAAACATTTTCAACAGTTATATCACCTTTTGTCATAGCTGCTGCAACCATATAAGTTGCTGCTTCTATTCTATCTGGAATTACATTATGCTCTGCTCCTTTTAGCTCTTTAACACCTTTTATCTTTATAGTGTTAGTACCTGCACCTTTAACGTCTGCTCCCATTTCATTCAAAAAGTTTGCTAAATCTACTATCTCTGGCTCTTCTGCTGCGTTTTCTATTATTGTAGTACCTTCTGCTAAAGAAGCCGCCATCATTATATTTTCAGTTGCTCCAACAGATGGGAAATCTAGATATAATTTATTTCCTACTAACTTTTCTGTTGCTGCTTCAACAAATCCATGGTCCATCTCTATGTTTGCACCTAAAGCTTTAAATCCTTTTAAATGTAAATCTATAGGTCTTGTTCCTATAGCACATCCTCCTGGCATAGAAATTTTTGTACTATTAAATCTAGCAAGTAATGGTCCCATAACCAAAAAAGAAGCTCTCATCTTTCTTACAAGCTCATATGGAGCTTCACAAGTCTTTATATTACTTGCATCAACAGTAAGTGTATTTTCTTTATATTCAACCTCTGCTCCTACATGTCTTAATAAATCTGATATAACATGAACATCTCTTAAATTTGGTACTCCATTCAATGTTGATTTTCCGTTCGCTAATAAAGTCGCTGCTATTATTGGTAAAACTGCATTTTTTGCACCATCTATTTTAACACTACCTTTAAGTGGATTACTCTTTTTTACTATTATCTTAGCCATATTTTTTGATCTCCTCATAATTAATAATCTAATTTTATAATTGGTGTGGCAATATATATGAGTGTTTTTCCTTCATCCTCATTATATCTAATTCCTATATTTAAATTAATTTTTTCCCCTAAATATTCTAAATCATCATCATTTAATACTTTACTATATGCTGTTACTGATAAAAAGTTTACGTCTTTAACTTTATCTATTTGCTTAGCATTCATATTATATAATATTTTTTGTAAAATATCATCATATTTGTTGTTTTGTAACCTTTTTGTGTATTCTCCAACAATACAAGCAGACACATCTACTTGAGATGAATATTTATTTAACACATTTTCTACGTTACTATAAATATCCTCTTTATGTTTATATACTTTGTTATCCAATATGTCAACTATTATGTAACTTTCTTTATTATTTTTATTTATTCCTTTTATGAAAATTTCTTTATTGCTACCTTTTATAGTAGCATATAATTGCATTTTATCGCCATACCCTTTTTGATTCCAATTTATTCCTTTTCCATCTAGCTTTAGATTGTTAATTATTTCTATAAAAATATTACGAAATTCTTTATTTGATAAATTATAATTTATAACAGAATTAATTTTAACATTATAAAATTTAAAGTCTGCTTCCGAAATTTCAAGTGCATTAGTTAATTTATTATACCTAGTATTTATACTTGTATCTGCATAAGATATTGTCATCCCTATAGTCATTAATATAAAAAAGCATATAGCTAATTTTATCCTTTTCATAATAAAAAATCCCCCTTAAATATGTTTTTCCTTATAACAGAATTATTAACAAATTTAAGAGAGATATACTTTCTCAATAGGTATTTTTATGCATTTTGCAATTTTATATTCATTAAATGTTTCTCAAACTCTTTGATACCAATTCTTTCTAATACTTTACTTATTCTTTCTCCTGGACTTGCTAATTGTTTATATGTATTAAATACATCTTGAACTAATTCTTCTATATTATCTTCTGTATACAGATTACTAAGTCTGTCTCCAAATCTATAACCTCTTCCCATTCTACCACCAAGATAAACAGCTAATCCTTTTTTATCAACTTCCATAGCTCCAAATGGACATACCTGAGCACATTTTCCACAATTTACACACTCTTCTTTATTCCACACTAGTTTCTTATTTTCCATATATACTGATTTTTGTCTACAAGATGATGTACATAATCCACAATTTTTACATTTATCTTCATTAAATTTTACATATACTTGCCCTACAATACCTACATCATTAGTATTCGCTTTTGCACAATTGTTTGGACATCCAACTAGAGTAATCTTAGTTTTAGATGGTAAATCATATCCAAAATATAAATCATGTAACTTTCCACATAATTCTTGTGTATCATATATTCCATGTTGACATACAGTACCTTTACATGCAACTAGTGGTCTTACTTTCTTTCCTGTACCACCATGTTCTAAACCTACAGTTTTTAAATCGTCTTTTATTGAATCTATATCTTCATATTTTATCCATGGTATTTCCACAGCTAGTCTAGTAGTAACACCCAAATAACCTCTACCATATTTCTCAGATAACTTTGACAAGTTAATAAGTTGTTCTGCTGTAAAGTTTCCAGCTCTACTTAATATTCTTATTGAGAAATATCCTTCTTGACTTTGAGCCAATATCCCCTCAGCTTTCAACTTTGCTTTTTCATCTTTGCTAATCATCTCTTACACCTCATAATATAAATTTATAATTCTATACTGCTAATAATATGTTTAAATAAGTCTATATTTATATAATCATATTCTAACTCTGTTTATATTTTAAAACATAACAAAGGTATATTCAACTTATTAAAGAGAATACACCTTTATGTTAAGTAATTCTATTGTACTTTAAAAGGCTCTATTTATATGCTCCAACTTCAATTTGATTTGAGTTATCAAGACTCCACCCCATCCATCCATCACTATAAAGAGATGTTTCTTCAACACCCATTACATTTGCATATGTTAATACCTCAGCAGCACGCCATCCACTTCCACACATGAATATAAGCTGTTTATTCACATCTATACTTTCTTTATTCCACATTTCTAAAATCTCATATTTATTTCTCATTGTGTCATCAATATTACGATATTCTTCTAGTGAAACACTATCACTACCTGAATGCCCATATAAAGCCCCTGGTACACGTCCCTTTTTATCATAATATGTATATCCAGATATTTTACCTATATGCTCATCCCAAGTACGAATATCTACTAATGCACATTTATTTCTTTCTTTTAGTCTTTGCTTTAATTGAGATGTTGTAACAATTAATTGCGGGTTGACTGGAATATTTGCTCCAAAATTAGTGCATGAATGCCTTGAGTTACTAGTAAATTCTAATTCATATCCTGCTGATATCCATGAATTTATTCCACCATTTAAAACCCTTACATCTCTTACTCCTATATATCTTAATATAACAGCTAGTCTATAAGATGCCATAGTTGTACTGCTTGAAACTATTACAGTATCATCCTTCGTAAATCCATAATTTAATGCAAACTGAGTCAGATTATTATCATTGTCTAGCATCCATGTTGGAGGTGGTTCTATAATATCAGTATTTATATGAACACTTGTAGGTATATGACCTTTCGCATACGATTCTTTTTCTTCTCCCCAACTTGCTTCAATCATTTTTATATGTTTGGAATTTTCAAATGTCTCTGGTATTCCCCCATCCAGTATTTCTTTTATTATAGAAGCTGGTACTATCATTTGATAATTTTTATACCTTTCCATTGGAAGATTCTCATTCTCTGCCCATTGATTAACATCATATTTATATAAATACTTATATCCCTTTTTAAACAAATACTCTGCTACAAGTAAAGCATCTTTTCCATTGGCATCATATAATACTATATTTTTATTTAAATCAATTCCCTTAGTTCTCAGTGCTTGCTCTAGTACTTCATCTTTTTTATCTGAGTATACACTTAACCAATTAACAGAGAAATCTACAGCACCTTTTATATGTCCTCCTCTTTTTACTCCATCTAACTTCCATCCATTATATGCATCATTTAAACGAGTATCAACTACAATCCAAGATTTATCTTCTATTTTTTCTTGTAAAATTTCAGTAGAAATTGATTCAAGATTAATAAAAAAATCTTCTTTATTTTTCTTTTTAAAATCATCCGACATAATTTATTCTCCTATTTATAATATTTTTTTATTTGAAATTATTTCATTAAATTAAAACTGTTTTCTCATAAAGTATTAAATTAATTATAACAAAAAAACATGCTTAATTCTTATAAAAAAGCTCATCCTATAAAATACAAACAATAGAATGAGCTTTTTAATAAATATTATCTATTTAATTTTTAATATATTTTTATTCAACTGTTACTGATTTAGCTAGATTTCTTGGTTTATCAACATCGCATCCTCTTAATACAGAAACATGGTAAGCAAGTAATTGCATTGGTACAACTGCTAATATAGGAGATAAAATATCATCTGAATTTGGTATATAGATTATTCTATCAGCAGCTTTCTCAACATCCTTATTGTGACTTTGAGCTATAGCTACCACATAAGCTCCTCTTGCCCTTACTTCCTCCATATTAGAAACCATTTTTTCAAATAATTTTTCTTGAGTAGCTATAGCAATTACAGGAGTTCCTTTTTCTATTAAAGCTATTGTTCCATGCTTTAATTCTCCTGCTGCAAAAGCTTCTGCATGTATATATGAAATCTCTTTTAATTTTAATGAACCTTCCATTGCTAAACTATAATCTATTCCTCTTCCTAAATAGAATGCATGATCAGAACTCACAACTGTTTTAGCAATTTCTTTTATATATTCTTCGTTATCTAGTATTTCTTGTATCTTTGATGGTATTTCTTTCATCTTAGAAATCATACTATCATAAAATTCTCTATTTATTGTTCCTTTCTTAATAGCAAAGTCTAGAGCTATCATATATAGAGAAGTTATTTGAGTAGTATATGCCTTAGTTGATGCAACGGCTACTTCAGGACCTGCCCAAGTATAGAAAACATCATCTGATTCTCTAGCTATAGATGAACCTACAACATTAGTTATAGAAAGTATTCTTGCTCCTTTAGCCTTTGAGTCTCTTAATACTGCTAAAGTATCTGCTGTTTCACCAGATTGACTAACTAATATTACTAATGAATTTTCATCTACAAATGGGTCACTATATCTAAACTCTGATGCTATATCAGTTATTACTGGTATATTTACAAATTTTTCTATAGCATACTTACCAAGTAATCCAGCATTATATGCTGTTCCACAAGCCACTATATAAACTTTATTTATTTTATCTAAATCTTCTTTAGAAATATTTATACTATCTAAAACTATGCTTCCATTGTCATCAAGTCTTCTTTCTAGCGTTTCTCTAACACCTGTTGGTTGCTCATGAATTTCTTTTGACATAAAGTAATCATATCCACCTTTAGATGCAGCCTCTACATCCCAAGTTACATGGAATACTTCTTTTTCTACTAGATTTCTATTAGAATCATAAACTGTTACGTTCTCATCTTTTAGATGAACTATTTCTCCATTTTCTAAGAAATAAACATCTCTAGTGTATTTTAATAAGGCAGGTATATCTGACGCTATAAAGTTTTCTCCTTCACCAACACCAACTACAAGAGGACTATCTTTTCTTACTGCAACTAGTTCATTTCCATGTTCTTTACAGATAACACCTAGTGCATAAGCTCCTCTTAATTTTGATATAGTTTTGTATACAGCATCTAATAAATTACCTTCATAATATTTATCTACTAAATGTGCTATTACTTCTGTATCTGTCTGAGATTCAAATTTAACACCTTCAGAGATTAACTCCTCTTTTATTTCCATATAATTTTCTATTATCCCATTATGAACAACTGCTATTGTTTTAGCTTGATTAAAATGAGGATGAGAGTTTACATCAGATGGTTCTCCATGAGTTGCCCATCTTGTATGCCCTATTCCCAAATTTCCATCAATAGGATTCTTTTCTAAATCCTCTGCCAATACAGAAAGTCTACCTTTAAATTTTCTGATATCAAGCTCTTCTCCATTAGAATTATTAACTGCTACTCCTGCAGAGTCATAACCTCTGTACTCTAGCTTAGAAAGTCCTTCTACTATAACTTCTGCTGCCTTTCTACTTCCTAAATATCCAACTATTCCACACATTATTTGTGTCCTCCTAAAAAATATTATTTATATATTTTAAGAGTTAGGTCATATAAGTTTACTTTGGCTTCCCTTTGTCCATAGGATTACTCCTATTATTTAAAGAAGTCTTTCGATGGTAAACACACCGCAGAGCATCCGCCGACAATTCGATTAACTCTGACCTCGTCAACTTAGTTCCTATGTTACTTAATAATTATGTCTATAACTAAGTTCTGGCGCTTAGAAAGGTGCTCTCAGTATTTATACCTGAGAATACCCTTATAAATTACGATAATTTTTCTTGTATAAGATTAGCTAAATTTGTTGCTAATTCTTTTATTTGACCTTCCTCTTTACCCTCTAACATAACTCTAACTAATGGCTCAGTTCCTGATGGTCTTATCAAAACTCTACCATTTCCATCTAAAATAGATTCTATTCTTTCTATCTCAGTTTTTATTTCTGGATATTCCATATATTTAGTTTTATTTTCATTTTTTATTGTTGCATTTACTAATACTTGTGGATATTGACTCATTATTGATGCAAGCTCTGATAAAGGTTTCTTTTCTTGCAAGATTATATTTGCAAGTATTAAAGAACTAAGTACTCCATCTCCAGTTGTATTGTAATCTAAGAATATCATATGTCCAGATTGTTCTCCACCAAGATTGTATCCATTCTTAACCATATCCTCTAAAACATACCTATCTCCAACTGCTGTAGTAGATAAATTTATTCCATTTTCTTTAGCAGCTATTGTTAATCCTATGTTACTCATAACTGTAACTACTAAAGTATCTTGTGCTAATTTATTATTTTTCTTTAAATTTAAAGCACTCAATATCATTATATGGTCTCCATCAACAATTTGACCCTTTTCATTTACAGCAATTAATCTATCGGCATCTCCATCATATGCAAGACCTAAGTCAGCATTATGTTCCAAAACAGCATTTTGAAGTTGTTCTGGATGTGTAGAACCACATTTATAATTTATATTATTTCCATCTGGTGAGCTATTTATTGAAATTACACTTGCTCCTAATTCATCAAATACTATTGGTGCTACTTTATATGATGCACCATTTGCACAATCCAATACTACTTTTAATCCTTTAAAATCGGTACTTATTATTGATTTCAGATAGTCTACATAGTCCCTTTGTGCATAATGTTCATGTAACTTTCTTCCTACATTTTCCCCAATTGGTAGACATTCAATTTTATCTATATCATCTATATACTCTTCTATTCTTAATTCAATTTCATCATCCAATTTATATCCATTCTTATTAAAGAATTTAATTCCATTATATTCAACAGGATTATGAGATGCAGATATAACCACGCCACAATCAGCACCATATTTTCTAGTTAAATATGCCACTGCAGGTGTTGGTATTATTCCAACAGTAATAACATCACATCCAACAGACATAAGTCCTGCTATTAAAGATGCTTCTAACATATCTCCTGATATTCTCGTATCTTTACCTACCACTACTTTTACCCTGTGGTCTCCTTGAGCTAAGACAAAACCACCAGCTCTACCAAGTTTATATGCTAAGTCACATGTTAATTCTGTATTTGCTACTCCTCTAACTCCATCAGTTCCAAAATACTTTCTCACTAAAGATTCTCCTTCCATAATTGAAAAGCTTGCAATTTATATTATATTTTTATAGTTCATAAAATATCATTATATTCTTAATTTCAGTCATAAAAACATTTTAATACTTATCAGCAAAAAAGACAATAGAAATAATTCTATTGTCTTTTTTTTGACATCTTTTTTCTTTATTAGTTAGTTGCTACAGAACATGCAGCATCCATACCTTTTTGTAGAGCTTCTCTGTTTAATGGAACGAATTTTTCTTTTCTAGGTCCGAAAACTTTCTTAAATGCTTCTAATACAGATTCTATATCTACAGTATCAGCTACTTTTAAGTAAGCTCCTAACATTATCATATTAGCAACTTTGTCATTTCCTAACTCAACTGCTAATTCATTTGCTGGTATATAATAAACATCTACATCTGTTCTTTCAACTTTTTCTTTTATTAAAGAGCTATTTACTATTATTTTTCCACCAGGAATTACATCATCTTTGAATTTTTCAAATGCTGGTATGTTTAATAATATAGCTGCAGTTGCATCATCTGTTATAAGTGGAGAACCAACTGGTTCACTAGATACAGTTACTGCACAGTTTGCTGTACCTCCACGCATTTCTGGTCCATAAGATGGTAACCAAGAAACTTCTTTTCCTTCTAGCATTCCTGCATAAGTAAGTAATTGTCCCATAGACATAACACCTTGGCCTCCGAAGCCTGCACATATTACTCTAGCTGTAGACATTTACTTCACCTCCTCAACTTCAACATTTTTGAAATTTCCTAATGGATAGTATGGTATCATATTGTCTCTTAACCATTGTAAAGCATCATTTGGAGCTAGTCCCCAGTTTGTAGGACAAGTAGATAATACTTCTACTATTCCAAATCCTAATCCTGCTTGTTGAACTTGGAATGCTTTCTTTATAGCTTTTTTAGCTTGTCTAACATGAGCTGGAGTATCAACTGCTACTCTTTCTACAAATACAGCTCCTGTTAATGTAGCTAACATTTCGCTTACTCTTATTGGATAACCTTGAGTTTCAGCATTTCTTCCTGATTGAGCAGTAGTAGCTCTTTGTCCAACTAGTGTAGTTGGAGCCATTTGCCCACCAGTCATACCATATGTTGTATTGTTTACAAATATAGTAGTTATTTTTTCTCCTCTAGCAGCTGCATGAACTATTTCAGCAGTACCGATTGAAGCTAAGTCTCCATCACCTTGATAAGTGAATACTGTATTTTCAGGATGAACTCTTTTTATTCCTGTAGCAGCTGCTGGTGCTCTACCATGAGCAGCCTCTTGAGTGTCACAGTTAAAATATTTATATCCTAGAACTGAACATCCAACTGGAACAACACCTACAGCATCACCTAATACTCCTAATTCTTCTAATACTTCACCAACTAATCTATGGATTATACCATGTGTACATCCTGGACAGTAGTGAGTTTGAGTATCTTGTAATCCTTCAGTTTTCTTAAATACAACAGCCATTATCTAGCACCTCCTGCAACCAATTCTCCGGCAATAATTTTTTTAGCTTTTTCAACTATTTCTGCTGGTGTTGGAGTCATTCCTCCTGGTCTTCCATGGAAGTAAACTGGTAATTTACCTTCTACTGCCATTTTAACATCTTCCACCATTTGTCCCATACTCATTTCAACAGTTAATATGTTTCTAGCATTAGGAATTTGGTCAAATGCTTCAAATGGGAATGGCCATAATACTTTAGGTCTTATAAGACCTGCTTTTATTCCTTCTTCTCTTAATATATCAATTGCGCTTTTTACTACTCTTGAAGTAGTTCCATAAGCTGCAAATACAAATTCAGCATCTTCTGTTTTGTACATTTCGTATTGAACTTCATTTTTTTCCATTGCTTCAAATTTTTCTTGTAAATGCCAACAATGGTCTTCTAGTACTTCTGGCTCTAAGTATAGAGAGTTTATTACATTAGGTACTCTTTTTCCTTTAGTTCCAACAGTTGCCCAATCTTTAGGAGGCAATTCTCTTTTCTTTTCAGGAGCTTTAAATTCAACTGGCTCCATCATTTGACCTATCATACCATCTGCAACTACCATAACTGGTGATCTGTAGTAATCTGCAACGTCAAAAGCTTCCATTATCATATCAACAGCTTCTTGAACTGTAGCTGGTGCGAATACTGGAGTTCTGTAGTCTCCATTTCCTCCACCTCTTGTAGACATAAAGTAGTCAGCTTGTGAAGGTTGTATACTTCCAAGTCCTGGACCACCTCTCATTACGTTAAGTACAACACAAGGAACTTCTGCACCTACTGCATATGTTATACCTTCTTGTTTTAAAGCAACTCCTGGTGAAGATGAAGAAGTCATAACTCTTGCTCCTGCACCTGCTCCACCATAAACCATGTTTATTGCAGAAACTTCTGATTCAGCTTGAACGAACGCTCCACCTATCTTTGGTAACTCTCTTGATAAATATTCTGGTAATTCACTTTGTGGAGTTATTGGGTAACCGAAGAAATATTTGCAACCAGCTTCTATAGCTGCTTTTCCAAATGCTTCGTTACCTTTCATAAGTATCTTAGCCATTAAAATTCCCCCTTAAATATTAATTAAATTAATCTCTTTCTACTGTTATAACTACATCTGGACACATAGTTGCACAACTTGCACATCCTATGCATTTTTCCATTTCAAAAACAGTTGCTGGGTTATACCCTTTTTTGTTTATTACATTTGAGTCTAATTGTATGATTTTTACTGGACATGCTTCAACGCATAATCCACAACCTTTACAACGTTCTTCATTAAAAGATACTTTTCCTTTAGCCATTTACCTAAGCCTCCTTAAACTTTCTATATATTTGAGCTCAAACTACATCCAATCTTCTCTCATATATAATTTTATAGGAAAAATTTCTCCTTCTATGTCTTTTGGTAACTGTTCAACAAGATTTTCTAAACATGCAACATATCTTATAGGTATATTACATTTCTCAGAAACTTCTTTTGCAACTTTCTGTCCTCTTAAAACGTCATCAATAGTAGTAAATCTAATAAGATGAGTATTATTAATTAGACCTGTTACCTTTAACTTAGAAGATTTTTCTATTTCCTTTATATATTGGATAACTTCTTCAGAAGTTTGAGTTTTCTCCCTATTTGCATTTATTACAAAAAGCATATCATAGTCGCCTTCTTTTAACAAATGACTAAATCTTCCTATAACTCTGGCACCTACATTATCTCCACCTAAATCTATAACAGAATTGTATGAATTGTCCACCATAGGAGACATTACTTCTGCTGATACTGCTGGTAAGTCTAATGTTGGAGCATTGATTGAGCTATCAATTGGTTGTATACCTAAAGATTTCATTAGTTCTTTCTTTTCTCTAGTTCTAAAGTATACATTTACCACATCTAAATCGGCTATAGCAACTTTGCCAGAAACCATATCTCTTAATTTAATAACATAGTTCATCGCAAATTCACTTTTACCACTTCCATAGTGACCAGTTATGATTCTTATTCTTTTATCATTAGTTATCATAAACTTGAGCCTCTTCTTCACCAGTTAAAACTCTAAGTCCACCTTGAGCTAATGCAATCATTTCATCTTCTCCTGGATAAACTTTTACATCTGCTATAAATTTAACTCTATCTGTAATCATTTCTGTAAACATTTTTGAATATGCGATTCCACCAGTTAATAGTATTGCTTTTACATCTCCCTTAAGAACTGCTGCATTAGCTCCTATTTCTTTAGAGATTTGATATGCCATAGCTTCATATAATAATTTAGCCTTTTCATCACCAGCTTCAATTCTTTCTTCAACTTCTCTAGCATCATTAGTATTTAAATATGCAACTAATCCACCATTACCTTTTATTTTCTTTTTAATTTCATCTTGAGTATATTTTCCACTAAAGCACATTTTTACTAATGCACCTACTGGTAATCCACCACTTCTTTCTGGAGAGAAAGGACCTTCTCCATCTAATGCGTTTGCAACATCTACTATTCTACCATTTTTATGAGCTCCAACAGAAACTCCTCCACCCATGTGAGCAACTATAAGATTTATATCTTCGTATTTCTTACCTATTTCTCTAGCGTATCTTCTTGCTATTGCCTTTTGATTTAGAGCATGTACTACACTTGCTCTGCTTATTTCAGGCATACCAGAAATTCTAGCGATATCTTCTAATTCATCCACAACAACAGGGTCTACTATGTATGAAGGAACATTTACTTCATCACCTATTTGCTTTGCTATTATTCCACCTAAGTTTGAAGCATGTTCTCCTAAAACTCCTACTTTTAAATCTTCAATCATAGCAGCACTTACTGAATAAGTACCACCTTTTATAGGTTTAAGAAGTCCTCCTCTACCTACTACAGCATCTAATTCAGATGTTTTTACTCCACCTTCTTTTAGAGCTTCTTCTATTACTTGTTTACGGAATTCAAATTGGTCTGACACTTTCTCATATTTTCCTATTTCTTCTGAAGAATGTCTTAAAGTTTTTTCAAATACTAAATCCTCATTATCAAATACAGCTATTTTAGTTGATGTCGATCCAGGATTTATTGTTAAGATTTTAAATATTTTGCTCATTTGCCTATTTCCCCCTTAAATTTAAGCCTTTGCTGCCATTAAAACACCTAAAGCTATTGAGTTAAGTTTAGTTTCTTCACTATCTGCTCTAGAAGTTAGTATTATTGGTGCTTTAGCTCCAACTATAACTCCTGCATTTTTTGATTTTGAGAAGAATACTAAAGCTTTATATAATATGTTACCACCTTCAATATCTGGAGCTAATAATATATCAGCTCTTCCTGCTACAGGATGATTTATACCTTTATGTTTAGCTGCTTCTAAAGACACCGCATTATCAATTGCAAAAGGTCCACCAACCATACAACCTTTGATTTCTCCTCTTTCATACATTTCTTCTAGTTCTTTAGCTTCAACTGTATCTTTCATTTTTGGATTTACTTTTTCTTTTGCGCATATTGCAGCAACTTTTGGTTCGTTTATATCTAATGAATGTGCTACTGTGCAAGCATTTTCTATGATTTGCTTTTTAGTATTTGTATCAGGAGCTAAGTTCATAGCTGCGTCAGTTATGAAAAATAATCTGTCATATCCCTCTACATCAAATACTGCTACATGACTTAATACATTTCCAGTTCTAAGACCTACTTCTTTATTTAAAACTGCTTTTAGTATTATTGATGTGTCTACTAAGCCTTTCATTACCATGTCGGCTTTTCCTTGTGAAACTAATTCAACAGATTTTAGAGATGCTTCTGCTAAATCTTTTATATCTATCAGTTCATAATTTTCGATATCCATGTCTATGCTTTTTGCAATTTCTTTAGTCTTTTCTATATCACCTACTAAAATAGCATCTGCTATTTTTTCTTTTCTAGCCATCTCAACTGCCATTAAAACTTCTTTGTCTTGACAACATGCTACTGATATAGTTTTAGGTCCTCTTTCTTTTGCAAACTTAATTACTTCTTCAAAGCTTTTCATGCATTTCCACCTCATCTTGAATTTTTTGAAATAGAACTTTTTATATCTCAATTAAATTATAACTCGTTCAGCAACGTTTTCCTAGGGATAATTGAAATATTTAATTCAAAAATATTTATTTAAATCTATTTATCAGTCTTTTTTCATAATTTCTAGTACTTTTTAGATTTAACAAATATCTCATTGTCCTTATTTTATAATATAACTAAAATAAACAAGATGCAACAAAAACATAAAATTAACAAACTTAATTTTATAGGTTTTTTTGTCGCATCTTGTAACAACTAAATATTCGAAATATTTGTTCATTCCACTTCAACAATATTAGGTTCTATATTTATTTTTTTAAATTGATATGTTGTTTCATATTTTACTTTGTATTTACTATCTTCTTCAGGTCCTTGTGATAAATCGATAAACAATGAAATATCTTTTTTATTTAACTTGCTTAAGTCTTCTGTCGATTCTACTACAACTTTTATATTTACATCAGAAATTATACTTGGATTATCCATATTTGCTGGTATATTTCTTAATTCAATATCCTCTACATTGTATAGAAACTCTGCACTTAACTGTTTTGTTTCATTTAATTTTATTGTTATAGAACTGTCTTCAAGAGTTATACCTTCTGGAACCTCTAAACTCACTTCTTTTTCTCCTCCATCAGCTAAATCAGCTAAATCAACAGGTTTTGTCTTAATATAATTTATTTTGTCTATATTTTCTTTTTTTCCTTTTATTGTAACTTGTTCTGCACTTAATTTATAGTTTTTCAGTGCATCATTATCTTTACCATCCTTCAAGTTCACTCTTATTGGTACAGTCTTTTCTTTTAATAATTCTATTTGTGCAGTTACAAAAGATGAGCTTAATGTTACACCTTCAACCTTTGTTCCACTACTATTTAATGGAATTAATTCTAATTTTTTAGAAAAGTCCTCTGTTTGATTTCCAACATCTAAGTTAGCTCTTACACTTTTGACTTCATTAACCAGACTTCTCGATCCCGAAACGTCGACAACATTCTTACTAAGTTCAATTTTATTTATATTTCTTTTTGAATTTCCACTTACTTCTACCTTTATATCTCTTTTTTCTTTTATATTTTTTTCAAGATTCACTACTAAAACATCATGTTTAAATTCTATAGTGACACCTTGAGGAATATTTGCTTTTAAATATACTTCTTTCTGTCCTTGTATTGGGTCTTCAATAGTTCCATACACATGTATATCCTCTTTTTTTACACTTTGTACCTTTGATAAACTACCTTTTATATATACATCTGCTGTTAATTTTTCGTCTGGATATATAACAAGATTTTTATCTTTTAAATCACTCATGTTACTTATAGATACAGGTATATCCTCAAACCCTTTAGTTTCTTCAGGGTCAACTACAGCCATAACATACATCCATAATGCAATTGCACTTAAAAATGATATTATTTTTATTTTGGTATTATTTTTCAGTCTATTTATCATTTAAATATACCACCTTTGAAAAAACTTCTTGTTTCTGTATTTGTTTTTAGATTACTACGTAATATATTCATCATTCTTTCTCTAGAGATATCTCTATATAACTTACCTGATTTAGCGATTGAAACGCCTCCAGTTTCTTCAGACACAATCAGTGTAATACAGTCAGATACTTCACTTACACCTATTCCCGCTCTATGTCTAGTACCTAAATCTTTGCTTAAATCCTTACTTTCTGTCAGAGGTAAAAAACATGCAGCTGCCTTTACTTTGGAATCTCTAATTACAACAGCTCCATCATGTAGTGGTGTATTTGGTATAAATATATTTATTAATAGCTGTCTAGAAATCTCAGCATCAATAATAGTTCCTGTATTTATTATATCACTTATTCTAGTTTCTCTTTCCATTATGATAAGAGCGCCTATCTTTTGTCTAGAAAGTGAATATAATGCCTCTACAATTTCCTCTATATTTCTATTAAGAGTCTCTTCTGATGTATTTACATTCTTTCCAAATAAATTAAATTTTGCTCTTCCTATATGCTCAAGTCCTGCTCTAAATTCTGGCTGAAAAATTATAAGGGCAGCTATAACTCCATAATCTAGAGCTTTAAGAGATATCCAATAAACGGTATGCAGTTTAAAAGTGTTACTAAGTTGAGTTGCTAGTAAAAGAAATATTATCCCTTTAAATACTTGTTCTGCTCTTGTATCTTTTATAAACATAAATATTTTGTAAAAAATATACGCTACTATAGATATGTCAATTAAATCATATATACTCATTCTTAATATTATATTAAAAAATCCATTTAAAAAAGAATTTATATCTAACACAGTTTTATCCTCCTGTTTGATAACTTCTTAATTATTTACACTATGTATTATACTATATAAATCTAACTCTATACAAACTATTTAACTTTTGTGTAAATAATTCTAATTTTATGGTTCGAGATTGTTAAATAATCTCTAAAGACATAAAAAATATTGATTCAATAAATGTATATTTTTATTAAAGTTAGTTTTAGGTCAAATAATTCAAACCATCAAGGCGCGAATACAAAATAGTACTCGCGCCTTAACACAGTTTTATGCTATAGAACCTATTTAATATATCATTAATTAATATATATTTACTAAAATAAATTTTATAATCTGCTCATTAATTATATAACTGAAACATTATATATCATAAATATTATCTTATTAACTTATTAATGTAATTCTTGCCTTAAAATAATAATCTGCTTTATAACTAGTCTAGATAAATTTATTTTAATATACTACTACAAATACTATTAGAAATTATTTTCTATAGGTAAAATAACACACATATTCTCAGACTTATGCATCTATTACCTATACTATTATAATTCATTTAGTATAACATATAAATGTTACATTACATTGTCAATTCTCTATAATACTTAATTTTTCATAATTCATTATATAAGTACAATTAATCTATAAATTAATTAATCATTCTAATATATTAATACTATAAAGTATACAATATAATGTATATAGACTTTATCCTATAGTTAGTGATTCTTTCTAACTATAACTTTTATAAACGTCTTGTAAACTATTATACATTAGCATTTATATGTTTACAATATTAATGAATATACTGTAACTCTTACAAGGTTTAAAGTTTGTAAAGAAAAAGACACAGGTAATATACATGTATCCTGTGTCTTTTTAAACAATATAAAAGTTTACTATAAAATATAGTAAACTTTTCTTAATGAGCGCACAGGGATTCGAACCCCGGACACACGCCTTAGAAGGGCGTTGCTCTATCCAGCTGAGCTATGCACCCAAGTTATTATGGAGCGGGAAACGAGATTCGAACTCGCGACTTCAACCTTGGCAAGGTTGCGCTCTACCACTGAACTATTCCCGCTTATTTAGTTTGGCGACCTGGAAGGGGC